>NZ_JACSMV010000014.1:0-81228 GCF_018618835.1 Exiguobacterium sp. s145 | reverse complement strand
CGTTCCCATGCCGAACACGGAAGTTAAGCACTTGAACGCCGAAAGTAGTTGGGGGCTTCCCCCTGTGAGGATAGGACGTTGCCAGGCAATTTATTTTTATTTATTCCGCAATAGCTCAGTGGTAGAGCAACCGGCTGTTAACCGGTAGGTCGTAGGTTCAAATCCTACTTGCGGAGCCAATGGCCCGTTGGTCAAGCGGTTAAGACACCGCCCTTTCACGGCGGTATCACGGGTTCGATTCCCGTACGGGTCACCATTTTTATTTTTTGCCGGTGTAGCTCAGCTGGTAGAGCAACTGACTTGTAATCAGTAGGTCGCGGGTTCGACTCCTGTTGCCGGCACTGTTTTTTTCAATTGTATAGTTCCTAGACAAACTGGGGGGGTAGCGAAGTGGCTAAACGCGGCGGACTGTAAATCCGCTCCCTCGGGTTCGGCGGTTCGAATCCGCCCCCCCCCACCATGTCGAGCCATTAGCTCAGTTGGTAGAGCATCTGACTTTTAATCAGAGGGTCGCAGGTTCGAATCCTGCATGGCTCATATTTTGCGGAAGTAGTTCAGTGGTAGAATACGACCTTGCCAAGGTCGGGGTCGCGGGTTCGAATCCCGTCTTCCGCTTTTTATGTTTTTGGGGCCTTAGCTCAGCTGGGAGAGCGCCTGCCTTGCACGCAGGAGGTCAGCGGTTCGATCCCGCTAGGCTCCACCAAATTTTGCTTAAAGATCTTAAGCGAGTTTCGTTCGTCTTAAGTTTTTTTATACTTGAAATGCCTGGAATTCATGTACGTACGCGAAAGCACTGTGAGTAACTCTCACAGTGCTTTTTTGTCGTCAAATTCTGTATAATCATGCGTCATCGTGTCGAGTTGAACCACCTTCTTGTTACCGCTTACAATTAAGGTAACTTACTGAGTAAAGGGGAACAGGTCGATGAACATTGCATATATCAGCGTACCGTATAGTTATGGTCAAGGAAAACCGGGGACAGAGCAAGGACCGGCTGCCGTTGAACAGGCAGGATTACTCGAAACACTGGCAGCAAACGGACAGGAAGCAGTTCGCTACGGGGAAGCGGCTGTTTTGTCTGAAGATGCTGTTCGTGAAGAAGATCCGCAATTAAAACGGCTCGAAGGTGTTGTCCACACGACAAACGATTTACACTTACTTGTACGTGAGGCGCTGACAGAGCAACGTTTTCCGTTACTCGTCGGAGGCGATCACAGCATGGCGATCGGAACGATTGCCGGTATGCGGCAAGTCGTACCACGTCTCGGAGTCATCTGGTTTGATGCACACGGCGATTTAAATACACCGGAGACTTCTCCATCGGGGAACATTCACGGAATGCCGCTGGCCGTTGCCTTAGGCGAAGGACACCAGCGTCTGACGGAAATCGGAGGGGACGGGGTTAAACTGCAACCCGAACACCTCGTCTTCATCGGTTTACGTGATGTCGATGCAGGAGAACAGGAACTGATTGATCGTCTCGGGATCCGCGTTTATGATATGGAAGCGATTCGGACACGCGGGATGGATGCCATCATGGAGGAGGCTGTTGCCTATCTCAAAGAGACGACAGATGCGTTTTATCTCAGTTTTGATATGGATGGACTGGATCCGAGCCTGGTCGAAGGAACCGGGACACGTGTTGCGGACGGAATTATGCTTGATGATGCAAAGACCGTCTTACGTCATTGTGCCGAGCAGGATGAGTTTATCGCCGCTGAATTCGTAGAAGTGAATCCATTACTCGAAGAAGGAAACGGAACAGCGATTCTTGCAAATGAGTTGATTGGAAACTTGCTCCAGTATATGCAGACCCATCGTTTAGTAAAATAATGGATAGAACTTGAACTCTTTTCGTCAGGGTTCAAGTTTTTTTTGTTACAATTCAAATTGAGATGAAACATTTGTTGGTCGACTCCGTATAAGAGATTGACCGCATAGAGCGGGGGGTATTCAAAGTGGAAGAAACGACACTACGCTTGATTGAGCGGGTGAAGCAGGGAGACCGCGATGCATTCGCGGCACTTGTTGATCTATATAAAGAAGGTGCCTTTTTAGTCGCCTTCCGTGTTTTACGGGATCGAATGGAAGCAGAGGATGCCACGCAAGAAGCGTTTATCCGCGTCTTCACGAAAATTGAATCGTATAATGCCCAGTGGAAGTTCCGGACATGGTTGTATCGGATCGTGACGAATGTTTCGATTGACCGGCTCCGCAAAAAACGTCCGGATTATTCCCTTGATGCCGAGATGTCGGGAACTGAAGGACTCACGTTGTATTCCCAGCTTGAAAGTAAGGATCAGTTGCCGGAAGATCAAGTCATTGATTCGGAACAACGACAAGATGTAGGGGAAGCCATCGCCGGCCTGCCGGAAAAATACCGGATTCCGCTTGTCTTGAAATATATTGAAGATCTTTCGCTCAAGGAAATCAGTGAGATGATCGATTTACCCGTCGCTACAGTTAAAACGAGAATTCATCGGGGACGCGAAGCGCTGAAAAAGCATTTCGGCAAACGATGAGATGAGAAGGAGGCACTCACCATGACACGAGAAAAAGTGTATGAACGGATACAGGATTATTTAGATCAAAACCAACCTCCAGAAGACTTCAAACGACTTGAAGCGGAGTTACGGGAAGCGAATGCGATGGACGAGTTCGAAGAGTATCGGCTCCTCGATGCAGAGTTACGCGCGCTTTCAGCACCCAAGCTTTCGGCGGATTTTACATCCCGCGTGCTGGCACAACTGCCCGAACAGGTGGACCAACCGAATGTGACTCCGCTCAGGAAGACATCCCGTTTCGGCGGGAAGATGAAGCAGTATCCGTTGCTTGCGGCAGCCTCGATTTTCATGTTGTTGTCGGTCGGTAGTCTCGGCGGCTACCTGACACAGGAAGAACATGATTTATCGTATACGAATGTACCGGGAATCGTCGCAGAGAACGGCGAAGTTGTCGTACCGGAAGGCGTCACCGTCAACCAGGACCTCTATGTCGAAGGCGGCAATGTCCGGATCGAAGGCAAGGTCAACGGAGACGTGATGACCGTCGACGGCAAAGCATATACCGCCAGTGCCGGCAACGTCACAGGAGAAATCAAACAAATCGATCAACTCTTTGAGCGGGTCTGGTACGGAATTAAACGAATCTTTGAATGAGTCAAGTGGGACGAGTCTAACTCGTCCCTTTGTGCTATAATGAAAGCTGTTTAAATCAGATGAGATAGGGGGCACGGTTGGTGAATTACTTCAACTGGCAACCACTTCAATTTCAATTGTTGAAACTGGGAGAAAACGTACATTGGTACGATTATATTAATGATGTGATTGATATCGCGGTCGTGACATTCGTCATTTACCGTCTGATGATCATTGTCAAAGGTACAAAAGCCGTCCAATTGATCAAAGGGATTTCCGTCATTTTGATCAGCTGGTTCTTAAGCGGATTCTTCGGACTGAAGACCTTACAATTTCTGTTGAATCAAATTATTACGTATGGCTTGTTAGGGATTATCATCATCTTCCAGCCAGAGTTACGCCGGGGACTCGAACACCTCGGTCGAACGAGTAAATTCTTTTCACGGAGTGCCATCAGTGATGAGGATGAACAAGTCCGAATCGTCGATGCGCTCGTCACATCGGCTCAATACATGTCGAAACGCCGGATCGGGGCACTTGTGACGATTGAGCGGGAGACGGGGCTCAGTGAATATGTCGAGACGGGCATTCCGCTTGGATCACAAATTACGAGTCAGTTATTGATCAATCTCTTTATTCCGAATACACCGCTTCATGACGGCGCCGTCATCGTCCAACAAGGGAAACTGGCAGCGGCGGCTTGTTACTTACCGTTATCCGAGAGTGCACATATCTCAAAGGATCTCGGGACACGTCACCGGGCAGCCATCGGTGTCAGTGAAGTGACGGACAGTGTCACACTGGTCGTATCGGAAGAAACGGGTGGCGTCTCACTTGCCATCAACGGACGGCTTTACCGGGAACTCGATGAAGAATCGCTCCGGACGAAGCTGCTTGAAACAATCGTCAAAGTCGAACCGACGAATACTTCCTTCTTGAATTGGATGGGGGCGAAAAAATAATGTTCGAAAAATGGTTCAATGAACGCTGGTTCCTCCGCATCGTGGCTGTTTTGCTCGCCATCATGCTCTATCTGATGGTCGCAGGATCAAATACGACCGGTAAAAGTGATGCGGCCAGTCTGTTACCAATCGCCGGTCAAGGCTCAACGAAGTTTGACGTACCGGTGACAGTCAATTATGATGAAACGCAGTGGGTCGCCTATAATATTCCAAAAACGATTGAAACGACGGTCAAAGGCCCGTCGAGCAGTTTAACGATGCTTCGACTCGTCAAAGATTTTGGGTTGTCGATTGACTTGACAGGACTTGATCCAGGTTATCATCGTGTCCGCTTGACGGCGAACGGATTTGGCAAAGATGTCGAAGTGACACCAACACAGGAAACGATTGAAGTGTTCCTCGATAAAAAGGTCACAAAAGAAGTTCCGGTTCAAGTAGCGTTGTTGAACAAAAATAAAATCGCTGAAGGATATGTCGTCGGTGAAGCACAGCCGACCCGTCAAACGGTCTCCGTGACCGGCGGGGCAGAAAAGCTTCAGGCCATTATAGCAATCCAAGTTCCAATCGATGTCACGGGCCGTGCGGAGACGTTTACGGAGTCCTTCAACGTCAAAGCAACGGATGCGAACGGAAATGCGATCAGTGCCACATACGATCCGGAACAGCTGGAAGTGACGGTTCCGGTCTATAAGGAAAGCAAAACGGTTCCGATTAATGTCGAAACAAAAGATGCAGTCAAGAAAGGGTATAAAGTCGTCAAGATTGTTCCGGTCACGACGGAAGCCCGCTTATATGGAACAAAAGAAGAGCTGTCACGGATCGGCTCCGTGTCGACGGAAGCGGTCTCCTTAAAAGGATTGACGAAAACTGTTGATCGTACGGTCAAACTGATTGAACCGGACAACGTAACCGCAATGGAACCGACTTCGGTTACGGTCAGCATCGTCGTCGAGAAGGAAAATGCGAAAGCGACGACGGAAACCGTCGAGGACCGGGCCGAGAAAACAATTTCCGGTGTCACGGTGACGTTGAACGGATTTGATGAGTCGAAGTATACGATCGATTACGAACAGACGATTGATCTCGTCGTCCGTGGAAGTGAAGCGGATCTTGCATCGATTGATGCGACAGATATTAAAGCCGTCATTGACGTGACCGGCTTAAAAGAAGGTACACACGGCTTGCCGATTTCGTATCAGACGTCAAAAGCGTTTGACGTACTTCGTCCGGATAATATGGATATCACGCTTAAAGCGGTTCCCCGGACATCGGTCCAAGCCAATTAAATCAACTTTGTGAAATGAGGAAATAGAACATGGGTAAGTATTTTGGAACTGACGGCGTCCGCGGCGTCGCAAACGTAGAATTGACACCTGAACTGGCATATCGTCTCGGTCGGACCGGCGGGTATGTCTTAACGAAACACGAAAGCACACGTCCGAAAGTCTTGATCGGCCGCGATACACGTGTCTCTGGACAAATGCTCGAGAACGCCCTGATTGCCGGACTCCTGTCAATCGGTGCAGAAGTCATGCGTCTTGGTGTCATCTCGACACCGGGTGTCGCGTACTTGACGAAAACGATGGATGCGACAGCGGGCGTCATGATTTCCGCGTCACATAATCCGGTCGAAGACAACGGAATCAAATTCTTCGGATCAGACGGCTTTAAGCTCGATGATGCAACAGAACTTGAAATCGAGGGCTTGCTTGACGAAGCGGAAGATACGTTGCCGCGTCCGTCCGGTAAAGAGCTTGGATTTGTCCACGATTACTATGAAGGCGCACAAAAGTACCTTCACATGTTACGTCAGACATCAGATGAAGACTTCTCTGGCATCCATGTCGCCATCGACGGCGCACACGGTGCAACATCAAGCCTCGCACCACGCCTGTTCGGTGATCTCGAAGCGGAAGTCTCGACAATCGGAACGACACCAAACGGTTTGAACATCAACGAAGGTGTCGGCTCGACACATCCTGAACATTTAGCTGACTTCGTCCTTGAAAAAGGTGCAGACGTTGGTCTGTCATTTGACGGCGATGGTGACCGCTTGATCGCAATCGATGAGAACGGTAAAATCGTCGACGGTGATAAAATCATGTTCATCTGCGGGAAATACCTCAACGAGATCGGCCGCTTAAAAGACAACACGATCGTCGCGACCGTCATGAGTAACCTCGGTTTCCACAAGACGGTTGAAGAACACGGTATGACGGCTTTACAGACAGCAGTCGGTGACCGGTATGTCGTTGAAGAAATGCGTAAAAACAACTATACACTCGGCGGTGAACAGTCGGGTCACATCATCTTCATGGATTACTCAACAACAGGAGACGGCATGCTTTCAGGCGTCCAGCTCTTACAAATCATGAAGGCGACAGGCAAGAAGTTGTCGGAACTCGCAGCCGAAATGCCGGTTTTCCCGCAACGTCTCGTCAATATCCGTGTCTCGGATAAAAACGGTGCAATGAACGGTCCGGCGGTTCAGGCCATCATTGCAGAAGTCGAAGCGGAAATGGCCGGCAACGGTCGAATTCTTGTTCGGGCATCGGGAACAGAACCACTTGTCCGTGTCATGGCGGAAGCACCGACGCAAGAAGCATGCGACATGTATGTCGAGCGGATTGCAAACGTCGTTCGTGAAAACTATGCGTTACGGGAAAACTGAGTAAACGGAAGGAGCGGATGAAAATCCGTTCCTTTTTTTGTTGGGACGATTTTCAGGAAAAAGGTGACGAAGTGCTGTTTTCACGCGCTTTTTTCAGGTGGAACGTAAGCTAGCTGTTGTCTTTGACAACCGGGTCTTGCCTGTTCCTGACGGAAGCAGAGCTTCCTTTCCCTGTAGAGGTCACGTGATACAGCACTTCTGTTGTGACAGAATCATCGACAACCCAATAAGCAAAGTAAAAAAACGAACGTTTTTTACAGAATCTAGGTATTAGAGGTATCGTTTAGAAAAATATCGGGAATAGTTACAAATACGTTACCTTTCTTGCTTTTTCTAAATAAAGTTCGTATGATTGTAAAGTCGGACAGAAACGGGGTCAGACAGAAATGAAAGCGCCAGGGCTGACTATGTGATAGGCAGCTGACGAGGTGGAGGTTTATCGAATCATTCGGCGGATGCCTCCCGGTACCATGTCAGTACCGAAAACACATCTGAAATCGTTTAAGTGATTAGACGGACAAACAGATGCGTCATGACAACTCTCGGCAAGAGCCGTTTCCTCTTCAGGGAAATACTTGTAAATGGGAGAGAAAAACATTATGTGCGGTATCGTAGGTATGATCGGACAGGTTAACACAAAGGAAATTTTATTAAAGGGACTCGAAAAGCTCGAGTACCGCGGTTATGATTCGGCTGGTCTTGCGTTCGTCAACGACGGCGTTCAAGTCCATAAAGAAGTCGGCCGGATTGCTGCGCTACGCGAAGTCGTTCCTGCAGAAGCAGACGGTCTTGTTGGAATTGGTCACACACGCTGGGCGACACACGGTGTCCCAAGTGTACCGAATGCCCACCCGCATCAAAGTGCTTCATCACGTTTCACACTCGTGCATAACGGTGTCATCGAAAACGATGAGCAGTTAAAAGCAGAACTCAATGTTGATTTACTCAGCGACACAGATACAGAAGTCATCGTTCAGATGATTGAAAAGAACTTTGCTGAAACAAATGACGTCGTCGAAGCATTCCGTCAAACACTTCGTGTGCTTCACGGTTCATACGCACTCGCGTTGATCGATGCTGAAAACCCGGACGTCTTGTACGTCGCTAAAAACAAATCACCGCTTCTCGTTGGTCTCGGTGACGGTACGTTTAACGTTGTCGCATCTGACGCAATGGCGATGCTTCAAGTCACGGATCAGTTCGTTGAGTTGCATGACGGCGAAATGATCATCTTGACGCGTGACAGTGTCACAATCCAGGACTTAGACGGAAACGTCAAAGAGCGTGAGGCGTATACAGCAGAAATCGATGCATCAGACATCGAAAAAGGCACGTACGCGCACTACATGCTCAAAGAAATGGATGAGCAGCCGGCTGTTATCCGTAATATCGTTCAAAAATACCAAAACGAGTCAGGCGAAATCACACTCGATCAATCGGTCCGTGATTTAGTCCTCGGACGTGACCGTGTCTACATCATCGGTTGCGGAACAAGCTACCATGCAGGATTGATCGGAAAACAATTGATCGAACAAATCGCGGGTATCCCGACAGAAGTTCACATCTCGTCTGAATTCGGCTACAACATGCCGCTTTTGACTGAGAAACCACTCTTCCTCTTCCTTTCACAATCAGGTGAAACAGCGGACAGCCGTGCGGTTCTCGTCGAAGCGAAAAAACTTGGTCACCCGGCACTGACAATCACGAACGTTGCAGGATCTACTCTGTCACGTGAAGCGAACGCAACACTCTTGTTGCATGCGGGTCCTGAAATCGCCGTGGCGTCAACAAAAGCGTATACAGCACAAATCGCTGTTCTCGCAGTTCTTGCGTTTGACCTCGCTCAAGCAAAAGGTGTCGACGTGAACTTCGATCTCATGAAAGAACTCGGAAAAATCTCAAGCGCAATGGAATCCGTCATGTCACAAAAAGAACGGTTCCAGGAAATCGCTTCAGAATACTTGTCTGAATCACGCAATGCCTTCTTCATCGGTCGTGGTCAAGATGCGTATGTGGGAATGGAAGGGGCTCTCAAGCTCAAAGAAATTTCGTACATCCAAGCAGAAGGTTACGCCGGCGGCGAATTGAAACACGGTCCAATCGCTTTGATCGAAGACAACACACCGGTCATCGCCCTCGTGACACAACCACACGTTCACCTCAACAACCGAGGTAACGTCAAGGAAGTCGTCGCACGTGGCGCGAACGCGTGTGTCATCGCAGCAGAAGGTCTCGAATTGCCGACGGATGCATTCGTCATCCCAGCAGTCGAGCCGCTCTTGTCACCACTCTTGTCTGTCTTACCGCTTCAGTTGATCTCGTACTACGCGGCACTTGGCCGTGATTGCGACGTCGACAAGCCACGTAACTTGGCGAAGTCAGTAACAGTTGAGTAAAAACAGTTCATCCGCGTGAAAAAATCAAAATAATTTTCAAAGACCCTTTGGACGATTTTCGTCCAAAGGGTCTTTTTAGCATAAAATTAAAATCTATCTAATCACGAGAATAGAATGCCTCTCATCAGATAGGCTTATTTTAATCGATGAATCGTATGAATATCGCCGGTCTCATCAAAATCTACGCTCAAATCCACGGGTTCGGGAATCGAGTCGTAATCCTGTCCTTTCAGTTGAATGATGTGATCGGTAATGATTGATTTACTAGAGCGTATTTTTTCCTGATGATAGGTTAGCTGTTTATCGATATCTTCTTTTTTGCTGGTAATTGTTTTATTTCTTCTGAAGGTCGCATCAAGACTAATATGTTTATCGTTTAGTATTTTTTCGAATTTGTGATGGTACTCGGTAATTTGCTGATGATATTTTTCGATATCTGATAACCTCGTTGCATTTGTTTGTGAATCCTGATTCCAATCATTCATGATTTTTAAGCAAATCGACATGACTTCTAAATTTCCGTATCCAATCAATATAGTCTGTTCAAATGATGCGGCGAGTTCTTTTATCTCATCAACCGTTTTATCCAATTTGAATGTTGTTTTTTCTTCAATGTCGTTAGCACTTCTGATTAAAAAATCCAACTCCGGTAAAATTGATTCTAGCTCTTGATAAGAAATGACTGCCATATCTTCTAATTTTACCGAATATCGTTCTTCTTCATCAGGGATACTTGGCAGAATCGAAAGCAGATATTTGATATGGCCTTTGATGATGCCGGCTTTATCATTTTTGGATTGACGAATTAATATATCGATCTTTCGATTCAAAGATGTAAGTTGCTGATTAATCCGGTCCAAATGTTCTTGAGCAGTGACCATGGTCGCGACTCCAAGAGCTAAATTCGCCAGTTGAGCGGGGTTGATTTTTTTAATATCTTGAATTTCGAACTTTGCGTGATGTCTGATTTTATGTTGATGATCAACGGTAAGTGCTCTAAATTGATCCACTGATCCCTTGGCCTTCATAATTCGTAATTCACCGGATGCTAGCTTGGCAAGAGCTTCTTCACTGAATTTGATGATGACTCTCTGTTCTTTTTGGATGAGATTTTTAGCATGTGGCGAAAGTTTAATAATATTACCGACCTGATCTTTTAGACGTTGTGTGACAGTTAATGATTCGGAATGGCGATACGATGTCATATCAGTTAAGGAATATGATTCAATTTCCCAGGGTAGTTCATCGGCATGAAGTTCCGGAACGTCTGTTTTTGCAGGAATCGGTGGAAGCACCGAATCCGTTACAGCATCATGACGACTGAATTTACGGAAAAGTAAATAACTAAAGAGAAGTAAAATGATAATTACAGCTATGATTCCTAAAGCGTTGTCCATGCTAAGCCGCCTCTCATCAATAGTTTGAATGTAACCTGTAAATATATAGTAACTCATTCTGTCGTTAAAATGATAAGTTGATAAAAGACAGAAACGATGTATGGAGGAGGAAACAATACGTGAACAGAAAATGGAACTGGGCAGCCGCGTTTCCGCAATCTTGTACGGATGATGTTCGAGTCGTGGCACGCCTTTTACCGCGCCGGCTCTTTGGAACAGTGACCTGGGGAACGATTGAGGTCACGTTTTACGGAGAACCGTTGATTCTCCCGTACCGCCTGTACTTAAATGAAGTAAAGGAAGAAAAAATTCAAACCCTGACGGATCGCCAACGGTGGATATTGTACTGCATGTACACCCGTCATCATGATGGATATATCCGCGAAAAATATGTCCGCCGGCTGGAACAGGAACAGGCAAACACGGACTGGGTGCTACTGTATTTAATTGAACTGACCGGAGAATATGTTCGCGAGATTCTCGAACGCATCGAACCGATGTTACAGATTTGGTCCGAAGAACAGCTGAGAACTTTTGCCGCAGCAAACAAGCGTTATCTGCAACGAATTGAACGACGCATCATCAGCTATTGGGACCTGCATCAACGGAGAGATTATCCCGTGTTATGGAATTCCGATTATGTCGGCTTCCGGATTGCCCAGTATTATTGGTCATCCCGTGCTCATTCTTGAAAAAAACTGCCGGGTTACGGTAGGCTGAACACGTAGTTCAGATCAGAAGGGGGATAAACAGATGAGAATTTTAGTAGTCGGAGCGAGCGGCACAGTCGGGCAAGCCGTCGTCGCGCAATTAAGCGAGCGGCACGAGATCATCCGGGCCGGACGGACAGGGATGGATGTCCAGGTCGACATCACGTCGGAAGACAGTATCCGTTCGATGTATGAAACGGTCGGTCCGGTCGATGCCGTCATCAGTGCAACCGGCGGGGCGCATTTCGGACCATTGACGGATTTGACACCAGCGTTGAATCAGATCGGAATCGACAGCAAACTGAAAGGGCAGGTTAATCTGGTGTTGCTTGGACTGGACGCCGTCCGCGACGGCGGCAGTTTCACATTGACGACCGGCATCATGATGGACGATCCGATTCGACAAGGCGCGTCGGCGGCCCTTGCAAATGGTGGCGTCAAAGCATTTGTCCATGCGGCAGCGATTGAAATGCCGCGGGGGATCCGGATCAACAGTGTCAGTCCGAATGTCCTGATTGAGTCGCTCGACAAGTACGGACCATTTTTCCGCGGTTTCGAAGCCGTTCCGGCATCGCGTGTCGCGACAGCGTTTGAAAAAAGTGTCGAAGGGGCACAGACCGGGCAAAATTATGAAGTCTATTGAATGAAATAAGACCGTTCACTTGATTCAAGTGGACGGTCTTATTGTTCAGCTCATCAAAGATTGTAAGTAAAAGACGTTTAACAGAACCAGCGAAATCAAGAAGCAAATCAGCAGATTTTTCAAAAAAACAGGTCGTGTCATTTCGCGGTTCATGATCATCTTGTCGAGAAACAGATTTACAGCCAAGACGATGATGAACGTTACAAAAAAGAGCGGGACTAATTCCATACATAACATCCTTTCCGTCGCCTTATTCAACGCATCCGGCAGACAAAAAGTTTCATTAAGACTTGAAATTGCTGATGAAAAACAGGATTTTTCAACCGGAAAGGGAAAAGAGGGAAGTAAAGAACTTAAAAGGAGGGACAGGCAAATGCGACAAGCGGTGCTCGTTATTGATTTTCAACAGGATCTCGTCGAAGGGGCAGCGGAAGAGTCCGGCGTCCATGCGAAAGAAAACATGATTCAAGTGATCAATCAGGTCGTACAGGAAGCAGACAATGAGGGACATGTCATGATCTTCATCCGGGATCTCGATGTCGCGAATGGACAAGGGGAAGGGTTTGCAGTGCATTCGTCGATTCAGATTCCGGAGCAGGCGGTCACGTTTGATAAAGCGGCCACGAACTCGTTCCATGGAACACCGTTGCTGGACTATTTAAAGCAGCACCGGGTCGAACATGTCGTCATCCTCGGGTGTAAGACGGAACACTGTATCGATACGGCAGTCCGCAGTGCGACCGTCAACGGGTTTGACGTGACGCTCGTCGCTGACGGACATACGACGAACGGTTCCGACGTCTTATCGGCGGAACAAATGATTGCCCATCATAATCAGGTCTTGCACGGACACTACAATGTCGAACACTTTGCGATGGTCCGTCCTTCGACGGAAAAGTTATTTGAACCGATTCATCATCAGTATAGATAAAAGGGGTGACTGCATGATTGAACTGCGAAAGATGGACGAAGCGGATTATCCGGCTTACGAAACGCTTGTCACGGATGAGCGGGTCATGCGCTACATTACAGAACACCCTTTAACGAAAGCAGAGGCGAAGCGGCGGTTTGCGTCAATCATGGAACAGCAACGGCATGACCGTCTTGGATCATATCTCGTCTATCAGGACGGGACGTGGATCGGGATCGGTCATATCACACGCGATACACGGCAACCGTTTGAAGCGGAACTCGGCTATATGCTATTGCCGGAACAGTGTGGGCACGGGTATGCGTCCTCACTCGCTTCCCGCCTGCTAGAACTGGCGAAGGAACATGAATTGACAGTCGTCACGGCAACGATTGATCCGAATCATACGGCGTCGAAAAAGATTTTGACGAAGCTTGGATTCCGTTCGACGTATCTCGGACCGATTGACGGATTACCCGGTGAAATCCTCGAAAAACGATTGGGGGAACCCTCATGACCCGTGAAGAATGGATTCAAGCGTTTGGTCTCGATGTCGCAGAGATTTTTCCCGTGACCGATTCGTACAGTTCAGATGTCGACCGGTTGGTACTGCGCGACGGACGGACCGTCTTTTTAAAGCGTCCCTATACGGCAGACAAATGGTACCGGGAACACGGCTGGTTAACGTATTTGGACAGTCGTGTCGCCGTGCCGAAAATTCTCATGGCGGCGCGACCAACCAAACAGACGACGGGTGCGTTTGTGCTCGAAGCACTTGCCGGTTCGACGATTGAGAAAGTGACACCAGAATTGGTCTCGCAAATCGGCCGACTTCACGCAACACTCCATACGTGTACGGGTGAGAGGTACGGCGATTTTGAGGAGAACGGCTTTACCGCCTTTACCTCACAGGACTGGCGTGTCTTCCGGAATGCAAAAATGACGTCGTTCGAACCGACGATTCGCCAGGCGCTGTCACCGGATCTGTATCAGGCAGCCTTTACAGAATTGAAGCGGCGTGAACGTGAATTGCCGGAGCCGTCCCGCCCTGTCGCGGTCCATCTTGATTTCCGGCTCGGCAACTTGCTCGCAGACGGGGGAAACCTCACTGGATTGATTGACTTTGAGACCTCACGTTTCGGAGCGACGGAAATTGATTTTACGAAACTTGACCGGGATGTGTTCGAAGGCGAATCCGATTTGTTTGATGCCTATCAACAGGGATACGGACAAGTAAGGGAACCGGAGCCGATTGAAGTCTACTTGCCATATTACCGTCTGTTTGAAGCGCTGACGGGAATCGGCTGGTGTGTGCAGCGCGGACTGGACCGTCATCAGCTGTTTTTCAATAAAAATCTTGCCCGTGTACTTATGGAACTAGAACGAACGAGCATATTCGAAGAACGTTAAAAGACGTCGTCTGACGTAGGAACCGCTATACTTGTAGAAATGATGCAGGTAGAGGGGGAAGTTCGGATGGAACAACAAAAACGGATTGGGATTATCGGCGGCGGAATCGCGGGCGTGTTTGCAGCCCGGCAATTGATGACGGAAGGTTATGCGGTCGAGATCATCGAAAAAAGCCAAAGTGTCGGGGGACGGATGGCAACGAGACGGATTGACGAGGGGACAGCGGATCATGGAGCCGTCTTCTTTACGGTCCGGACGGACGAGTTGGCGCAGGAAGTCGACGAGTGGCTCGAGCAAGGCCTGATCCGAAAATGGTTCGGGGATGATTTTCCGCGGTATGTCGCGGTCAACGGGATGAATCAGCTCGTCCAGTCAATTGCCCGCGGGATTCCGGTTCATTTAAATGAACAGGTCGAACGGATTTTGGCAGAAGGACCGGCTCTTCAGACTACGGCAGCGGCAGAAACACGGACGTATGATGCGATTCTGCTGACGGCCCCGGTTCCGCAAGCCTATGACCTGCTCTCAGCTTCACCGTTAATGCTGGTGGAGTCCGACCATGCCCGTCTCGGGAAAGTGACGTTTGAGCCGACGTTCGTCGGATTATTTGAACTGGAGAAATCGACCGACCTCGGGGAAGTCGGTCTGCTCGATGAGGATTTGCCATCCGGAATCCTGAAAATCGTCAACAATGCGCAAAAAGAAGTGTCGGTGACTCCGCTCCTGAGTGTCTACATGGCCGGTGACTGGAGCGAGGTGTGGTACGACAAAGGAGAAGACGAGACACTGGCGGAAATCGAACGGCTGTTGCAGGAACAACTCGGACCGGTCCAATTAGTTTCGAAGCAACTGAAGCGTTGGCGATATGCGCAGGCACGTGACGTCTTCCGCACGCCTTATCTGAAACTTGAGCAGCATCCGCTCTGGCTGGCGGGAGATGCGTTCCTCGATCCGCAAGATACGTCCGGGTGGACACGGGTCGAAAGTGCCGTCATTTCCGGGTTGCGTGTTGCATCTGCGATGGATGCGCACTTCAAAGCGGTTTTGACCGAACAATGAGTAAGAAAAAGAGCGATTTCCGTCAGTGGAAGTCGCTCTTTTAATAATCAGGACCCGGGATCAGCCGGAAAGTGCTGACTGCTCCAAGCGGCCATCTGATCGAGGATCGGCAGAAAACTGCGTCCCGTGTCAGTTAACGAGTATTCGACTTTTTGTGGGACTTCCCGGTACACTTTTCGGTCGATCATGCAGTCGGCCTCAAGCTCCCGTAATTGCCGTGTTAAAATCCCTTTTGAAATCCCCGGCAACAGGTGTTCCAGTTCGTGAAACCGTTTTGTTCCGGTACTGAGATGCCAAAGCAGGACGATTTTCCATTTGCCGGCCATGATGGTCTGAGCTCGTGTAACGGGACACGCCGTCCGTTGTGAGAGAGGGGAGTCGGTTGTCGAAGCTGGATTCATCGGGAATTCCTCCTATAGTTCGGTTTGTATGACCTGGTATCGAAAAAGTGCCTACTCCTCACAGTGTACCACCTGTAATACAATTGGATACAGGTAGAAACTTATTAAAAAAGGAGCTTACGTCCATGAAATTACTTGTGACCGGTGCAACCGGAAAATTAGGAACTAAAATTGTTGAGTATCTCTTAACGAAAATCGTAGCAGAAGATCTGATTGTCAGCGTCCGTGATCCGAAAAAAGCATCGGATTTAGCATCGCGCGGTGTTGAAGTGCGTCATGGTGATTTTGATAAACCGGATACGCTGCAAGAAACGTTTGCGGGCGTCGACCGGCTCTTGCTCATTTCGACCGACGGCGAAGAGGCGACACGAATCCGTCAACATACGGCAGCTGTCGAGGCAGCTAAAGCAGCGGGAGTCGGCTTGATTGCTTACACGAGTATCGCCAACGCGGAAGCCAGTCAAAACTTCTTGGCCCGCACCCATCAGGTGACGGAACAGTTGATTCGCGAGACGGGGATTCCATTCCTGTTTTTCCGCAACAACTGGTACCTAGAGAATGAACAGTCGACGATCGATGCCGTCCGTGCCGGCCAGGATTGGTTGACGAGTGCCGGGAACGGCAAAGTCGGCTGGGCATTGCAGGAAGACTATGCGGAAGCGATTGCGACGGTGCTGGTCGATCCGAAACCGGAACAGTCTATTTATGAACTGTCGGGACCTCTGCACACACAACAAGATATCGCAGAAGCACTCGGACAGGTTCTCGGGCGCCCGGTACAGGTGAAGCAAGTCGACAGCGCGACTTATACGGCAATCATGCAGAAGGCGGGAGTTCCGGAATTTTTACTGCCGATGTTACAGTCGATTCAGGAAGGCATTGCAGCCGGCACACTGGCCGTTGAGAGTCAGGACTTCGAACGGATTCTCGGTCGGTCACCGGTTTCCCTAAAGGATGGCTTACGGAAACTCGTTCAAGAATAAGTTCATCTGAACGTTTCTTTCTGAGGCGCTTTGGGTAAATATCCCTTATGTACTTAAAACGAGGGGGATTACCATGGACATAAAAAAATACCGTGTCACACCGGGTGAATCAATTCAGTTATCGGATTATCCAACGTCAGATGAAAACCGGATTGCCGAAGACGAGTTACTGGATCAGCACATTCCGAAAAGCGTCGAAGAACTAAAAGAACTGCATTGGCGTCTGCATGCGGAAGAAAAAAACGGCGTTCTTGTCATCCTGCAGGCCATCGATGCCGGCGGAAAAGATGAAGCGATCAGCTATATTTTCTCGAACCTCAATGCCCAAGGTCTGCGGACGTTGTCCGTCAAAAAACCGTCCGATACGGAGCAAAAGCATGACTATCTGTGGCGGATTCACGAAGGCTTGCCGGAAAAAGGCGAAGTCGGTATTTTAAACCGGTCGTATTATGAGGAAGTCATTGCACCACGGATTCATGATTTGCTGGAAGACGAGGAAGTGCCGGACGACCAGGATGTCTGGAAGATGCGGTACCGCCAAATCAATGACTTTGAACGGTATCTCGTCGAGAACGGTTTCCGCGTCGTGAAGTTTCTGTTTAATGTTTCAAAAGACGAGCAGAAAAAACGATTGCTTGAACGGATTAAAGATCCGAAGAAAAACTTTGAGTTTTCGTTCAGTGATGTCGAGGAACGGGAGCATTGGGACGAATACCAGGATATTTTTGCTGAACTCGTTTCGCACACATCAACGGAACATGCACCGTGGCATGTCCTGCCGGCCGATGACGAATGGTTCACCCGTTACATCGTGACGGAAGTCATGAATGACGTCTTACGTGAAATCGATCCGCAGTATCCGAAACTGACGGATGAAGATCAGGAAAAACTCGATGAAGCGATTAAAAAGCTCGAAAATGAATAACTGTGAGAACTGACTTTGCAGCCAGTTTTCGAATGAGGACAGGGGACAGATCTTAGTATCTGTCCTCTTTGTCATGTCGAAAAACAGATTCCTTGTGGAAAATCGCTGTTATAATCAAGTGGAAGAATCGATCAAGTACAGGAGGAATTAAAATGAACGACTATCCGAATTGTCCGAACTGCGGCTCAGCGTATACATATGAAGACGGGAATGTATTCGTGTGTCCGGAATGCGCCCATGAATGGACGGCGGATGACGCGGCAGCGGCAGAAGAGTCCACTGTCATCCGGGATGTAAACGGCAATGTCTTGAATGATGGGGATACGATTACGGTCATCAAAGACTTAAAAGTAAAGGGCACGTCGCTCGTCGTCAAGCAAGGGACACGTGTCAAAGGAATCCGTCTCGTCGACGGGGATCATGATATCGATTGCAAAATTGATGGACTCGGTGCGATGAAGTTGAAGTCGGAGTTTGTGAAGAAAATTTAAACCTGTACCGCCTGTCTGACGACGAGGCGGTTTTTCATGGATAAAGGGATGAGTTTCCATTCAGGACAAATGTCCTTTATCATTCAGGAAGACTCCGTTTAAATAAAGAGAGGAAAATAGGAGAGAGGAGGAACCAGTATGCGTGGTATTCTTTTTGCAATCAGCGGCGGTTTTTTTCTGACGTTGCAAAGCGTCGCGAACGCCCGGATCAGTAATGGTATCGGCACTTGGCAAGCGGCGACGTTGACGCAGATGACCGGTTTTGTCGTTGCGTTACTGATTACGTTGATTTTACGCGACCGGACATTCCGGCAGATGAAAGATGTGAAAGTATTGTATTTATCCGGTGGGGCACTTGCAGCAGCGGTCTTATTCAGTAACATGACGGCCGTTCATTTGATGGGGGTGACGTTGACGATTTCTTTATTCCTAATTGCCCAGCTTGGACTGGCGCTTGTGATTGATTGGAATGGTTGGTTCGGGATGATCAAACGGAGGCTCCAGCTGCCGCAAGTGATTGGCATTTTGATGATGATCGGCGGCGTGCTGATTTTGAAATGGTAAGGGGGGCACTAACGTGGAACAAGCACAATTGGACAACTATTTGGACCGGTTTCAATTGACGGAAGTGTTTGCCGGCGGATTGCGTGATCATTTACAACCGGTCGCTTTTCAAGCCGGCGACTGGCTGTGCCGTCAAGGGGACGCAGCGGACCGGATGTACTTGTTACTCGAGGGGAAACTGAAGATTACCCATATGTCGGCGACCGGAAAACGGCTTGTCTTATCCTTTAAGCATCCGTTTGATCTGGTCGGCGATATTGAATACGTCCGCCGGACACCATTGATGAATACGGTTGAAGCCGTCACACCGGTCAAAGCCGTCAGCATTTCTTATGCGGCACTGGAGCAAAAGGGCGCTGACAATCCGGCATTTCTCCGATTTTTACTTGAGACGATTACGATGAAGTTTGAGCTGAAATCACACTCGATGAGCTTTAATCTGTTGTATCCGGTCGAGGTCCGGCTTGCGAGTTATCTCTTGTCGATGACACCGGAAACACCGACCTTACCGGTCAGTGATCTGGTTGATGCGGCGGACCTGATCGGAACAAGTTACCGTCACCTGAATCGTGTCCTGCGTCAGTTCAGTCAGGACGGCTTGATTGAACGGACGAATCGGACGATTACGATTATCGACCGGGAGGGTTTGACGGAACGGGTCGGCGAAAGTATTTATGAGTGAGGAGGAGAAAAGATGACACTTGGAATTGTCCTCGCCTTATTCGGCGGGATGATGGTTTGTATTCAAAATACGTTTAATGCCAAAGTCAAGGAGCGGGTCGGAGCATGGGCGACGACGACACTTGTTCTCGGACTTGGGTTCCTTGCCTCGCTGACGATCGGACTGCTTGTGGAAGGCGGGGGTCTCTTTTCCATGAGCGGGATGCAACCGTGGTTTTGGTTCAGCGGCATTATCGGCGTCGGCGTTGTTTTGTGCGTAACGCAAGGGGTGCAACAGCTCGGACCGAGTTACGCGATCTCGATCGTCATGGTTTCGCAAATTCTGTTTGCGTTGTTATGGGACACACTCGGCTGGTTCGGACTCGATCAAGTTCCGTTCACCTGGACGAAAGCTGTCGGTGTTGTTTTGATCGGCGGCGGTGTTTTATTATTCCAGCTAGGCGGCAAATTGACCGAACGACGGATGTTACGAAAAGGAGCTTAATACATGAATTACACGACACTATTATTTGATATCGATCATACCTTGCTTGATTTTGATGCGACGGAACGTGCTGCATTACGCCAGTTGTTTGAAGACGAACAGCTTGAGTGGACGGACGAGCGGGAAGCCCGGTACCGGACCATTAACCAATCTTTATGGAAAGCGCTCGAACGGGGAGAAGTGACACGGGATGAAGTGATTACGTCACGATTCGTGACGTTTTTTGCCGAACAGAGCCGGACGGTCGACGGCAGCCGGATGGATACACGCTACCGCACCTATTTAAGTCAGGGAACGGAATTGATCGAAGGAGCAATCGAACTTCTCGATGCGCTGAAAGGAAAGTATCAGCTGTACGTCGTAACGAACGGTGTCGCAGCGACGCAACGGGCACGGCTGACGGGATCCGGTCTGGCTCCTTATTTTGACAGAATTTTTGTCTCGGAAGAAACTGGCTATCAAAAACCGATGGCAGCCTTTTTTGACTACCTATTTGACCGGATTCCGGACGCGACGCGCGATCAGACGTTGATCATCGGCGACTCGTTGACGGCAGACATCCAGGGCGGCATCTCGGCAGGAATTGCGACATGTTGGTTTAATCCCGGTCATATCGCGGCTTCGGCAGAACTGACGCCGACCTATACGATTGAGCGACTTGATCAGCTTGTGACGCTACTCGGGACGAAAGAGGTAGATTGGACAACTTCAAAATAAAATCGAAGTAATGAGATGGACTTAATATCTTTTGGATACCATCCGATAGTAATTAAAAGATCACGAAAGGGGGCGATCATGGTGAACATGACGCAAACAAAACAGGAAACGGGGCACGACGTGTAACCCGCTTTTCTTAAAAAAACGGGGGAATGGATATGCAGATTGAATTACGACCGGTCACGAACGAGAACTGGGAAGCCTGCTGTGCGCTTGAATTGACGGCGAAGCAACAGGGATTTTTAGAACCGAACGTCTACTCGATTGCGCAGGCTGGTTTTGAGCCGACGCTCGTCATGCGGGCGATTTATCGGGCAGATGAGTTAGTCGGATTTTTGATGTACAATACGGAACGGGAAGAACTGGACGGCTACTGGATTTACCGGTTGATGGTTGATCACCGCCAGGGGCAGGAATCGGCCGGGAAGCAGTGCGGTTATTGCTTGCGGAAATGCAACAGCTTCCGCAAGCGGCGTGTATCGTCGTCGGTTACCATCCGGATAATCACGTGGCGCATCAGCTGTATGGACGACTCGGCTTTATCGATTACGGGGACCGGTTCGGCAAAGAGATGGCGGTCCGGTATACGCTTTAAACTAAAAGATCTTAGCCTCGCTAAGGTCTTTTTTGCTGGATTGGATATTTTTTGAAACCTTTTCATGCCTGCCGCGCTCTAATCAGTAAAAGGAGGGGACGGAATTGGACTTACGAACGGAGCACACGGAGCTTGTCCGGCGTGCCATCAAGCAGGACGAGGCAGCATTTGAACAATTGACTCTCCTACATAGTGAACAGCTCTACCGGACGGCCTACGTCTATGTTAAAAACGAGCAGGATGCGCTCGACGTCGTCCAGGAAACGGTCTACAAAGCCTTCATTTCCATTGGACAAGTCAAAGAACCCAAATACTTCGTGACCTGGCTGACGAAAATTCTGATTCGGAACTGTTACCGTGTTCTGAACCAACAGACAGCGGTAGCGGATCTCATTGAACAGATTCCGGTGAAGGAATCTTCACGGGAAGAACATCTCGACTTGATTGATGCGTTGTCGCACCTGCGAAAAGAATACCGGGATGTTTTGGTGCTCTTTTATTTTCACGATGTCCCGATGAAGGAGATTGCTTCGTTTATCGGCATCACCTTGAATACGGTCAAGACATACCTGAGACGTGGACGAGAAGAATTAAAAAAACAGTTGGGGGGACTCGATTATGTCGAAGCACGATCTTCAAAAGGAGTATAACCAGATTCCGGTACCGCAGGCCGCCTTACAGGAGCGGATTCGGCAGGGAATAAAGCAGGGGAAGCGCGAGCAACAAATCAAACGGCCGAAACGTCTGCGACGTCTGGTTGTTTCGACGGGACTGGCGGCATCACTGTTGATCACATCGACATTCGTCATCCCGTCCTTTGCGACGGCGATGGCAAAAGTACCGTTACTCGGTCAGATGTACCGACCGTTCCTTGAACAGGAAAATACCGGTACTGCGATTGGTCAAAAACAACTCGCGACCACCATCCACCAAGTCGCAAGTGATCAGGGAATTGATATCCAGGTCATCGATGCCTATTACGACGGGGCAACGATCGGGATGAACCTGACAGCAACCGGGGTCCCGGATGTGAAGCCAGAAATTCGGTCAGGGCTATATGAACTGTTTAAAGGAGATCAACGTTTTGCCGGGACGGAGACGAAAGAAGTGGTTCAGTTCAAGCAGGTCAAAGGGATATGGCAAGCACGAATTGAATATACACTCGGTGAAATTAAACTGCAGGATAAGATCCAGATTCCGGTCGTGTTGACAGACGTATTCGGCGTCCATGGAAACTGGACGTTCAACGTTCCGGTCAAGCGGCTTCCTGTCACTGAACAAGTTTACGGGACAACGGTCAAAAATCCGATATACCGGACAGATATCACGCTGGATCGGTTGATTCAGGGCAAAGGCAGCACCTCGTTCGACTACACGACTCGCTCGCCGAAAAAAGAACGCGCCCGTGTTGAGATGACGTTGCTCGATCAGTTCGGTAAGGAAATCATCCGTAACTGGACATGGTCGACTCAATCTGTCAAACGGACGAAAACGGCAACGGAAGCCGTCGAACAGTCACGGTTAATTCTCGGGAACTATGTGATTCCAAAAGGGAGCTATCTGTTGCAGCCTTCTTTGCGAATTGATTTAAAGACACAACCAATTCCGCTAACTAAGCCGTTACCATACCGCGAGCAGTCGGAAACGCATCTGCTCAAGATGGAAATCACATCGATTGAGACAACATCCGAGCAAGTCGTCGTTGAATTTTCAACGAATTCCCGCTCGTCTCAATTTGATACGAAGCTTGATATCCGTAACTCGATGTATTTACTGAAGGGAACAGAACCACCGGACGGTCGGGAAATCAAAGCAAAAGTCACGGTTCTCGATGCGGACAAACAGACGTTCCGGGCGACGTTCCAACTGCCGGAACCATCTGAACACACGCGGGAAGAATATTATCTCGAAACGGGTTACAGCAATACCCTCGTCAATACACCACTTGAATTACAACCGATTCCGTTTACGGTCGACTAACAGGAAAACCGGACCCGATGTCGAACTCCAAACGAATAGCAATTGAATAAGGAGTGGGAGAGTATGAACGTACGGGCAATGACCGCAACCGATTATCCGGAAGTCGGACGGATTTACCAACAGGGAATCGAAACCCAAAATGCGACATTTCGGACGGAAGTACCGCCGTTTGATTACTGGGATGCCCATCACCACAAGCACAGCCGGCTGGTAGCGGAAGAAGACGGAAAGTTGCTCGGATGGGTCGCAATCAGTCCGTTTTCGTCGATTCCCGCTTATCGAGGAGTCGCGGAAGTCAGTTTATACATTGACGAAAAGCTCCGCGGAAAAGGCGTCGGTACTGCATTGATGCAAGCTGTCATTGAAGCGAGTGAAGCAGCCGGCATCTGGACGCTGCATTCGCAAATCTTTCCGGAAAACACGGCCAGTCTGAAACTCCATCAACGGTTTGGTTTCCGGGAAGTCGGCCGGCGGGAACGGATCGGACAATTGGCCGGCTTCTGGCGGGATACGATTTTACTGGAGCGCAGAAGTCGGATCTAACAGCAGTTGTAAAAAGGGAAGGCGGATGTCAAATCCGTCTTCCTTTTTCGTTCATCAGTTTTGTTTTGTCAGAACGAAAGCAAAAACCTGTTCACCTTTTTTTACGGTAACGTTTTCGGGCCCCTGAATGTCATTAAACGGATTCGACGAGAGTTTTCCGTCTGCTGATAGTTGGCGGAGAAAAAGGACATTATAATCCGTGAGTGTGAACTCACTTGACGGATTTTGTGTGTTGACGGCATCCGGTTTAATCTTTAAGTCTTCATGCGCCCGGAAACTGCCTCCGTCCAAATTGGCACCGAAGCGGACGGATTTGCTTGAGGAAGATTGGACGATCCGCAACGTCGAGTCATAGGTTTTCGCGGGAATTTCCATATAAAAGAGCGTCCGTTCTTTATGATTGGGTAAGTACTCGATGCCTTTCAAAAGATATGGTTTCTTGAGTTTACCTTTCAAGTGAAAGGCCGCAATCTCCTGATCATTGATAGCAGCAAAAGCTTGTTCACCAGCTTTTAGTTTGAGCGGTGTCACCGTCACCGTTTCTTTTTGAGGTGCCAGGCAACCGCTGAGGGAGAAAGCAGTCAGTAAGCAGATCATCCAAAATTTTCTCATGGAAAAAACATCCTTTCTTAAAAGAATTACGGTAACAAACAAAAAACGTCTTGTCGAGAGACAAAACGCCAAACGCCTTACTTCTGATTTGATAGGACGATGCCGAAAATCCGTTCACCTTTTTTGAGCGGTACATCAGCCGGACGGGTCACTTCGTTTAAGTTAAAGCCACGGATTCCGTTCTTTGTTGTCATATGATAAACCATCAGCAGGTTGTAAGGTGTAGCGGCAGAAGCACGCGAGCGGAAATCGGCTCCCCGGATCATGTAGTCATCCAGATGCTTGAAGGAATCGTCTCCTTGCACCGTTGTATCATCCACGTCCAAACCAAGATGAATTTTATCGTCCGAGAACGATTGACTGAAGCGGACTTGTGTATCGTATTTTTTAGGTTCGAGTTCGAGCGTAAAAAGGGTACGTTCTTTTTTGTTCGGCAGATATTCGACTCCCTTAAGCCAGTGTGTAGTCTTTAACGTGCCCTTTAATTTAACGCTGCCGATTTGCTGATTACCGAGCGCCGCAAATTTTTCTTCGCCTTCCGTAATCTTTACGGGAGAAATGTTTAGGTTCGATGTATAGGCGGTTGATGCTGCTTTTTTCGTAGCCGGTTCCTGTGCCTGTTCTTGGTTACAGCCGGTCAAGACAAGAGCAGCAAGTGGTATGTAGAGCCATTTTTTCATAAAAAGCACCTCGTTTCAATTTTTGGTAACATTATCCATAATTAATCGTATCGCTTTTGTTGGATGATTTCAATGGAGAACGGGAAAAGACCGGGAGCAGGTATATTCAGGAGGGATAATCATGGACGATTTTTTTGGAGAAGGTCTTGAGACCAACGAACAGAAACGGAAACGAAAACTCGAAGAAGTATTTGACCAGTCGTTTGAGTCGGAACGGCGCGACTTTAATCAATCACTCGAACAGGAAGTAACCGTCGCCTTGATCGGAGACGTCAACGCGGGTAAATCTTCTACATTAAATGCGATTCTCGGTCGGGAAGTAGCGACCGTCGGGGCAAAGCCGGGGGAAACGACACGGATCGATCAAATCCGGCAACATCCGGAAGACAAGGTCGTTTTCGTTGATACACCGGGATTAAATGATGCAAACAGCCTGAACTCGGATACGACGTGGAAGTTTTATCAAAGTGCCGATGTTATTCTTTATTTCTTAAACGCCGCCGGGACCGTCTTATCGGAAACGGAGACCAAAAACTTCAAGAAGATTTATGCCCATAATAAAAACATCGTCATCGTCGTCACGAAAATCGATGCGACGAATGACCTCGCGACGATTCTGTCCCATATCGAGTTGCAGCTGCCGGGTCCGAAAGTCGTACCGGTCTCAGCACTGGACGGAACGAATATTGACCGCTTGCGGCGTGAGGTGCTCGACATCTTAAAAAAGTTCAACAAGGATAATCTGTTTGTTCGCGAGATCGATCCGGCGTTGCGGGGGAAAATTGCGAACAACTGGATTGTCGGAGCCGGTACGGCCGCCGGGGCAATCGGAGCTGTACCGTTTCCGGGAGCGGACATCATTCCGTTGACGTCGATTCAAATCGGACTGATGCTGAAACTGTCGAATCTGTATGAACGGAATCTCTCGAAAGAAAGTGCAAAAGAGTTACTGGTCGTGACGATTGTCGGCAACTCCGGGAAAACGGCATTCCGCCAACTGGCGAAGATGGTTCCGGGATATGGCGCCGTCATCGGTGCAGGGGTCGCCTCGACGGCAACACTCGCCCTCGGATACGGGACAAAATATGCTTATGAGAACAAACTGGAACTGACACCGGAAAGCCTGATGGGTTTCATTAAAAAATTCCGTAAGAAATCAGATGGTGCAAAATGACAGACGGATTTTCGAGTCCCTGTTATGCTGTAAGACAAACATAAGGGGGGATAGATCATGTCTACATTGTTAGAAGAAATTCAAGCCTATCAGAAACAATTCCGTCAAAAAGCACCGGAAGAAAAACAACGGTTGATGGCACAAGCGACAGCGGAGCTTGCCGCATCAGACGGAGCAAAAGGATTAACCGTCGGAGACGAGGCACCGCGTTTCACATTACCGAACGCATCCGGTCAATCTGTGTCGCTTGAAGACCTGTTGCAGAACGGTCCCGTCATCGTGACATTTTACCGGGGCGGCTGGTGCCCGTACTGTAATTTGGAACTTCGGGCTTACCAACGGGAGTTGGGAAAAATCGAGGCAAACGGAGCGACACTTGTCGCCATCAGTCCGGAAACACCGGACCACTCGCTGTCGACGCAGGAAAAAAATGATCTGGCATTTCAAGTGCTGAGTGACGTTGAGAACGTCGTTGCCCGCCAGTTTGATCTCGTGTTCAACATGCCTGACTATTTAATCGATGTGTATAAAGCATCGGGGCTCGATGTGGCCAGACACAACGGAAATGAAGACTGGCAGTTACCGAAACCGGCGACATTCATCATTCAGCCGTCTGGAAAAATTTCATTTGCCGACGTCCCGGACGATTATACGAAACGGACGGATCCGTCAGCAGTGATTAAGTTGCTCTGATGTCAGAGTTGTGTGCGTAACCATTCGCGGAAGTGTGGTTCCAGATCGTGATGATGTTTCGTTGTCGAGAATTGATGAGCAGCATAACGTAACATCTGATACGTTGTCTGGTCGAGCAGACAAGAACGCATTTCTGCAGCTAAACCGCCGGGGTGATTGATTTTAGCCAGATAACCGGTCATGCCGTACTGAACGGCGTCACAGAGACCCGGTGTCTCATAGACGACAGCCGGTGTCCCGACACGTGCTGCTTCATAGACGATCATTCCCCAGTTATCTTCGCGGGACGGAACGAGCAGGGCGGTTGCCCGGCTGATATACCGGTTGCGCGCGGCCTGTTCCATATCACCGAGATAATGGAGATGCGGCCGCATCGTTTCAGGAATCGATGAGTCGAACCGGGTCGGACAATGTCCGATGATCCAGAGTTGAACCTCCGGGAACTCCTGGTAAACGGCAATGAAAGCTTGGCGGGCATCAAATAATTCTTTTGGTTGAGAAGGACGGCTGACGTAAACAAACGTCGGCCGTTTTTCTTTTTCGAGCCAAGCCGACTCAGGGGACAGTAAATCCAGTCCTTCCGGAAGACGGACGAACGGTTGGTCTGTTTGTGCGCTCTCTGCCGTCAGAACGGAGGGGTGGAATACAAAGCTGGTCTGAGAAGGGGATGCCATCGGATATGTTGAAGAACGGGTCAGAAATCGCGCATGTGGAACGGGACCCCATTGAAACAGGTATTCAAGAAACGGAATATTGGCTAAAAAAACAAATGCCTCAGGACGAGACCGGATCTGACAGAAGACATGCCACAAAAAACTGCCAGATGTTCCACGCCGAATATACGTCACGCCGCCGATTGACTCGACGTCACGCCCGCCAAAAAACGCCGGAGTCAGACAAGTCACGTCGTATTCATCCGTCATCCGCTTAAAAAGTTCATGTAAGAGGTAATCTGAAAAATCAGCATCCGGATTCTGAACATCAGAGGAAGTTAGAAACAGTAAAGATTTACGCATTTGACTCGTCCCCTTTACTGAATTTCTTTTGTATGTCTATTCGAGACAGGTAGAAAGAACTCCTCGAAAGAATCAAAAAAAGTTCCTCCTGATGGGGAGGAACGTTATTTCAACGGGTCATATGTTGTGTTAATTCATCGACGAGGTATTCGAGCGACGCCGTCATCATACTGAGAGATTCTGTCATGGACTCAAATTCGTGTTGAACGGTTGTTTGTTGTTCAAGTGAGACGGCCGTCGATTCAATGCCGTGACGGACTTCGAGCGAAGCCGTTCGGGTCGTTTCCATCCGTTGTTCGATGTCGAGCATTTGAACACCGACTCCTTGACGGGCTGTTTGAATCGAGCCGATACTCTGTTCGACCTCTTGAACGAGATGGGTGATATCGGAAAAAGTCTGACGGACACGGCTGGTCATCTCCTGGTTTTCAGCCAATGTTTTCGTGTAACCGGCAGCTGTCGTCTTGATTTGGTCGGTATCGGCAATCAGGGCCTGTAAGACTTCCGTCACTTCATTCGCGTAACTCCGGGACTGGACGGCGAGGTGCCCGACTTCCGTTGCGACGACGGCAAACCCCCGTCCGGCATCACCGGCACGCGCTGCTTCAATCGCCGCATTCAGCGCCAACAGATTGGTCTGTCCGGCGATTGCTTCCAGACTGGCGAGGATTTTCTGGATTTTATCGGATCGGCTGGCCATGGCCGTGACCGAAGTATGCAGACCGTTCGTCGACTTGACCATTTCCTCGACCCGGCGATCCATCAGGTTCATCTCCTCGTTGCCGGTCAACGCACGTTTCGTCATATGTTCCGTCGTCGTGACGGTCTGCGCCATTTTCGCCTGGATCGATGCGATGGATGCATTGACCTGATGCAACTGATCCGTTCCGTGTTGCATCGATTGATGCTGACCATCAGCGGACTGGACGATTGGGGCGATTGCCGTCGCGATTTGATTCGTTGCTTCAACAGACTGACTGGCTGCCTGTCGCAATTGCTTCGTATTCGTTTTTAAATTACCGACCAGAGCTTCGATTTGCTGACTGGCATTTGTCATCAGCGTCGTCGCGTCCGCTTCACGTCGGGAAGAGGCAGAGCGTTCCTGATTCTGTACGGCAATTTGGATGACCAGAGCTACACTCGTCAAAATCAAGAAGACAGCATGGATCATGAGGATGCTGAATGGATACCCGGTTGTTCCGCAAATCAGAGACGGAGCAAAAAAGAAGCCGGCGAAATGTTGGACGGCAAACAGGACGGTGCTGACGAGAATCAAGTCAATCCGGCGGAAATAAGCAATCAAAGCCAGGACCATGAAGATGGAAAAATGATACTCGACCAGTCCGTTCCCACCGGCAACAATCGACATACTGGAAAACGTCAACGTCAACGTTAAAAGAAGGGCAACAGACGGGCTGTTGGGGCGAATCCGATAAAGGCCCGAGGAAGCAATCCAACAGACAAACGGTAACAAGGCAATCCAGGCAAGTGTCGCTGGTGAAGCGGCGGCCACGTTTCCGTGAATGAGTTGATAATCGTCTGCAAAGTTGGTAAATTGGTGTAAACCATGGACAATTAACGATAAACAGACGACAAGAAAACTAATCCAAAGCATAAGCTGATTTTGACGTTTCATAAAATTAAATTCCCCCGTTTTTTAGTAGAAACTGAAACAAATCACGAATAAACATGCTAAACGTATACCACTATCGGTCGGCAAAATGAGATTGTTTAGCTTCAAGATACTTAAAACAAAATTAAATTTTAAAATAGAAAATCATGGCTAAACAGACACGATATGGGGTATAGAAGTGCATTGAGACTTAGGAGGAACTGTGTATGAAATGGAAGGGTAGAGAAAGAAGTTCGAACGTTGAAGACCGGCGGGGAATGGGTGGAAAAGGGGTCGCCGGCATCGGAGGCGGACTCGGGATCATCATTTTAATCGTCGTTACGTTGATGGGCGGGAATCCGGCAGACATCCTTGGAGGGCTGTCTGGTTCGCAGGGCGACAGCCAGGGCGAATATCAGGAAACGGCCAAGGAAAAAGAAGCAGCGGACTTTGTATCTGTCGTGTTGGCGGATACGGAAAAAGTCTGGACGAAGGAATTTAAACAGGACGGTATGACGTATAAAGAACCGACGCTTGTTTTATATACCGATCAAGTCAGTTCAGCGTGTGGACAAGCCGGAAAGTCGGTTGGACCGTTTTATTGTCCGGGTGATCAGAAATTATACATCGATCTTAGTTTTTATGATGAGTTACAAAATAAATACGGGGCACCGGGAGACTTCGCGATGGCATACGTCATTGCCCATGAAGTCGGACACCATGTTCAAACGTTGCTCGGGACATCTGACGAAATCATGCCGCTCCGCCAAAAGATGAGCGAAGAAAAGTTCAACAAGTATCTGGTCCGTTTTGAATTACAGGCGGATTATTATGCCGGTGTCTGGGCAAATCACGCACAAGGACAAAATTTGCTCGAAGAAGGCGATCTCGAAGAGGCACTCGGTGCGGCCAATGCGGTCGGTGATGATACACTTCAGAAAAAAGGCCAAGGGTATGTCGTACCGGAAAGCTTTACACACGGTACTTCGGCACAACGGGAACGGTGGTTCCAAAAAGGATTCGATAACGGAACGATCGAAGGCGGCGACACATTCAAAGCGAAAAATTTATAAGAAACGTCAAAAGGCACCACTTCATGACCGAAGTGATGCCTTTTTTCTATAGATTATCAGATTATCCATTGTACTGGTTAAACATCGCTGTATCATCGGGGACGTTGGCGAGATAAACAATCTTTCCGTCTGCATCAAGCCGGGCGATGTCCGTGCCGTCCTGCGTGAAGACTGATCCGTCTGCCCGTTTGCCGCAAACGGCCCAGCGTGTTTCCATCGTATCGCCTGCTGCAGACGAGACCCAGCCGGCGTACATGTGTTTGATGTCCTGGTTAGCCGTAAAGACCATCCGGACAAACTGTTTCCAGGCTTCGATTCCGTGCTGTTCCTGTCCGTTTAAGACAAACGTAATCTCGTCCGAGAACAGGGAAATCAAGTCATCAAAAGCTTTTTCATCAGTCCGGGAAGCATCAAATAAATCAAAATAGCGGTCAAGTGTAGATATAGTCATGGTTCATTCTCCTTTTAGTTGCGAATCATTTTTTCTTCGATTAAGCTTTGCAGTTTTGTCAGGTGGTCGGGCGGACAGTTCAAATAAATTTCCCGGCGGATCGAGTCAATCGTCTCGCGTTTAAGCGTCGACTGCCAGGATTGTTCCGCCTCTGTCATCAGATCGGACAACAGACAGATGTTTTGGTTTTGGATGCCCATCAAGTCTTCGAAGACACCGCTTGAAGCATATAATGACTGTTTGCCCTCGATGGCTTCATAAATATCAAACACACGAATTGTTTCCGGTGACGCTTTTAGACGGAAGCCGCCTTTGGAACCGGGAACAGAAATCAGCAGATCCGCACTCACGAGCTTCCGAAGCAGTTTTTGAAAATAGGTCGGGGAAGCGCCGAGTTGCTGACTGATGAATTCTCCAGGCAACACACCCTTCTCCGGTAAAAACGTCAATAAGAGCATCGCGTACACCGATTGTTCGACGCCTGTTTTCATTTGCATGAAACATTCTCCTTTCTGTATAACGTGGATAACTATTATCTACAATACATCCGGATAGATGAATTGTCCAACAAAAGGTTCCTCACAAAACCGTCACACCTTTTCGACTGCATACCCGTGGCATCAACAGAATGGATTCGGTATACTGAATGTACGATATGTGAAAATATTCACTAAAAGTCGTTCACACTTAGTGAAAGGACGTTTTCCTATGAATCTACTCAAAGGAATCATCACGATTCCGCGTACGATTTTTATACAACTGATGTTGGCCGCCGTCCTGATGGGCGTCGCCGTCATCGGTCAATCTTATCTGATCGTCATCATCGTCGACCGGATTTTCCTGCAAGGGGATCCGTTCGCGGCAGTCATTCCATTGCTTGGTGTCCTGCTCGGGATGCTTGTCCTGCGCGTCGGCGTCACGTACTGGAACGGACGTCTCGGGACGAATCTTGCGGCACGGGTCAAACAAGACTTACGCCAGGCACTTGTCGCGAAATATACGAAAAACTCCGTCGAATCGATGCTTGAAGGACAATCGGGTCAAAAGGTCAGCATTCTGCTGGATTCCGTTGATGAGATGGACAGCTATTACAGCCAGTACCTGCCGAAAGTCATCCAGACGTCGATCGTTCCGCTGATGGTCCTGATTGCCGCCTTCAGCTACGACTGGGTGACGGGACTCGTCATGATGATTACGGCGCCGTTCATTCCGCTGTTTTACATCGTAATCGGAATCATGACGCAAAAGCGGGCCGATACGCAGCTTGAGAAGATGAATGCCTTTTCCGGTACGTTCCTCGATACGTTACAGGGACTGACGACGTTGAAGTTATTTGGTCGGGCGAAAGCCCAGCAGGACGTCATCGAACGGAGCAGCCTCGATTTTCGGGATGCTACGCTGACTGTCTTAAAACTCGCGTTCCTGTCGTCGTTAATGCTCGAATTCATTTCGATGCTCAGTATGGGGATGATTGCTCTGGAAGTCAGTCTCCGGTTGATTTTATTCCAAAGCATCACCTTTGTACCGGCCTTCTTGATGTTGGTCCTGGCACCGGAATACTATCTGGCGTTAAAAGAGATGGGAGCCGCTTTCCATACCGGTCGGGGCAGTGTCGCCGCCGCAAAACAGATTGCGGCCGAACTGACGGACGATGACCGGAATGTCGCTTTCGGACAAACGGATCTGCCGGCGGCCCGTCCGCCGCGGATTGAGCTGAAAGACGTCGCTTTTTCGTACCGGGATGCCCGCTTTGCGATGGAACAGTTGAATTTGACGATTGAACCGTATCAAAAGGTGGCCTTGATCGGGCGCAGCGGTGCCGGAAAATCGACGGTCCTCCAATTGCTGGCTGGTCTTGCCGATCCGCAGGACGGACAGCTGTTGCTTGACGGTCAAAACCGTCAGACGGTTACGGAAACAAGTTGGTTCAGTCAGCTCAGCTACATCTCGCAACATCCGTATCTTTATGCCGGGACGCTGGCGGATAATATTGCCATTGGTGAATTGCGCGAAGCGTCGCGCGCTGCGATTGAACAGGCGGCATCTGACGCCGGTCTGACCGAATTGATCGCACAGTTGCCGAACGGACTCGACACGGTCATCGGAGAAGGCGGACGCGGCTTATCCGGTGGGGAAAAGCAGCGCGTGGCGCTGGCACGTGCCTTCCTGAAACGGCCGAACGTCATCTTGTTTGATGAACCGACGACCGGTCTTGACGTGAAGACGGAACGGGTGTTGCAGGAAGCGATGACTGTTCTCGGACGTGAAGCGACCGTCATCACGGTCGCCCACCGTCTGCATACGATTGAACAATCAGATCAAATCGTCGTGCTGGAAGCCGGAAGGATCGTCGACCGCGGAACACATGAAGAATTACTCGGACGTGAATCGGAATATGCGATGATGCGCGCCGTTCAACGAGGGGAGGAGACACGATGAAAGAGTTGATGGGAATTTTTCGTTTGATGCTGCACCAGAAACGGGACATCGTGCTCTCGATTATCTTTGGTGTATTGGCCGGCATCACGGCGGTCGGACTGTTTGCCGCGAGCGGCTTCCTGATTTCAAAAGCGGCCCTGTTGCCGCCGATTCAGACACTTGCCGTCCTGATTGCCCTACAGAAAATCTCCAGTCTGACACGGGCTGTCAGCCGGTACACCGAACGGTATTACTCACACCGGGCGACGTTTACGATCCTCAGTGACTTGCGGACGACGTTTTATAAACGGCTTGAACCGCTCGCACCGGGTATCTTTGCCAAGTATCGGAGCGGAGACCTATTGGCCCGGATCGTCGGGGACGTCGAAAGTCTGCAAAATACGTTTTTACGCGTCGTCTATCCGCCGATTATCCTGGTGCTCGTTTTCCTATGTACAATCTTTTTTGTCGGTTTCTTTTCACTCAGTGTCGCGCTTGTCCTTGTGTTTGGTCTGATCTTAACGGGATTCGTCATTCCCGGCTGGTTTGCCTACCGGGAACAACGGTTTGCCCGGTCCGTCCGGGCCCGACGCGGGGAACTGTCGACGGAAGTGACAGAACTGTTCCAAGGTTATCGCGACTTAAAGATCTATCAACAACTCGGCAATAAGGAAGCGGAACTGAATGCCGTCGCCGCACGCTACGTGGCGGAAGAAAAACGGAACGGACTGCATGCGGTCTCGAACCTTGCCTTGAATACACTGGCGACGTTGATCATTTCCTGGATTGTCCTCGGACTCGGGGCATATCTGGTCGCTGACGGACAACTCGACGGCGTTTTCCTCGCCTTGTTGGTCATGACCTCGTTGACGGTGTTTGAAAATGCCGCTCCGATGGCGATTTTACCCGGGTTCTTCGAAGACAGCCGTCATGCGGCACGACGGCTGGATGATGTCGTCGAAGCGACGGCGGAACCGGACTATCGTCCGTTTGCATTGACGCAGGCTCCGGAACTCCGTGCGGAACATATCAGCTTTACGTTTCCCGGACAGGACCGTCCCGTCTTACGCGATGTCAGCGTGACGTTCCCTGCCGGCAGTAAAACGGCGATTGTCGGAGCAAGCGGTTCCGGAAAATCGACGCTGTTGCAACTGTTGTTGCGGATGTATCCGGCAGACGGAATCCGGATTGAAGGAACTCCAGGTCAAGAAATTAATCCGGAAGCGTTATGGCAACAGTCGAACGTCGTCCTGCAACAAAATCATTTCTTTTACGGGACGATTCGTGACAATCTGAAGCTCGCCAGCAGCGAAGCAACGGATGAACAAATGATCGAAGCATTGAATCAAGTGGGTCTTTCGTTGCTCGCTCTTGACGACCGGGTGCTCGAAAAAGGGGAAAACCTGTCCGGCGGTGAAAAACAACGGCTGGCGATTGCCCGGATATTCTTACGTCAGACACCGCTTTATCTGCTCGATGAGCCGACCTCATCGGTCGATGCGTTGACAGAACAGATGATTTTACGCCACCTGTTTGCTCGTGCATCGGACGCAACGCTGTTTCTTGTCAGCCACCGGTTGGCCGGTCTTGAGTTGATGGATCAAATCGTTGTCATGGAGCAGGGGCAGGTCGTCGAAGTCGGGACATACGCGGACTTAATGACCAAGCAAGGTGCCTTTTATGCCTTGAAACAGGTCGAACAATCCGTCTTTACACCGGATCAACTGGTCCGCTGAATTAAAAACAGCCACATCCAACGCTCTGTCAGCGAAGGATGTGGCTGTTTTGATTGAACAGAATTCAAATGGACGGTTGATTGCAGGAATGGTAAAGTAAGGAAAAAATAAGAGGTGAGCCATGATGGAAATTCGCCGTTGCGAGACGCAACTGGAAGATCAAACGATTGCCTATAATCATTACTACTCCGATTCAGACGAAATCTGTTTTATGTTGTCCGGAGCCGGTTACGCCTATGATCATCCGTATTTTTACTTCAGCCGGATGATGTTGTTGAAGCGAAAAGTGAACGTCATTGAAATTCAATATGTCTCAGATGATTTATTTAGTATGCCGGACGAGCAAGGGGACGCCGAGATGAGCCGGCGGATCGAAGCGGTCATCGGGGACGTGTTACGGGCGCGGTCGTATCAGACGATTCACTTCATTGCCAAATCGCTTGGGACGGTGCCGCTGGTTTCAATGATGTACCGTGGGATGTTTCCGGAAGCGCGTGTCGTCCTCCTGACGCCACTCTTAAAAGATCCGGCTATCGTCGAAAAGATTTCGAACAGCCGGCATCACGGATTACTCGTCATCGGTGATCAGGACCGCCAGTACAGTCCGGAAGCGTTGGAACGGTTCGGTAACTCGAATCTTGTACTGGAACTCGTAACAGGAGCCAACCATTCACTCGATATCGATTTTGATGTCAAGCCGTCCCTGCAAGTACTCGGACAGATCATGCAACGCATTGAAGACGTATTGTTCACCGTAACGATCAAGGAAAACTGAAAACCGACAGAACATTCTCGGAAGAGCGTTCTGTCGGTTTTTTTTAATACGGTCGCATCAATGCACGAACGGGACTGCCGTCACCGTCGACAAGCGGAAGCGGAACGGCATTGAGATGATAATCACCCGGCGTGATCGTATCGAGGACCAACCCTTCGAGTATGTGAACGCCATGGGCGGCGAGCGCATGGTGGGCCGCCATCTCTTTACTGTCGATCGCATCAACGGACGGTAAATCAAGTCCGATCAATTCAATACCGAGTTCGCCGAGCCGTTCGGCAAGGCTTGGTGTCAGTACCGGGATGGTTTCCGGAAATACGGACTTATCGACCCATCCGTCCGTTTTAATGATCAACCGGCGGACATCGGTTAAATCAAATGCATCGAGGTCGCTTGCGACGAGTTCGGTCCGACCGGGCAGATAGATGACGCGGACATGACCGATATAAAGATCCGGGTCCAAATCAATGACTTTTTGACCGACGTCGTCAAAGTGGAACGGTGCATCAATATGGGTACCGGTATGCAGGCTCATCGTGACCTGCCCGACATTGACGGAGCCGGTATCGGCTTTACTCCAGTTGATCGTATAGTCAAATTTCGTATCGCCGGGCCAGGTCGTAATCGACGAGGTTAACGGCTGTGAGACATCCATCCAACGGTTCATGCAAGATTCCCCCTCAAAGTTTTGTCCGGACCGACCACAGTTCCGGGAAGAACCGGTGATCGAGCACACGGCGCAGATAACTGACGCCGGACGAACCACCCGTTCCCGGTTTTTGACCGATGATCCGTTCGACGGTACTCATATGGTTAAAGCGCCACATCTGTTGCTGGCTGCCGATGTCGAGCAGCTTTTCCCCGAGTTCATATAAATCCCAGTACTGTTCGACATCCTGATAGACGATGGCCCAGGCCGCTTCAACACTCGCGTCGGCTTCCCAGTCTTGAGTGACATCCCGGTTGAGAACCGCCTCGTCAATCGGTAAGCCGCGCCGGTGCATCGCCCGGACGGTCTCATCATAGATGCTCGGTGTCTGTAAATCATCGTTCAATTGAGCAAACAGCGCCGTTTCATGTTCATAGACCCGTAACATCTGAGCATTTTTAAAGCCAAGCGAAAATTCGATTTGCCGGTTCTGATAAGACTGGAACCCGGAGGAATGTCCGAGTGAGTCCCGGAATTCGAGATATTCGGCCGGTGTCAGTGTCGAGAGGACGCTCCACGACTGGATCAGCTGTTGTTGAATTTTTGAGACACGGGCGAGCATCTTAAACGACCGTTCGAGTTGATCATCGGCGATTGCCTGAATGGCAGCCGTCATCTCATGCAAAATCAGTTTCATCCAGAGTTCACTTGTTTGATGAATGACGATAAACAACATCTCGTCATGGTGATCCGATAACCGTTGTTGGCTCGTCAAAAGCGAGTCCAGCTGTAAATAATCCCCGTAAGACAGGTCTTTTTTAAAGTCGGTTTGAATCGACTCCTCAATGTTCGTCGCATCCGTCTGTTTCATGCCGATCGATCCCCTTTACGTCAAAGTGATTGTGAACGGTTTGTCTGATCCGCTTGCGGCGGATGATTTCGTTTCCAAAAAACATAGGCGATTGTCAGGAAAATCAACCACGGGATACCGAACTTCAAGACAATTTGGAAATCGGTAAACCAGGTCGTGATGACAAGCGCAAACAACAAGAGCGCACCAAGTGCGGTCAAATACGGATATCCCATCATCCGGACCGGCAGTTTTCGTCCGCCGTCCCGTTCCCAGGCTTTGCGGAAGTAGAGATGGGAGATGAAAATCATGAACCAGGTGAAGATGGCACCGAACATCGAAATCCCCATCATAAATGGATAAGAGACACTCGATTGGCTGCTGATGACGGCAGCGAGGAAAATCCCAAGCGTCGAAACAGCCAGGGCAAACAGCGGTACGCCTTTCGCATTCAGGCGGCTGAACATCCGCGGGGCATAGGTGGCTTTCGATAGCGAATACATCATCCGCGTCGAAGCATAGAGCTGACTGTTCATCGCCGATAAGGCGGCTGTCAGGACGATGAAGTTCATAATGCCGGCTGCACCGGGAATCGACAACATCTCCATGACTTTCACGAACGGACTTTCATCGACACCACCGGCCTGTTGCCACGGAACGATCATCAGCATCAAGGCAATCGTGATGACATAAAACGTCGACAGACGGAAGACTGTGGCCTTCAGTGCTTTCGGCACTGCGACATCCGGATCTTTTGCTTCACCGGCTGTCACGGCAATCAATTCGGTCCCGAGGAAACTGAACAGCGAGATGAAGACGGCAATCCAGAGACCGGAGAATCCGAACGGCATGAAGCCGCCGTCATTCGTAAAGTTTTGCGGACCAATCTCCGGTGAGCTGCTGCCGAAGACTAAGTACGCGCCGAGAATCATGAACATCAGGATGGCACTGATTTTAATGACGGAGAACCAGTATTCGAATGTCGCAAACGTATTGACGGTCGTGGCATTGATATAAATCAACGCCGCTGCGAAAACGAAAATCCAGATGTACCCGGGCACATCCGGGAACCAGTATTTCATGTAGATGGCGATGGCGCTGACTTCAACGCCGATTGCCAGGACATTCGCGACCCAGTAGGAATAACGCACGAGGAAGCCGGCATAAGGACCGATGTACTTCTCCGCAATCGTTCCGAATGAGCCGGACGTCGGATGGGCAACGGTCATTTCCGCGAGACATCCCATCAACAGCAGGACGATAAACGCTCCGATCGCGTAACTGACAAGAACACTTGGTCCGGCCAGACTGATGGCGAGACCGCTTCCGAGGAAAAGTCCCGTTCCGATCGCACAACCCATCGCAATCATCGTCAGTTGGCGTGTTTTTAAGTCACGCCGTAATTCAGTAGGATGTTCTTTCATAATGCCTCCTTACGCGACGACTTCGCGTTCGTTCTTGAATTGTTCGTACTGTTTTTCATCCATGATCGTTTTCAAAATCGAAACGACTTCATAGACGTCTTCAAAACTATTATACAAGGCAACGGGTGCCAGGCGGACAATATTCGGTGCCCGGAAATCAGGAATGACGTGATGGGCTTTCAGCGCTTTACAGATCCGTGCTGCTTCCGGATGTTCAAGACTCAGGTGGGCACCGCGTCGTTTCGCGTCACGCGGATTGCCGATGACGAAACCGTATGCTGTCAGTTCCTGATCGACAAGCGTCATCATGTAGTCGGTCAAGGCGAGGGATTTCGCCCGGACGGCATCGATGCCGACTTCCGCAAACAGTTCGAGTGCCCCGATTTGCGGCGCGAGGCTTAAGACGTGGGGTGTTCCGATTTGGAAGGCCGCAGCGTTTTCAGCCGGTGTCATCGTATGATTCATGTCAAACTGCTTGTCTTTACGGGAACCGAACCAACCGGTCAGACCCGGCAATGTTCCGAAATGCCGTTCATTGACGAACAGACCGCCGACCGTTCCGGGACCGCCGTTCAAGTGTTTGTAGTTGCACCAGTAAGCAAAGTCGACGCCCCAGTCATGAAAGGCATGAGGAATCGCGCCGACGGAATGACACCCGTCAAAGCCGATCAGGATACCGCGGGCATGCGCTTCCCGGGTCAGCCGTTCCATATCTAAAACTTGTCCGCTCCGGTAAAGCACCGTCGGCAGAACGATCAAGGCAATGTCATCCGTCATCGCGTCGATGATATCGGCTTCATCGAGAAACCGTCCGTCGCGGCTTTCGACCTGAACGAGATGTTCTGCCGGATCAAGTCCGCGCAACCGGAGTTGGCTTTGCAGCGCATAAATATCAGACGGGAACGTTAAACTGTCTGCTAAAATCTTTGTCCGTGTTCCGCTTGGTGCAAAGAAGGTTGCGACGAGTTGATGCAGATTGACCGTCGTCGAACCGGTCACCATGACTTCATCCGCACTTCCACCGACAAGCGGTGCGTTCAAGGCAGCCAGTTTTTCCGACAGGTCGAACCATGGGTGCCGGCCTTTCATCCACCCGTCAATCCCGAGTTCCCGCCAATCGGCGAGCGATTCGAGTAACGTCGCTTCCGCCCGTTTCGACAACAGACCAAGCGAATTGCCGTCCATATAAATCGAACCTTTCTGCAGATAAAATTCGTTCCGGTACGGAGCGAGTATATCCTGTTGATCCTGTTCGATGGCATGCTTGCGTGATGCGTTCAATGTCATGTCCGTTCCTCCTTAAATGAATCAGTAATCAATTTTGAGAAAAGCGTAGCAAACAAATTGACACTGTGTCAATATTATCGGATAGAGAATCAGGAGAGGTGGTTGATCACGATGAAAGCAGATGAATCTAAAATGGACAAACGGCATTTACGGACCGTTCGGACGCGGGAAAAATTATTGGTCGCAGCCCGGCACGTCTTTCTTGAAAATGACTTCCAGACGACGACGATTTCGCAAATCATCAAACGGGCGGGCGTCGGATACGGAACGGCGTACGTTCACTTTGAAGGGAAAGATGAACTGTTAATTGTGTTGATGGAAGACGTAATGGATCGTTTCCACCAAGTGGCGGAACAGCCGTTTGAGCCGGGAACGGCTGAAGAAGCTCAAAAACAAATCGAGCAACAGGCAATGGCCTTTTTACAGCTGGCTGAGCAGGAGCGGGAGATGCTGCGGGTCGTCGAGCAGGCGATTGGCATCTCTTACGTCATCCGGACGAAGTGGAAACAGATTCGTGAGCGGTTTATTGAACGGATCAGCTGCGATATCCGCTATGCGCAAAGAACCGGATTGGCTCGTCCGGACCTAAATCCGGCACTCGTTGCCCGCGGCTGGTTTTTTGCCAATGAAATGTATCTGTTCGAAGTCGTTCGCGAAGAGACGACCGCGTCAATCGAAGAAATCGCCAAAACCTTAACTGCTGTGTATACGACCGGACTGTACGAACACGGTTAAAGAAGCTCGTTCCCGGGAAACCTGTAGGAGAAGGGGGCGTTGCACATGGCATTTGATTATGATCTTGATTTTAAGACAACCGATTTTCGGAAGGAACCGGAAAAATACCGGGTCGGACGGGGCGAACAGGGTGTGTTGCTCGTCGAACCGTATAAAGGGGAAATCTTGCCGCATTGGCGGTTCAAGACACCGGAAATTGCCAAAGAATCTTCCGAAAAAATCTATCAGATGTATCTCGACTATAAAGAGGCCGGAGACTTCGTCGGAATGGACATGGCGCGGAAGTTCATCCAGATGGGACATACAAGGGCACGTCGGTATACGAATTATAAAGGCGGACGTAAGTATAAAAACAAAGAGACGGGTGAATTAAACGAGCGGAAAATTGATCCGGAAAAAGCGAAATCGGCAGAAATTTTTCAGGAAAAATGGGATTTGATCCGGGCGGATGAAGAGTACTTGAAGTTAAAGAAAGCTCATCAAAAACAGTACGGATGAACGGATTTTTAGTTTTCCATTTGCCTGTTTCTTGGCACTGAAAATGAAGGATTCAAAATTTGCTATGATGGGATTAAAAGGGAGGAGAATATATGCGTTATACGTACTGGGCGGCGTTGATCGGATTGATTATAAGTATGTATCTGTTAGTGGACTATACAGTGGAAACCGTTCCTGTCAGCATTTTGATCGGTTTACTGATATACAGTATCGGACTCAGCATCGTCGCGACGTTCGAAGTGTCTTCGTTTGAGCTTACTAGGCGTGCCTTTGTGACGACCCTTTTATTTGGACTGGTTCTGAATCATGTACTGGATTTGCGGATGACAGCTTTTTTACTCGTCCTGTTGGTCGTCGAAACGCTTGTCAAAACGCTCCGCTTCCTGCAAGTGCTCTGGTGGGACCGGACGACGTTGCACGGCTGATATTTCTCTACCAGATGAAGAAAGCAGGAGGCCATCCGATTATTTAATCGGGCGACCTCCTGCTTTTGTTTAGACATCGGAATCAAGATGTCTGTTCAATCTTTTTAATTAAACGGGACTGACGACGTTGCCAAATGACGGATCCGACCAATGTCACGGCAAGGAAAACGAGTCCGAGCATGAACGGATACAGAATGTTGACATCATATAACAGACCGGCCAGGGTCGGACCGAGGACGTTCCCGATGCTCATGTAGGCATTGTTCATCCCCATCGCGAATCCCTGCTCGTTACCGGCCAGTTTTGAAATCATCGTATTCAGGACCGGACGTAAGATTGAAGTCGCGAGGAAAATGACCAGCGTGACAGCGAAGAATCCGCCGTAGCTCGCCGTCAAAAGAGACAACAAGAATCCGAGTGTCGCAATCAACAGGAAGATATTCAGGACTTTTCCTTCGCCGAGACTGCGTGATAACTTATCAACGACAAAAATCTGGGCAATGACACTGATGATACCGGTCGACGTTACCATAATGGCAATATCTTTTGGTGAAGCACCAAACTGGTTGTCGACGAACAGACCGAGGACAGACTCGTATGCCATCAAGCCGAAACTCATGACAAGAGTGATGACGAGCGGAACGAAATACGGCTTATGGAACGATGCTCCAAGCTTTTTCCACATCGAGCCTTCATCCGGTGCCATCGCCGTCGCATCATGGACATCACTCTCCTGCAACAGTAAAACGCTGAATAAGACGGCAAGGAGTGAGACAAGTGCCGAGACGAGCAACGGTAATTTTAAATCAAACTCGGCAAGGAAACCGCCGATTCCGGGACCGATGACGATACCGAGTGACATGGCAGCAGAGACGAAGCTGTTACCTTTTGCACGCTGATCCATCGTCGTGATATCTGCGACGTAGGCAAAAATCGCAGGGATCAACAGCGCGGCACCGAAACCGCCGATCGCCCGGGAGATGTAGAGGATCGTAACAGAGTTCGAGAAATAAAAGACGAACATCGATAACGTCAATCCGATCAATCCGTAAATGATCATCTTCCGTCGACCGTATTGATCGGCCCATTTCCCGGCGACCGGTGACATGACGAGCTGGGCACCGGCAAAAATCGCAATCATCAGACCGGCTGCCGTACCACCTTGACCGATGGAAGCTAAGTAAGCGGGCAGAATCGGAATGATGATCCCGAAGCTCCCGACGGCAATGAACATGTTAATCATCAGAACCGTTAATTTTTTTCGTTGATCCGCTTGCAAGGGGATCCCTTCTTTCTACACGCTGGTGTAAGCGTTTATTTAATCTACCTTTACTATCTTAGTTTCAAGAGAAAGATCCTGTCAATTTTACCGCCCGTTACAAAAAAAGAATCACTCGCTTCACGCCACTCCTGCAGGGTAGAGCGTGAAAAAACGAGTGATTCTTTTTGGAGTCGGTCTTTGTATCAACTATTAAGTGAACGGTTACGGTGTTTTCTTGAAAAGCCAGTTGACGTTTGGAGATAACAACGGTCGGAACAATCGAACGATCGGACGACTGGATAAAATCCACACGAAGAACAGCGCAAGCAAGAAGGATGAACCGATTAATAGCACCGGTGATTCGGCAATCCACGGCGGAACAAAATCACGGAACAGCCGGACGATAAACGAATGTAATAGATAAATCGCCAACGTCTGAATTCCGATTTGATCAAACCGTTCGCCGAAGGAGCGATGCGGGACCATCATCAGCACAGAGAAGATCATCACGGTACTGACCGCATATAAAAAGAGCTGGATCAAGGCACCTTTGAGAACCGGTACATCGAATTCACCGTACGTATCCCGGTAGAACAACCAGACTGTATCAAATCCATTTTTAGTCCAAACGGCCATAGCGACAGCGATGGCAACGGAAATGATCAATCCGGTCAAACGACCGAGGGGTGACGTCAGCCGGTCACGAATCTGCCCGTCCGCGAGCCATCCCCGCTCTTTGATGAGATAGCCCATCAAAAAGAACGGATAAAAACTGACGACCTTCTGTAAGGAAAGGGAGTTCGTGATGGAACCCGGATTGGCATTGATCAGCAGGGCAAACGCAATACTGATTAACAACGGATAACGTAAGGCCAGGAATCCAGGCGTCACGATTTGCCAAATGATGATCCCGAGCAGATACTAGAGCGTCCAGCTCGGAACAAGCGGATGAAGCAACCCGTCAATCAAGCCGTCGACCGTCTTTTCATTGACGTAAGCGAGATAGACTTCATGAATCGACTGCCAGATGAAGTAGAGGACGACAAACGAAATGATTCGTTTGGGTCTGACTTCCTTAAAAAAGTACCCGCTCATGAAGATGAACGCCGGCATATGCAGTAAATAAATGATGTTGTAGACCATCTGCACCGGATCATTTTGCTCAAGATTACGGAACGTTTCAATCAGATGGCCGAACACGACCATGAAAATCAATAATACTTTGTAGTTCCCGAGCCAATGATCATAAGAAAAGGTCATTGGTTTTGGTGTTGGATTCATTTGTCTTCTCCAAGAATGATTTGATCGACGAAACGCTGGCTCGATTTTCCGTCCTGGTGTTCGAAGAAATATTCCGCAAAGGCTTTGACGTTCTGCATCTCGAAATCTTCGTTTTTGATCCGTTCAATCAACTCTTCCGACGTACGGACGATCGGTCCCGGGACGAATTCTTCAAAGTCATAGTAGAAGTCGCGTTTTGAGATGTAATCTTCCAAATCGTAAGCGAAGAATAACATCGGACGGTCGAGCAGTGAAAATTCAAAACAAGTCGAAGAATAATCGGTAATCAAAATATCAGAGACGAACAGCAATTCGTTGATTTCCCGGTGGTCCGTCAAATCGAGGAAGAAGTCCGCATATACTTCCGGAATCTCCATCCGGCGGCGGACGAACGGATGCATCTTCAAGACGAAGACATAATCTTCATGGAACGCTTCGTATAAAGCATCCAAATCAAGTTGACTGAAGTCATAATGGGCACTTTTGGCGCCGTTCCCACGGAAAGTCGGGGCGAACATGATGACTTTTTTTGTTTTGAAGACAGGGTATTCTTCATAAATCCGTTCTTTGGCTTCGGCGATATACGTTTGATCAAAGAACATGTCTGTCCGGGGAATCCCGGTTGCGATGACTTGATCTTCCCTTAGGCCGAATCCTTCCGCGTAATGACGGGCGACGTTATGCGAGCTGACGATGGCTTTCGTGTAATTCCGGTGGCTGAGCGAGTTGGCGCTTGGACCACCCGGTTTGCCAAGACGGCTGTATCCGAATGTCTTGAAAGCTCCGACAGCATGCCAGACCTGGACCAGGTCGCTTCCTTTTCGGATGTTGAGCGGATAAATCATCGGATAAAAATCGTCGACCAAAATCGTTTTCGCCGTCGCGAGGTGGTAAGGCAATGTAAATTTGTCGCGCCAATCACGGCGGGACTGTAAGTTCGGTTTGAAGAACGTCTTCACGTCCAGGTTTAAATCCCGGCGCTCGATTTCGTTTAAGATATAGGCGAAGTTTCCGCTGACGTCACTTCGCGAGTCGGAAGCAAAAACAACTTTATTGTCTTGAATCGGTTGTGTCCACTTCGTGACATTGTAAATGCTCTTGAATGTAAAGCGACGGAATTTGAACGCACGCTTCCGCCAATTCTTCTTGGATTTATTGAATTTTTCAATCAAGCGGATAAACCGTTTCGTCTCTCCCTGCTTAAGGGAATGGAAACCTAGGGTATTGCTGTATTCTGAATACTGGACGACCAGTTCATATTCAAGTTTGAGCAGGACGTTACTATGTTTTGTGTCAACACGATAAATGACCGGAATCAAGGAACGTGTGTCTCCAAATGGTGCTTCATGTAAAATGGACTTTCCTTGGACGATTGCGAAGAAAGCATCGAAGTAACCCATTGGGAGCGGGCGTCCGGTCGGAGTCAGGTGATTGAGATCAAGCTCACCGCTGAATGTTTCTTCTGTCCAGTCACCTTCGAACGGGAAACGAAGAATGAATGTCCGCTTGTTCCGTTTGTTGCGGAAAATGACGGCCCGTTCTAAAGGAATCGGTTCCGCTGGTGCCTCGGACTGGATGTATCCATCGTCCGGTTGTGTTTCTTCTGTGTCTTCAGGAGCGGCAGGATTCTCAAAAAGTAGCTGTTCGGCCTGAATGAAATCAGTTAATCCGAAAAGACGTGCCTCGAAGCGGAATTTGGTTCCCGCCAGTTCTAGATAGTTAACGTGTGCCTGTAACGTCGGCATCTGTGTTTCTTCTGTCAAAACAATCTCTCCTCGCTTAAATGATTACAATGCATTTACACAACAATGACAGATTTTTAAAATCATCATGAACATGGTATAGTGATATTAGAAATCATCCATCATTATATCGTGACGAAGCAAAAAAAATAGAACTTTGTCTATTTTTTTTGCTTTTGGCGGATAGAGTCATTAGAAAAAGATCATATTTTTTAAACATACCCACATCGCTGGTAAGTGGAAACAAAAAACTTTTTTTATTAAGGGAGGGAAGCAGAGTGACCCATGATAGCGCCATTGTCTATGGATGGGTCCTTTGCGATACAAGATGATTTATGCAGCAATCTTAGCAGGCGGAAAAGGAACGAGAATGGGGAATGTCGATCGTCCTAAACAATTCCTGTCAATCGGAGAACGTCCGATTATCGTGCATACCGTTGAAAAGTTTCTTTTACACGAAGATTTTGATCAAATCATTATTGTGACCCCAACGGCTTGGATTAACTATACACGTGATATTCTTGAGAAATATATCGGAACCGATGAGCGGATCGTCATCACGGCAGGCGGAAGCGACCGCAACGAGTCCATCATGGCGGCGATCAACTGGATTGAAAATAAAAACGGTTTGACAGACGAAGACGTCATCGTTACACACGATGCAGTCCGTCCGTTCTTGACGCACCGGATCATCAAAGAAAACATTTCAACGGCACTCGAGTACGGAGCATGTGATACCGTCATCTCGGCGATTGATACGATCGTCGCTTCGACGGACGGAAAAACGATTTCCGATATTCCGGTCCGCGATCAGATGTATCAAGGACAGACGCCGCAAAGTTTCCAAATCACAAAACTCAAAAATCATTACGAAGCATTATCAAGCGATGAGCGGGCAATTTTGACGGATGCCTGTAAGATTCTCTTGCTTAAAGGGGAAGCGGTGGCTCTCGTCACAGGTGAGTTGTTTAATATTAAAGTAACGACACCTTACGATCTCCGCATCGCCAATGCTATTTTGAAGGAGCGGATTCACCAATGATTAACCAAGTCTATCAACTCGTGGCGCCACGCCAAATCGAGGTGACGTACGACGAACGGTCACTCAATTCAGACCGGGTCGTCGTTCGTCCGACGTATTTATCGATTTGTCACGCGGATCAACGTTACTTTACGGGCAGCCGCAGTGCGGAAGTATTGGCAAAGAAGTTACCGATGGCGATGATTCATGAAGGCATCGGGAAAGTAGTGCATGACCCGTCTGGAACGTTTAAGATCGGTACGTTGGTCGCAATGGTTCCGAACACACCGTCGGAAACAGATGACATCATCGGAGAAAACTACTTGCGGACAAGCCGTTTCCGCTCGAGCGGTTATGACGGCTATATGCAGGATTATGTCTTCATTCAGCCCGATCGTCTTGTCGAAGTACCGGCTGATCTTGACCCGGAAGTCGCAGCCTTCACGGAACTGGTCAGTGTATCCGTTCATGCCATGACACGTTTTGATCAGATTGCCCACAGCCGTCGGGAAACATTCGGTGTCTGGGGAGACGGGAACCTCGGATTCATTACAGCATTGATGTTACGCAAACTGTATCCGGAAGCAAAATTGCTTGTCTTCGGAAAAACACAATCGAAGCTCGATTATTTCTCGTTTGCTGATGAAACATATCATATTGATCAAATTCCGGACGACGTATCATTTAATCACGGATTTGAATGTGTTGGTGGAATCGGAAGTCAGTATGCGATTAATCAAATGATTGATTACATCATTCCAGAAGGAACGATGGCACTGCTCGGCGTTTCCGAAGACCCGGTTTCCGTCAATACGCGGATGATTCTTGAAAAAGGATTACGTGTCTACGGATCAAGCCGGAGTACACCGGCTGATTTTGCACGGACGATGGAATTGTATCAAATGTATCCGGATATTCCGGCCTATTTGTCGAATCTCGTGTCCGGTGTTTTCCAGATTCGACAAATCGAAGATATTCATCAAGCATTTGAAAGTGATTTGACGAATCGTTTCGGTAAAACCGTCATGGAATGGTGCATGTAAGAATGAAAGCGGAAAGAGAAGGGATCACGTTATGAAACAGAAATTACGTTTGATTCAGCGGCGAACAGTCCACTATTTGCTTGTCGTGACGTATTGGATCTCAAAGTTCTTTCCGGTACAGACAAAAAAAGTCGTCTTTGCGACCTATCGTTCGGATAAGCTCGTCGATAACTTTCGCGCCGTTTATGATGAACTTGAAAGTCGTGAACTCGGTTTTCAATATGTCTTTTTATTGAAACGTTTTCCACAAAATCTGATCGGACAAATCAAATACGTCTTTCATATGATGCGGGCGACATACGAACTGGCGACGGCCCGGTACTTCATCATTGATGACTATTACTATCCGGTCTATGTCTCGAAGTTGCGCAAGGGGACGGAAGTCATTCAGTTGTGGCATGCCTGCGGCGCCTTCAAGAAGTTCGGCTACAGCGTCCTCGATAAGTCCTATTCACCGGATGACGATTACTTGAAGATGGTGGCGATCCACCGGAACTATTCGAAAGTGTATGTTTCCGGAGAAGCCTGCATTGGACCGTTTGCTGAAGCATTTGGGATGGATTCCACCCGGATCCATCCGCTGGGTGTTCCGCGGACCGATCAGTTACTGAACCGGGAGCGGCAAGTTCAGATTGAGCATAAACTCTATGACCGGTATCCGGAGTGGCGGTCGAAAAAGCTGATTTTACTGGCACCGACATTCCGAGGAAATGGACAAACGACAGCGCATTACGATCAGGAACTGGATTTCCAGCAGTTTCGTGAACAGTTGGGACCGGATCATATCCTGCTGTTACGGATGCATCCGTTTGTCTTGAACCGTCCGGTCGTACCGGCAGAATTTTCAAACCAAATCATTGATATGACGGATTATCCGGATATCAATGACTTGATGCAGGTAGCGGATATTTTAGTGACCGATTATTCTTCCGTTATTTTTGAATTTGCTTTACTGAAAAAACCAATCATCTTCCTCGTGAACGATTTGAACGCGTATAGGGAAGAACGTGATTTTTACTTCCCATACGAATCCTTTGTACCGGGACCAATTGTTTCGTCATTCAATGACGTCATTTCCTGGATCAAGGCAGGTCAGTTCGAACCGGAACAGATTGAAGATTTCGCGGCACGGTTCTTTACGTATCAAGACGGACTGGCGACAAAACGGATCGTCAATCATATATTGACGGGAGCGCTCCCGGATGCACCGATGCGTCCAGAAGAACGGAAGACCGTTTGATTTAATCGAAGCGGATGAAACGAAACAAAGGTGGTGGATACTAAATCCGCCACCTTTGTTTGTCGTTCGGAATCAAACATCAAAAAAAGCGTCCGTCTTTTACGATTCCGTTTGGGGAGGGAATGAAAAGAAGGACGCTTTAACTATTATGATGGGGCTTGATTGGCGCGGACAGGGGTAGTCCGCAGAATGCGCACCGGTTTAGAAGTGCGTTAACTTGTCACGTGCTGCCGTTCGTTTTTTCAGCGGAGGAATTAAGGCGGGCCATCCGAATTGGATGATTCCTGCGACACGTTCATTTTCGGAAGCGCCGATCATTTCGGCATATTCATCCGTGAACCAATGTTTTCCGCTTTTCCAGCAACAGCCGAGACCCAGTTCAGTCGCGAGAAGCTGAACGTTTTGAATCATGGCAGCAGTCGCGAGCAGATCTTCCATCTGCTGATCCTCTGTTCCTTTTACTTCATATAAAACGGTCAAATAAACAGGAACATCTGCAAATTTTTGACGCATCATCTGGCGTTGTTCGTCTGTTTTTTGATCCAGCTGTCCCCGCTTGGCAAGCAGCGTCATCAATTGGTCGACATACCGCTCTTGGCTTTCTTCGTTAACGAGGACAAATCGCCAAGGTTCACGCAATTTATGAGTCGGAGCATAGATGGCGGCTTCGAGAATTTCTTCAATCATTTCATTTGGAACCGGCTGATCGGTGTAAGCACGGACGGATCGTCGTTCTAAAATCAGTTGTCGGGTGTTCATGGTGATCATCTCCTGACGTAAGTACTCTTAGAATATAATTGATAACGATTATCATTGTCAACGGTTAATTAAAAAAACGCTGGTTCGAATCAGCGTTTGTCGGGTGAAGCAGCAATTTTTTTCTTGAGTTGCCGAATTCGGAATAAGGCGAACAAGTAATGTGCGAAATAGAGCGTGAAGCCAAAGAATACAGCTATCATGATATTAATCTGGACCCCGGGCACGACCGTTAAGTTCACAAAAAGAAGCACGCCCATCGAGAAAGTATAAAGGGCAGCTTCCAGTAATTGCGGCATCATCCGGTTTTTCTTCAGGAAAAACGACCGGATAATCGGCAAAATCACGAAGCTGACGAGACGATCCAGCAGACCGATCACTAATATGCTGATGATGATGGACAAAGGTCCTGCGAAGTATAATAAGTGTGGAAATAAGACATAAGAAACGAGCAGTAACGGTCCGATCAACAGGAAGATGGAGACGGACGCACGGAAAAAGATGAATAGACTGTTGATACTGATCAAAAAGGCACGTGTGACCTTTTGAGACCAGGATGAAGGGCGTCCGACTTGCCAGGCGAAACAGCAGGCAAAGATGAACGCATAAAATTGCAGAAAGGCAACCATAAAGCATCTCCTTTTAGATATGAAACTCAATGACCCTAGTGTAGCGATTTTAGGAAAGAAGTGCAAAGGCAAACAACTAAAAACCCGTTGACGATGTGCCGCCAACGGGTTCAGGAAAAGCCTTAATCGAGATTCGGTTCTTTTTTTCCGTGTAGGAAAAATGACAAGATCAGGGCGAGTGCAGACAAGACGGTCGCAACCCAAAACGCATCCGTGATTCCGCTGATCGTCGCTTGTTTCGTCAACTGCGTCATCCAGCTGACAGAAGCGGCTTGCGAACTGCCGAGCTGTTGTCCCAACTCATTTAAATGCTGTGAAAGGGTCGGATCAAGTGTCGTAAACTGATTGGCGTCATCTGCCAGGTGAGCTGTCGTTTGACGTGTCATGACCGTGACGAGAATCGCTGTTCCGATTGAACCGGCGACCTGACGCAACGTATTTTGTGTTGCATTCCCGTGTGGAATCATTTTCATCGGCAAGGCATTCATTCCGGCTGTCATGATTGGCATCATGATGAAAGCCATTCCGAACGACCGGAGCATATAGATACCCATGATCGAATTATATGAGGTATTCATATCGAGTTGTGTCAGTTCCCACGTACCGTAGGTCATTAACGTCAAACCGAAAATAGCGAGCGGCCGGATACCGAAGCGGTCAAACAGTCGACCGGCGATCGGACCCGTGATTCCCATAATCAGTGATCCGGGTAACAACAAGAGACCGGAATCAATCGGTGAGAAACCGCGAATACTCTGCAAGTAAATCGGAAGCAGGAGCATCCCGCCGAACAAAGCCATCGTGACGATGATGTTGATGAATAAAGTGAACGAAAACTCCGGTACTTTCAAGACCCGGATATTTAACATCGGATCATCCATGGAAAGCTCGCGGAGCGCAAACGCTGCGATCCCTAAAATACCAATCAGAATCGTGCTGATGACGAGCGGGCTGTCCCAACCGTCATTACCGGCTTCACTGAATCCGTACAACAGGCTTCCGAAGCCGATCGTACTGAAAACAACACCGAGTGCGTCAAACTTCGGTTTTGATAAAGGCTGAACGAGTTTAAACCAGGCGACACCGAGTAAGAGTGTCAAAAGACCGAAAAAGGCCATTCCGTAAAACATGACATGCCAATCATAATTCTGAATGACATAGCCGGTAATCGTCGGACCGACTGCAGGAGCAAGAATCATCGCGATTCCGAGCATCCCCATCGCCGCGCCGCGTTTATGAGGCGGGAACAAAGTCATGAAGACATTTGAACCGAGCGGCATTAAAATACCGGCACCGGCTGCCTGAACGACACGGCCGATCATCATGACGGGGAAGTTCATCGCCATCGAACAAATGATTGATCCGAAGAAGAACAATGTCATGGAAACGAGGAACAATTGGCGGAACGTATAACTCCGCATCAAAAAGGCACTGATGGGAATCAGGATGCCGTTGACGAGCATGAACCCGGTCGTCAACCATTGTGCCGTCGAAGTCGAGACGTTAAAATCATTGATTAGGACGGGTAACGCGACATTGATCAATGTCTGATTCAAAATCGCGATGAACATCCCGATCAAGAGTACCGTCAAGACTTTTGGAATACTGATATCTGCCGTCACGAGCGGCGCCCGCTCCTGCGTTTTTACTTGCGGTGCAGGCATCGGAGCGCTGTCCGGATTGTTGAGTTGCACCTCATCGAGAGGAGCAGGGGCATCAGCAGCACCCGCCAGACGGGCCGGACGTGAACGCCGTGCAATCAGGTTGACACCGATGATCGTGACAACCATAAAAGCGATGTATCCGAAGAGGAAGGTCGTAGACATAGACGTCCCTCCTTAATCCTTATGAATGCGGACGGTCACATTCATACCAGGTCGAATGTCGAGTGATTTTTCTTGTGACAGTGAGACTTTGACCGGAATGACTTGCGCAACTTTCGTGTAGTTGGCAGTTCCGTTTGAAGACGGCATCATCGAAAATGTTCCAGCTGTTGTCATACCGATTTGTTCGACTTCACCGGATAACGTCGTGTCCGGATAACTGTCCACGTAAACATCGACAGTCTGTCCGACTTTGACTTCATCAATGTCGGTTTCTTCGACGTTCGCTGTTACCCAAAGCTCATTTAAGTTAAAACCGTAAGCGAGCGGTGTTCCTGCTCCGACAACGCCGTTTTCTGTCGCCATCGACTGAACGACTGTTGCTTTTGTTGGCATAGAGATCGCTGTACTGACTGGTTTTTGACCGGCTTGCGCCATCATGACGTGACCGAGTGTTGCGTCACTGTCGAGCGTTTGACCTGTTTTGGCTGTCCAGTCCGTCAGTTTACCGGCACCGGGACTTGCGATGGTAATCATTTTTCCGTCAATCTTGGCATTGTCTGTTTTCACGTAACTTGTCGCTTGATCGTAATAGTAGTAGCCGATCGCGCCTCCACCGATTAAAACAACCAGTGTCAAAATGTTAATCAATAATACTTTTTTCATGTTCATGATATGAAATGCATCCTTTCTTCCGTATACTCTGAGTTCCCCAGTCGTAACATAAAAAATACTCCTCTGGGGGAGGAGTAGTTAATATAGTTAATTATATGGAGAAGGAATCAATATACAACCGACAATTTCCGACAAAGTGTTGGAAAAGTCAATGATAGCGGATACAATATCAAAAAAAGGTGGTTCTAGAAGATGAATTCAGGACAAGATCCACGACCAAAGCGGTCACGTGACCGTATTACAAAAGAATTATTTCGTTTGCTGGACCGTCATCCTTTTTCGACGATTACCGTCAAGATGTTAACGGACGGAGCGGCGGTCAATCGATCGACCTTCTATGCGCACTTTACGGATAAATATGATTTGATGAATCAGATTGTAGACGATCATATGCGGCTTCTGATGGAAGCAATCCGGATTCAGGGAACCGGAGCACCGGCTGCTCCGTCGCTCGATCGGGTCAGCCGTTACTTCGAACGACTGTTCATCCATATTGAACAACATGAACAATTTTACCGGACGATGTTGCTGAACGGTCCGGTCAAAACGTTCATCTCGCGTTTTCTCGATACGTTAAAGGAAAATTATCAGCGGGTGTTCGAAGCGCACACGGTAACGGAAACCCAACTGGTCGATCGTGATTTATTGTTGAATTACGTGATCGGCGGACAGCTCGGGCTACTGATTTCCTGGTTACGAAACGGTCGTCCTTATTCGGCGGCCTACATGGCAGATCAACTCAGCCGGATGATTGTTTTCGGAACAGTCAAGAGCATCGGTTTTCCGGAACAATCGACTTAAAGTGATGTCAAAAAACCGCCCTTTCACCGGATGACGGGAAAGGGCGGGAATCAGGCCTGTTCGACTTGCAATTGTTTGGTATAGGTCGTGCTCCGGTTGCGTCCACTGTCCTTCGAATGATACAGCGCTTTATCTGCCTGCTGTAAGGCTTCAAGAGACGTATGCGAGCTGCTCGAGTGCGCGATGCCGAGAGAAATCGTAATCTGCAGATCAGGGACGGCTGTCGTCGGAAACAGATTTCGGGCAACCGTCGTCCGGGCAAGTTCCGCGATGCTCTTCGCATCGGCGAGTGAGGTGTTCGGGAGAATGATTAAAAATTCTTCGCCGCCGTAACGTCCGACCAGATCATCCGGTCGTGCCAGTGAGGCTAACGTCGTCCCGAGTTGCCGCAAGACGTCGTCACCGGCGTCATGACCATATGTATCGTTGACGTGCTTAAAGAAATCAATGTCAATCAGGATCAGCGAGTAGCCTTCTTCTGCTGAACCGACGAGTGACAGGGAGTCATCAAGCCGGCGGCGGTTGGCGAGCCCTGTCAAGGCGTCGGTCATGGCCAGTTTTTGCTGGTACTGGATATTTTCAAAGTGTCGTCGTAACTCTGTCAACAGATGATAGGTCACGAAACCGGCAATCAGGTTAAAGAATATGTAAGCCAGGGAAATCTCGATGAAGGTCGTCCAGCTGTTCGTCAGCAGATAGATGCCCGGTAACGAATAGACGATACCGATGCCGATCATCAGTTCGAAGTTCCAGAAGATCAACCGGATATAGCGACGGACGACGGCAATCGTCAGGATGAACACTCCGATGACGATTGTTGACACGACAGCAGCATCCATTTGTTCGACCGGAGTCAGCATAAAACGTGTCGCGACGATCATTACACCGGTGACGAGGGCACTCGGCAACCCGCCGAACATCATGGCGATGACGACAGGGACAATCCGTAAGTCGACCTGGGCGACATCAATCTGAATGCTGTTGAACATTAGAAGGACAGAAATCAGACCGGCGAGACCACCTAAAACGAGTCGAACGTTCAGATTCGTGTTCGGTGTAATCCGTGGGTGATTTCGAAAAGGAAGAAACAAAAGAGTAATCGTTGTAAACAGTAAGCAAAAGTTAATGATGAAATTATTCATGATGGACAACAAATCCTCCCAGCTCCTCGTAAACGCATTTCCAATAAGATAGTTCCAGTATACCCATTTTACTAACGGCAAGAAATGGAAAAATGTTTAGCGAAAGATGCTAAAGTCAATAAAAAAGACAAAGTACACAGTCAAGTGAACTTTGTCGGAGAAAAAAATAAATATTTTTTTGAAAGTAATTTTTAGGAAGAAATCGCTTCTTCATCCATCGTTAAGAGGATCTTATCGAAGACGAGAACCATCGCATTCAGCTCTTCTTCCGTGAGGGTGCCGAAACGCTCTTGGAGATATTTCCGGCGGACGACTTCAAGTTCGCGGAAAGCGGCTTCTCCTTCGTCCGTCAGTGCTAAAACAATCGATCTTCTGTCATCCGTCGAACGCGTCCGCGTGACGAATCCGGCTTTGTACAAACGATCAGTCAAAGCTGTTACCTGACTTGTCGCAAGCTCAAACTGCTCTGCGAGTAGAGTCGGACGTTGGGGACCATTTTCGGACAGGCTACGCAAAATGAAAAATTCACTCCGCGTCGCGGTTCCTTCAAACAGTCGGTTGAGTTCGCGGCGTAGTGTCCGGAGAATGACCCGCATTTGTTCCTCTAATCGATAGGTCAGTTGATCACGTTCTTGTGGCATTCAAGCAACATCCTTTCTCTCGGTTAACTTCTATAATTTAGTGTACTAAAAATTACGGATTTTTACCACGGATAGCGGAAATTTCAAAAAAAGAATTGACAATTTGAAGACGTTTTGTGTAACATGACGAAGTAATAACGAAATTATAACTAACTTAATTAGTTCTCACTCAACCAGTGGGATGGAGGTTGCAGTTCTTATAAGTACAGTCACGGATGTCGTCAAGCGGCAGATGAGGTGACTGAAAAGGAAGAATTGCCGAAATCAATCATCGCTTTGAAGATGATCGATTGGGATTAGATCGAACAGGTCTAATACTGTCACAGGTCAGATCTGGCTTGTGGGGAGCTATCTTTCACGACGGTAGAATGGGGCGCATCCATTTTACTATGTTGCGTTCTCATCTTCCTTCTGGAAGGTGAGGGCGCTTTTTGTTTTTTTTCGATTCAAAAAGTGTCCTCTCAAAAATTTAAAAAAGAGAGAAGCGAATAAGATGAATACTTTACAACCCCAAAGAAAACTCGATTCAACTGAAGAAGGATTAAAACGCGGTCTGCAAGCCCGTCACATGTCGATGATTGCGATCGGCGGTGCCATCGGAACCGGTTTATTCATTGCTTCCGGTGCGTCCGTTGCGGCTGCCGGCCCGGGCGGTGCCCTGTTATCGTATGCGGTCGTCGGAATCATGGTGTACTTCCTGATGACAAGTCTTGGTGAGATGGCAGCTTACATGCCGGTCGCCGGCTCCTTCTCAACCTATGGCGCAAAATTCGTCGATCCGTCGTTTGGCTTTGCACTCGGTTGGAACTACTGGTACAACTGGGCAGTTACGATCGCTGTAGAACTCGTTGCGGCGCAAATCGTCATGAGTTACTGGTTCCCGGATGTTCCCGGATTTTACTTCAGTGCTTTGTTCCTGTTATTGATGATCGGTTTAAATTACTTCTCCGTTAAAGGTTTCGGGGAAGCGGAATATTGGTTCGCGATGATCAAAGTAGTCACTGTCATCATCTTCCTGATTGTCGGTGTCGCGATGATCTTCGGTGTCTTCACATCTGAAGCACCGGTCGGCTTTAAAAACTTTGCGTTAGGTGATGCGCCGTTCGTCGGAGGCATCCCGGCCGTCATCGGTATCATTCTGGTTGCCGGTTTCAGTTTCCAGGGAACAGAACTTGTCGGAATCGCAGCCGGTGAGTCGGAAGATCCGAAGAAAAACGTTCCAAAAGCCGTGAAACAAGTCTTTTGGCGGATTCTTCTGTTTTATGTGTTTGCGATTTTCGTCATCGGAATGTTGATTCCGTACACAAGCCCGAACCTCGTTTCGAATGATATTACCGATGTAGCAGTCAGTCCGTTTACACTTGTCTTTGAAAAAGCCGGTCTTGCGTTCTCAGCTGCATTGATGAACGCTGTCATCCTGACGTCTGTCTTATCGGCAGGAAACTCCGGTATGTATGCGTCGACACGGATGCTGTATACGTTGGCACGCCAAGGGGATGCACCGAAATTGTTCGCACAGGTCTCAAAAAACGGTGTTCCCCGCAATGCGTTGCTTGCGACCGGTGCCATCGGAGCACTTTGCTTCCTGACATCGATGTTCGGCGGTCAAGTATATCTGTGGCTGTTGAATGCATCAGGGATGACCGGTTTCATCGCATGGCTCGGTATCGCGATCAGCCATTATCGTTTCCGCAAAGGATTCCTTGCGCAAGGTCATTCGCTCAGTGATTTGCCGTACGTGGCACCTGCTTTCCCGTTTGGACCGCTCTTTGCGTTCGGACTTTGTTTCCTCGTCATCGTCGGTCAAAACTACGCCGCGTTCCTCGCGGATCAAATTGACTGGGTGGGAATTGCCGCAACATATGTCGGTATCCCGTTATTCCTTGCCTTTTGGTTAGGTCATAAATTTAAAAACCGGACATCGGTCGTTCCTTATGAAGAAATGGAATTCCCGGAGCATCCGCGTCCGTAATTGAAAAAGTCGATTCCGTTTCAAGCGGAGTCGACTTTTTTTGTGTCTTTTGAGAAAGAATCATTCGGAAAACGTATCAAACGGTGAGAAATCGATTAAGATAAAAGAAAAATGGAGGCGACCTCAGTGAACTATTGGTATCACTTTAAACGGGCATTCATCCCGATTGCGATTTTACTTGTGACGTTAGCGATCTATCAGATGCTGTACCGCATGAATAATATGTGGTATTCGTTCGGTGGATTGATTTTAGTGTTTGCGGCGATTTATTTTGTCATGCGCCGCTTAAAAGCGAACCCCGAAGATTGACTGAGCAAGATAGTAGGGTAGCCGCACGGAACGCGTTAAAATAGACCTATACAGAGGAGGGGAAGCTAGATGGCAAAAGCAATATTCGCAGGTGGCTGTTTCTGGTGCATGGTCAAACCATTTCATAAATATGATGGTGTCGAACAAGTCATTTCCGGTTATACAGGTGGTCATACAGAAAACCCGACTTATAAAGAGGTCTGTTCTGAAACGACAGGACATTTAGAAGCGGTGGAAGTCACGTATGATCCGTCGGTCATCACATATGATGAGTTGCTTGAAATTTTTTGGCGGCAAATTGATCCGACGGACGGCGGCGGACAGTTCAACGACCGCGGTCAGTCTTACGAACCGGCCATTTTTTATGTCGACGAAGATCAAAAGCAGGCGGCAGAACGTTCGAAAGCGGCGCTTGATGCGTCCGGTCGTTTCTCGAAACCGGTAGCGGTCGATATCCGTCCGGCAAAACCGTTCTGGCCGGCAGAGGAGTATCATCAGGATTATTATAAAAAAAATCCGTTCCGTTATCAGATGTACAGTGTCGGATCGGGACGTGCCAAATTCGTCAAGGAAGCCTGGAAAGATCAAGGCAAGGAGCAGGAGTTGAAACAACGCCTGACACCGATCCAGTATAAAGTTACGCAGGAGAACGGGACAGAGCCCGCTTTCCGCAATGAATACTGGGATGAGGAGCGACCGGGTCTCTACGTTGATATCGTCGACGGGACACCGCTCTTTACGTCAAAAGACAAGTTTAACTCGAACTGCGGATGGCCGAGCTTCGCGAAGCCGATCTCAGAGGACAAGATGGAAGTCGAACTCGATACGAGTCACGGCATGACGCGGACAGAAGTCCGTTCTGCGAATGCCGACAGTCATCTTGGTCATATCTTTGATGACGGTCCGACTGAACTCGGAGGTCTCCGCTACTGCATCAATTCAGCAGCACTCCGATTTATTCCGGTAGAAGAGCTTGATTCGGCTGGATACGGGGAATATAAAAAGCACTTCGAATGAAGGTAAAAGACAGCAAAGCGGATTCGTTTTGCTGTCTTTTTTTCTAGACAAAGGAGGGTTTTCCATGTTCACGCAAGTCTATGAGGAAATTCGGCAGCTGACCATCTCGAAAGTACTCGATTTCTACGATCATGAAGTCCGCGGACTCGATGAAGCGGCACGGCAAACGAAGTATCAAAAGATGAGTGTCAGTCCGTTTCTCTTTTTCCGCGGCAGTTCCCACCTGTTTTATTATGACGTGACCCGGATTCCGCTCGGATTTGATACGCCGCCGGAGACACCGACCTGGATTCAAGGCGATCTTCACTTCGAAAATTTCGGGGTCCACGGCAATGCCAAAGGGGAAATCATTTATGACGTTAATGACTTTGACGAAGGGTATCTCGGATCCTATCTGTACGATTTAATCCGGATGGCCGTATCGGTCCAACTGTTTGCGGAAGAAGCCGGGTATGATGCCAAGCCGGCCATTGCCGCCTATGTTCAACACTACTTAGATGACTTACGCCAATATGCGAAAGGGAAAAATCCGGGAAAAGTCTGTTTTACGACCGACAATACAAAAGGACCGATCCGTAAACTGATCAAAAAAGCAAAGAAAAAGAAGGCGGAATTACTCGGAGAGCGGACGACGATTGTCGACGGACAACGCCGGTTCGCCGACTTGCCGGATATGAAGCGGCTTGATTCTTCCACGTACGCAGCGATTGAAGCGGTTTGGCCGGAGTATATCGCATCGATCGATGCTGAGGACCGGCAGGAAGAGGGATTCTACACCATCAAGGATATCGTTTATAAGCTCGACAGCGGAACGGCTTCGATTGGTCTTGAGCGCTACTATATTTTGGTCGAAGGAACAGGCGGAGAGCATGAGGACCTGATTCTTGAGATGAAACAAGCCCAGTCGTCCGTTCCGTCACTGTTTGTACCGGTTTATTTGCAGGAAGTCGAAACGGTTCACCAAGGTCGTCGGATCGTGACTTCACAAAAGGCAATGCAGGCACATGAAGATCCGTATCTCGGTTATGTGACGATGCAAGGGAAGGAATATTATGTCCGGGAACGTTCTCCGTACAAAAAAAAGTTGAAAGCCAAGCATATCAAAAGCCAGGATGATCTCGAAAACGTCCTTGCGATTCAAGGTCAAATTACCGCCAAAATTCACGCGCGGGCCGACATGGATGCGGGAATTGATGTCGATATCCTGCATCATCATGCAGACGTCGTCATCATCGAATCGATCGGTGTATCGGACGCTGAATTCACCCGTCAAATTCAACGGTGGTCAAGTGCCTATGCAGCGCGGACAACGCTTGATTTTCAAGTGTTTTTAAGTTGGTTAGCTACCCGCTGAATACTATTTCCGAAGACCTTTTTTTAGGCAAAGATTCCTTCTGAATACCAGTTCATAATGGGATACGAAGGAATTTTTTGATGGATAAAAAATCATGTAAGCGAAACTCATTTTACAAATGAGTCTAATGACCTATATCAATTTATCTGAAAACTTCGTAAATTTTGGATTAAGTAATTGCAAAACTTTTTTTGTAATTCGAACTAAACACACAACAGGGGGAGTATCATCATGAGTTTGACGCGGAAAAAAGATGTTTCCGCTATGATTGCTGCGAGTCAGCGTAACAGTGGACTTGCTCGAAATCTTGGCGCAATGGATTTAACGTTTTTAGGAATTGGCGCCATCATTGGTACAGGGATTTTCGTCCTAACCGGAACAGGAGCATTGACAGCAGGACCTGGTCTTATCGTCTCATTCATTTTATCTGCCATTGCCTGTGGGTTAGCAGCACTCGCTTATGCGGAATTCGCTTCGACGATTCCGGTCAGTGGTTCCGTCTACACGTATACGTATGCCACGATGGGAGAAATTTTCGCATGGATCATCGGTTGGAACTTAATCTTGGAATATGGACTCGCCTCGAGTGCCGTTGCGGCAGGGTGGTCGGGTTACTTCCAGTCCTTACTCGGTGGATTCGGTATTCATCTTCCTACGGCACTCTCAGCAGCTCCCGGCGCGGTAGAAGGCGCTAAAACATTCTTTAACTTACCGGCCTTCCTTATTTTACTCGCAATTACAGGCCTTTTATCAATGGGAATCAAGGAAACAAAACGTGTCAACAACATCATGGTTATCATTAAATTGGCAGTCGTTGTTTTATTCATCGTCGTTGGTGTCGGCTATGTTGAACCTACGAACTGGGCACCATTTACACCGTTCGGATGGGGCGGCGTATTCTCTGGAGCAGCCATCGTCTTCTTTGCTTACATCGGATTTGATGCTGTTACATCGGCAGCAGAAGAAGTACGTGAGCCGCAAAAGAACTTGCCACGCGGTATCATCGGTTCCCTTGCTGTCTGTACAGTTCTTTACGTCATCGTTGCAGCCATCATGACAGGAATCGTCCCGTACCAAAAATTTGCGGGTGTCGATCACCCGGTCTCACTCGCCATTCAAATGGCTGGACAAAACTGGGTTGCAGGATTCATCGATTTAGGTGCGATTCTCGGAATCACAACGGTTATCCTCGTCATGACATACGGAATGGTACGTTTAGCATTCGCCATCTCACGTGACGGCATGTTCCCGAAAGTATTCTCGGAAGTACATCCCAAATATAAAACACCATTCAAAGCAACATGGATGATCGGACTCGGCAGTGCGACAGTCGCAGGACTCGTTCCACTCGATGTCATCGCGAACCTCGTTAACATGGGAACACTCGCAGCATTCGTCCTGATCTCTGTTGCGGTCTTGATCCTTCGTAAAACACAACCGGATCTTCCACGTGCATTCAAATGCCCGGGAATGCCGTACGTACCGATTGCTGCAATCGCTTCTTGTCTCTTCTTGATGTTCAACTTGAAACTCGAAACATGGATTGCTTTCTTCATCTGGCTGGCGATTGGACTTGTCCTGTACTTCGCCTTTGCCCGAAAGAACTCGAATCTGGAACCGGGAAATATGCCGGCTGCCGAACTCGCAGCTTCAGACGACAAATAAAAAAATGCGATCCCGTGAGGGGTCGCATTTTTTGTTGTGATAAACAGAAGATTAAGATGGTAAAGACGTTTTGATTCGAACGGCATCAAACTCACGTTGGATGCTGGCATTGGCTTTCGCTTCTTCTTCCGCTGACCAGCCGAGTTCGCTTCGCATTAGAGCGAGAACACCGTCGGCATATTTTTCAGCATTCGGGAAGTCGAAGAAGACAGCAGAGGCACGCCGGTTCAGGAAATCACCCGGTTGCATGACGAGTTCCGCTTCGAGTCCGTATAATAATCCTCCGAACCAGTGAAGGGGAAGTTGATAACGTTCCGCCTCACTGCCGCGCGAACGGATCAATTCAAAGACACGTTCAACATCCGTACCGTAACGTTGAATCAACCAGGTCGCTTCTTTTGGAGAGAGTCCAAGCGCTTCACCTTTCGGCTGCTGTTCTTTCAAGTAACGGGCAAATCCTTTACTGCCGTCAGGATGACCGCCGCCAAGCAGGATATCATGAGTCCGGGAAGCCAGGTAAATCCGGTTTTCTTCTTCCTTGAACTGATCTGCGACCATATCAATGATCCGTTCCGCCATCTTACGGTAGCCTGTCAATTTTCCGCCGGCAATCGACATCAGACCGGATTTCGAAACGAAGATTTCATCTTTTCGTGACAGTTCACTCGGATCTTTTCCGTCTTCGTGAATTAACGGACGCAGACCAGACCAAGTGGACTCGACATGTTTCGGCTGAAGATCAACGTTAAACATCTTGTTGGTCGCATCGAGGATATAATCGCGGTCCTCTTCCGTTACACCCGGCTCGAGAATATCACCCTGATAGTTCGTGTCTGTCGTACCGACGTACGTTTTTCCTTCGCGGGGAATCGCGAAAATCATCCGGCCGTCTGGAACATCAAAGTAAACCGCTTGTTGAAGCGGGAAGTGGGCTTGATCGATGACGAGATGGATTCCTTTCGTCAGATGAAGCGATTTGCCGGATTTTGAACCGTCTTTTTCGCGTAATTCATCGACCCAAGGACCGGTTGCATTAATGATTTTTTTCGCCCGGATCGTATAGGTCTTACCGGTTAAGACGTCCTGTACTTCGACACCGACGACTTTCCCGTTATGGTAGACGAGAGACTCAGCCTTCGTATAGTTCACGGCACGTCCGCCGTATCCGACCGCAGCTTTTAATACTTCGACCGTTAATCGGGCATCGTCTGTTTTATATTCAACATACCGTCCGCCTCCGACAAGATGTTCCGACCGTAACAGCGGTTCATATCGGAGTGTTTCTTCTTTTGATAACATCGTCCGTCGTTCATGGCGTCTGACACCTGCCAATTGGTCGTAGACCCGCAAACCGATCGACGTCGAAAAGCTGCCGAATGTCCCGCCTTCGACAAGCGGTAACATCATCCATTCAGGTGTCGTGACGTGCGGCGCATTTTCATAGACGATGGCCCGTTCTTTCCCGACTTCTGCGACTAACTTGATTTCAAATTGCTTCAGGTAACGTAAGCCCCCGTGCACGAGTTTCGTCGAGCGGCTTGATGTCCCTTCTGCGAAATCCTGCATCTCAATCAACCCGGTCCGCATACCCCGGCTTTGAGCATCGAGTAAAATCCCGGCACCTGTAATGCCACCACCAATGACTAATACATCAAGCAATTCCTGTCCCATCTCTTCCAGCCATGCGGTTCGTTCCGTACTTGAAAACATGCATATTTCCCCCTGTTCGTCTGAAATGGATTATTTTAATCTACTTCTATCCATGTACCCTCTTTTACACTTTTTTGAGCACAATCAATAATTTTCATGACGAGCAGAGCTTGTTCCGTTGTGACGGCAAGAGGGGACTCCTGACGCAAGGCGTGTGCCAAATCATGATAGTAGTCGGCAAAACCGGAATCGACGAAGGGGCGTTCTTCCAAAGGCTGTTCAGGTCTTCCCCACGTATAAGTCGACCGTTTCGTATCGACGCTGTCGACGAAATAACTCGCTTTTGTACCGTGGACGGCGAGCGAAGGACCGGGTGACGGAACGAGTGATCCGATATGCAGAATGGCGCGGCGCGTTCCGAAAGCGAGAATCAGATGCGTGTAGTCTTCGACCGGACCGTCCGGACGTTGGATCGTCTGATCACAAAAGACGCGATCCGGTCGTTCACCGAACAACATCAACGCCTGGTCAATTAAATGGGAACCTAAATCGTAAAGCAGACCGGCGCCCGGGACGTCCTGTTCCCGCCAGCGTGCCCGAACGGTCGGACGATAGCGGTCATAGTGCGCCTCGAAGGTCTGGACGACACCCAGTTCATCAGCTTGAACCAGTTCGAGCAATGTCCGGAAGTCTTTTGTGTACCGGCGGTTATGGTAAACTGTCAGTAATCGATTTTGTTGACGGGCAAGATCCGTCAACTGTTCGGCCTCCAGTAACGTGACCGTAAATGGTTTCTCAACGAGGACATGACAGCCGGCTGAAAGTGCCGTCTTGGCGAGGGGATAATGTTCGGCGTTCGGTGTCGCGATCACAACGAGTTCAATCGTTTCAGCAGCCAACAACTCTTCAAGCGAAGAATAGACCGGCACATCCGGATAACGCGTAGCGACTGCCTCCGGACGACTGGACTGAACCGCAACCAGTTGATAATCAGGTGCTATGAGATACGGGGCGTGCAGATGTTCACCGGCAAGTCCAAAGCCAATTAGAGCAGTACGAATCATGGAGGACACTTCCTTTTCAGTTAATACATTCAATCTATCATATGAGGTGAGCAAGATGATTACAGAACAACAAGTCATTGAAAAAATGCGGCAGACGATGTCAAAAATCGAGCAGTCGAGCGGGACGGGACAAATCGAACAAATCGCGGCGATGAAGGCCTACTGTGAATTATTGCTGGATCAACCGCAAAGCGTTAGGGAGCCTTCGGTCATCACACCGACCACTCAACCGAAACCGCCCGAAGTCGATCCGATGTTGGCCCGCTTCATGGGAGTCGCTCCGGAAAAAGAAGAAAAAGGGCCCTCGCTGCTTGATTTTTGAGTAAATCAAATCAAATGTGGGAATAGAGTAAAAGGAAAAAATAAGGGGGAACAGAATATGAAAACAGTCATCGTCATCGGAGCCGGTCCGGGAAACGGAGCCGAAATCAGTAAGCGGTTCGGTAAAGAAGGTTTCCAAGTCGTCTGTGCCGCTCGGACACAGGAAACACTGGCAGCCGTCATCACGGAGCTGAAAGAACAAGGGATCGAAGCAGTTGGTGTCGAATGTGATGCTTCACGCCGTGCCGATCTCGAATCGCTCGTGGAATGGACGAAAGAACAGTACGGACAAGTGGATGTCCTCGTTTATAACGCGTCGATCCTGCACCAAGCTTCTGTGCTTGAGGTATCAGCAGAGCAGATTACGAAAGAATTTGAAATTGATGTTCTCGGAGCATTGCATGCTGCACAAATCGTCGCACCGGATATGGTGGCACGAAAAGACGGAGCCATCTTAATCACAGGCGGCGGAGCAGCACTACATGCGATTAAATCTTTGCCGGGTCTGTCGATCGGGAAAGCCGGTGTCCGTCAACTGACGCATATGTTGCATGATACGTTGAAAGACGACAATGTCTATGTCGGGACCGTGACGATTGCCGGTGAAGTTAAACGCGGAACGGCACTGGATCCGAAAAATGTTGCCGAAGCCTTTTATACGCTGTATACGAACCGTACGGATTTCGAAAAGGTCCTCGAAGCAAAGTAATCGGGAAGCAGCACAAGTAACAGGAGATACGATTTAGACTGGAAAGCGTCGACGCGCCTGATGTCGGCGCCTTTTTGAATCCGATGAGAGGGGGCAACTTATGAAACGAATATTATCTCAACTGTTTTTAGTAATGACGATCCTATTTTTGAGCGGATGCGCACTGGATTCAGAACCGGATGATCCACAGACGGGCATCCCGCAACCGGATGAAGCGAAAGTGACGGAAGCGACCGTCGAGCGTGTCATCGACGGAGATACGGTGAAAGTCCGGCTGAAGAATGGTCAAACGGAAGATGTCCGCTTTTTATTGATCGACACACCGGAAACCGTGAATCCGGAAAAGCCGGTTCAACCGTATGGTCCGGAAGCATCACACTTCACAAAAGAAGCGTTACCGGCAGGCAGTGAGGTATTGCTCGAACGCGATGAATCGAAAGCAGACCGGTATGGTCGATTGCTGGCGTACGTTTGGGCGGACGGGAAGATGATCAATCAGGAATTATTGCGAAAAGGATTGGCACGGGTCGCCTACATTTATGAACCGGACACCCGGTACGTCGAGACATTTCAGGAAATCGAAGACGAAGCAAAAGAGGAAAATTTAGGAATCTGGCAGACAGACGGATATGCGACGGACCGCGGATTCGATACTTCGGTCATGAAAGGAACACCGGCAGAGCCAACAGACTGCGCCGACATCAAAGGTAATATCAACCGCCAAGGAAAGAAAATCTATCATATCCGAGGGGGACGTTCCTATGATGAAGTGAACCCGGAAGAGATGTTTTGCAGTGAACGGGAAGCAAAAGAAGCCGGATTCGTCCGGGCGGCAAACTGACTGAAAAGAGGATGACGCCAAAAAGATAAGGAGGGCAGAATAATAATCTGCCCTCCTTATCTTTGTAGAGATTGAATTTTGAGTCAGCTTCTTTGTGCATTACGGTTGTGTAGGCGGCTGATAATGTTGAATCTTATCATCTTCATCAAAGGAAATCGTCACATCCGTGATTCCTTTGAGAATCCGGATCTGTAGTTCAAGACGATCTTTAATATCATCTGCTTGAGCAATTGTCAGTCCGGGATCAACTTCGATCTCAATCTCGACGTGGAAATGATCCCCTTCTTTGATGACTTCAAGTTTTTCGATATCACGAACGTCCGGATCACGCATCAGGATTTCTCCGATTTTTGCAGTCAGTACTTCATCAATCTCACCAAGCGCACCGGCAGCATTTTGAATAAAGACATTATAGACGACATAGAACATCATCAAGCCGATCAAAATCGAAGCAATTCCTTCTGCCTGATAAAACGACGTATAATGCGAAATCAGGACGGCAATGATGGCGATGACACCACCGAGCGTCGCGACTAAATCTTCCATGAAGACGAGTCGTGTCGCCGGTTTTGCCTGCGATAAGTTGGCGAAGCTTTGACCGACCAGCGTCAGACCACGGGATTTTAATCCCGTCTCATGGGCAATTTCAATCATTGCTTTGTAGAACACACCGACTTCGAGCACAACACCGATTCCGAGTGCAGTCAGGATGATCCAAAGGCCGCTGGTTTTTTCACCCGGAGCATGCAGGATGTGCAGGACACCTTCACGGATGGTTTCGTAAGCAAGAATGGCAACCACAAGGATGGCGGCCAGTAAAACAAGGTTGACGAGTCGACCGAATCCATTCGGGAACCGCTTGGTCGGTGCTTTTTTACTTAATGCCGATCCGACATAAACAAAAAACTGGTTGGCTGCGTCACCGATTGTATGCATCATTTCTGCAAACATGGCGATATTTCCCGTCAAGATGTAAGCGACGAATTTGATAAGAGCGATAACCGTATTGACGATGGCAGCAGCGAGAGCCGATTTATTCCCACGCCTGAGCAGAGTAAAAAAGTTCGACATGAAGGTTCCTCCCTTTTAAGAGAAGCAGAAACGCGGGGTTACCCGCGTCCAGCTTGGAATGATGGATAAAGTGTCATGCCGCCGTCCGCAAACAAGGTAATCCCTGTCACGTAACTTGCTTCATCGGAAGCAAGCCATGCGGCGACTGCAGAAATTTCTTCCGGTTTTCCGATATTCCCCATCGGAATCATGCTTTCGACATCGGCACGTTGTTTCGGATCCTCGAACTTCTCGGCATTGATTGGTGTATTGATCGCGCCCGGTCCAATCGCATTGATACGAATGCCTTTTGGTGCGTATTCCATTGCAAGTGTTTGGGTCATCAGTTTGACGCCGCCTTTGCTCGCAGCATAGTGCACAAACGTCGGCCATGGAATGATTTCGTGTACGCTCGACATATTAATGATATTCCCTTTGACATTATGCTCAACGAAGTATTTAAGAGCTTCCCGGGCACCGAGGAAGGCACCGGTCAAGTTGACGTCGATAACCTTTTGCCAATCTTCAAGTGACATTTCATGAGAAGGTGACGGCATTTCGACGCCGGCATTATTGACGAAAACATCAAGCTGACCGAAGTGGTCGACCGCCTGTTTAACGAGATTGATCATGTCCTCTTCTTTCGAGACATCCCCTTGAACGGTAAGGGCTTCTCCGCCCGCTTGTTTGATGTCTTCTGCAATTTTCTTCGCTTCTTCCGGGTGGCTCCGGTAATTGATGACGACACGCATGCCTTCTTCCGCATAGCGGCGGATGATGGCTTCACCGATTCCCATTGATCCACCGGTGACGATTGCGACTTTACCTTTGAGACTGTTATACATAATATGAACTCCTCCTTATTATTGCTTCGTAAATCCAATCATGATGCCACCGACGACGACTAAAATACAGCCGATGATGACAAATGTCATTTCTTTTTTTGTTTTCGCTTCTTTTAACAAGACGACACCACCGATCGTCGAGATGACGACACCGGTTTGTGACAGCGAGAAGCTCGTTGCGACACCAACTTTGGCGGTAGCAAACAGCAGAGCAATGTTACCGACTGCCCACATGAGACCGCCGATCGTGTTGCCGGCTGTTTTTTTCGTGAACAGGTTTCCTTTACGTAAAGACAATAGAACGGCACTGATGACCATACCGATGGCTTGCGGCAAGACAGCTTCCCAGCCGTTGATGTTGAACCAGCGGGCGATGACGACATAGCCGACATAACCGACTGTCGAAACGAGAAGCAACAGTAAACCTTTTCCGATATTTTCATCCTGTTTGCTTTTATCTTCTTTATAAGAAGTGAAAGCGGCACCGGCCACGATTAAGACGAGTGCACTGATACCGAGGATCAAAGCAGTCCGGTTCGACCATTCACCAAAAGCAAGAACACCGAACAGAGACGTCCCGACGAGTTGCATCCCGGTTGAAATCGGCATCGTTTTCGAGACGCCCATCTGTTTAAAAGCTGCGAACTGATTCATTTGGCCAAGGGCCCAAAAAGCACCGGAGAAGAATCCGGCGACCCAGGCTGTCGTCGAAAGTTCAGGGCTGACGAAAAAGAACGTGATGATGGCGAACGCTAAAGCCCCAAGTGTCGTTCCGATAATTTGTTGTTCCGTCGAACCACCGATTTTGGAGACAACCAATGGAAGACTCCCCCACATCAAGGCAGGTACGAGCGCAATTAAGATATCAATCAAGTGTTTCACCTCTTTTAAATTTCTTTCTATCTACTTGAAGTTGTACCCCGGGAACAGATCCGAAAAACATAGAAGAACGAAAAAACATTATTTCAAAATAAAAAAACGCCCTCTCAAGAGGACGTTTCAGTCATTATTTAAACGGTTCGTCGGCAATCCGGACAATTTGCCGTCCGATGCGTCGACCGTTCCATAAAGCAACGACGGCAATGGCGAGCGAAATGCCCATCAAATCATAATGAGCGAGAAAATAGCCGGTGTAGCTGACCGGAAGGCTGACGATCCCGACGAGGGAGCTGGTCCATTGACGGATTTTCAGCGATTCCATGTTAGCGACGCGGGAAAACTTCTGTTGTTCAAACAGTCGCCACCGGGTCGGTTCGCTCAAGGCATCGTTGACGAGGCGGGGGAAGGCAAGCAGCCGTGCCCCGTAAGAACCGGCGATTTGCAAGTAGCGGTTCTGATTTTTTCCTTCTTCATCGAGCCATCTTCGGACCATCGGTTTAGCAAGTTCGAGCAAATTGATTTTAGGTGATAAGATTTGCAGAATTCCGAGAATCGTTGAGGCAGCCCGGCCGAAAAAGGCAAACTCTGCCGGGAGTTGGATCGGTTCGTTTCGAACCAGTAATTCAATATCGGATAATACTTTTTCAATCAACTTCGTATCAATGTTTTCCATGTCACTTTCAAGATAGAAGGTAACGGCTTTTTCAATCGCTTGCCGGATATTTTGTTTGTTGGCATTTGGCAGTAAAAAGCGCAAATCTTCTAGACCGTCGACGATGGCGTCGTAGTCGAGCGTCACGAACGACTGCAGAATTCGCTGGATCGCGCGCATGTCATCAGCCGTCGTCGCACCGATCATCCCGAAGTCGAGCAGGACGATCCGGCCGTCACTTTGGACAAGGACATTACCCGGATGGGGATCGGCATGGAATTTTCCGCCGAACAATAACTGTTCCCCGGCATTCAGGAACAGGTTCCGGGCCAGTTCATCACGGTCGATGTTATGTTCCGCTAAGTAATCAAGATCCGTGATGCGGGTTCCTTCAATCCATTCCATGACAAGGACGCGGTTCGTACAATGTTCTTCAAAGTAATCCGGAATATAAATGACCGGATTCGTTTCGTACATTTTTTTGAAGTAGAGACCGTTTTTTAATTCTGTCCGATAGTTCAGCTCATCTCCGATGACGAAGACCATTTGACGGTACAGACTCTGTAAATCGGTTGATTTATTGAGCGATGTCCGGCGGAGCATCGCAATGACGAGCCGCATCGCCCGGAAATCGGTTTTGATGATTTGTTCGATGTTCGGGCGCTGCACTTTAATCGCTACTTTGCGTCCATTGGATTTCAGGGTTGCGCTGTAGACTTCACCAATCGAGGCAGAAGCAATCGGTCGGGGGGAAATGTCATCGACGATATCTTCGATCGCTGTTCCCCAGTCCTCTTCGATGATTTTCCGGGATTCACCGAGTTTGCTTGACGGGACTTTATCGACAAGTTCCGTCAGCTCCATTAAAACGGATGGAGGAAACAGGTCGGCCCGAATCGACAGGAACTGACCGAGTTTAATGAGGAGTCCTTCGAGACGAAGTGCTTTTTTCTTATAGTCACGCGCAATCGTAATCATGATGCGCTCAAATTCTTCATTATTCGTACCGGGTCGGTTCTTCCGGGTGAATCGATAAATCGTCCAGATGTAACGAGCGAACATCGTTACGATGATGAAAATCCGATAAAGCGCCCAACGTTTCATACCTCCACCTACGCTTCCTGTACAGTTTGTTTCAGTATAGGTTACTTTACCTAAAAACGACACTTGCAAACGGTCGAATCGGTGACAGAAAAAATAAGCTTGCCGGAATCGAAAAAGAGCGTATAGTAAGTATTGGAATTTCTAATGGGAAAGGTGAAATGTGCGTATGTCCTGGGACTTGTTAAATATCATCGGCACGGTGGCGTTTGCGATGAGTGGCGCGATTGTCGCGATGGAAGAAAAGTATGATTTGTTTGGTGTTTGGCTGCTTGCTTTAATCACGGCCTTCGGCGGTGGTGCCATCCGCAACCTGTTGATTGGTGTCCCGGTTTCTGCGCTTTGGTCGCAAGGCGGATTGTTTTTAATCGCGATTTTGGTCGCGTTGCTGATCTTCATTTTACCGCAATTATTTTTACCGCACTGGACGCGGTGGGGGGTGCTCGCTGATGCACTCGGTTTATCCGCCTTTGCGATTCAAGGTGCGTTGATGGCTTCCGCTAAAGGCCTGCCGTTATCGGCAACGATCTCGGCAGCTGTTTTAACAGGAGTCGGTGGTGGCGTCATCCGCGATCTACTCGCCGGACGTAAACCGCTTGTCCTGCATAAAGAAATCTATGCGATGTGGGCCGTCATGGCGGCACTTGTGATTGACCGGTTCGAATTGACGAATCCACTCCATTTGTTCACATTACTCGGTCTGATCACAATTTTACGTATGCTATCCTATTATTATGAATGGAATTTACCAGCACGACGTTTAGGGGGAGATAAGGAATGAAAATTTTCATCATGATCGGAGCATTATCGATGATGCTCGCCGTGGCACTGGGAGCTTTCGGTGCGCATGCCTTAAAAGATATGTTATCAGAGCGGATGCTTGCGAACTGGCAGACGGGTGTCTTGTATCAAATGGTTCACTCGCTCGGAATTCTCGCACTCGGCGGGATGTTATTGAAAGTATCGATTTCTCAGTTCTCATTGGCCAGTTGGCTGATGCTTGCCGGAATCGTTTTCTTCTCAGGCAGCCTGTACGTGATGGCGCTGACGGGTGTGACGAAACTTGGGGCTGTGACGCCGATCGGTGGCGTCCTGTTCATCGCAGCCTGGATTTTTGTTGCAATCGGGGCTTATAAAGGGCTGTAAAGACAATAAGAATCTATCCGCTTCACGCGACTCGAGCAGAGAAACGTGAAACGGATAGATTTTTTTGTTCGCAAAAAAACCGGTAAACAGATTTTGATCTGTTTACCGGTACGATAGAGCGACAAAAGCAATAGCTTCAGCGCTTGGCAGGTTGTGTTTTATTTAACTTCGATAATGCTTGCTCATAGCGGTCCAGTACGCGTTCCGCGACTGGCTTTAGCTCTTTTGAAAGCACAGCGAATTGCAATTCACGCGATCGCGTTGATCGGTTCATAGCATTCCCCATGGTAATTCCTCCTTCAGGTACAAATCTGACAGTTTTTGTGGCCGCAAAGAGTATATTCCCGTAGGGTTTTCCTATGAAACGTGATTTAGCAGATTAAAGTGCGAAATGTGCTTCGAGATCTGTTGTTTCGAGGCGGTTCCCGATAAAGAACTCACCAAACTCACCGTATTTGGCACTGACTTCGTCAAAACGCATTTCATAAACGATTTTCTTGAACTGCAGAATATCATTGGCGAACAGCGTGACGCCCCATTCCCAGTCATCGAATCCGGTTGATCCACCGATGATTTGCTGAATCTTGCCGGCGTAGCTCCGACCGATCATTCCGTGACGGTACATGAGTTCTTTTCGTTTTTCCATCGAAAGCGTGTACCAGTTGTCGCCGTCGCGGCGTGACTTGCTCATCGGATAGAAGCAGATGTGCTTCGATTTCGGCAGAATCGGATAGAGACGGTCGCGGACGTACGGGTTTTCATACGGGTTACCTTCTCCTGAACCGCGGTATGTACCGAGTTCGACGACAGACACATAGGAATACGTCGGAATCAGATAGTCGTATAGATCAAGCTTCTGCATCTTCACTTCAACGTCCTGAATCTCTTCCATTGTCGGACGCAGAACCATCAGAACGAGATCCGCTTTTTGACCGATGATCGTATAGAGGGCATGACTGCCTTCTTTTTGATCTTCTACTTGTGCGAGTTCGCCCAAGAATGCCTGGAACTCCTGTACCATCTTCGTCCGGACGGAAGCATCGACCTGTTTCAGACGGGCCCAGTCAATCCGGCGGAAATCATGGAATGTATACCAGCCATCGAGTGTTTCGGCGGCTTGTTGCGTAACGGTTGGTTCGGATGATTGATGTTGCATATGAAAACCTCCTGAATCTGTAATGGTGAACGTGTTAATCCATGTTCAATCTTACCATATCTTTTTGGTTTCCCCGTAAGAAAACGGGTTCGTTTTTGGAGCGGACCCGACATACAAAAACGGAAAGGGGGGTATGAGGTAAAAGGGTGTGATAAAGAGGTTCTGTTTTTCCCTGTACTATATTAAAAAAGATACTGTAATAGTATTCAAAAAGTCAGGTATAAGAATAGAAAAAACACTTTTTTGCAAATTGTTTTAACAACGAAACAGAACTGTGTATAATGAACAATGGAATGGAACAACAACAAAAACCGACACTTATTCGCCACAAAAGGAGCTAATATCATGCAATTATTCGAAATGCTTGAGACAAAAGTCAAAGCCCACCAGCCGACGATCGTTTTCCCTGAAGGAATCGATGCACGTGTTCTCGGTGCAGCTGTACGTTTGAAAAAAGACGGTTTAGTTACACCGATCGTCATCGGACCACGTGGTCAAATCGAAGAGACAGCTTCAGCAAACAACATTGATGTTGCAGATCTTGAAACGATTGATCCGGCTTCATATGAAGGAATCGAAGAACTCGTTGCTTCATTCGTTGAGCGTCGTAAAGGAAAAGCAACGGAAGAACAAGCCCGCGCCCTCATCCTGAAAGACGTCAACACGTTTGGTACGATGCTCGTCCACACAGGAAAAGCAGAAGGTCTAGTTTCCGGTGCGATGCACGCAACAGGTGATACGGTTCGTCCGGCACTTCAAATCATCAAAATGCAAGAAGGCTATAAAAAGACATCAGGTGTCTTCATCATGGTTCGTGACGACGAGCAGTATGTGTTCGCCGACTGTGCAATCAACATCGCACCGGACGCTAACGATTTAGCTGAAAATGCAATCGCGTCTGCGAAAACGGCAAAAACATTCGGAATCGATCCGAAAGTTGCGTTGCTCAGCTTCTCGACAAAAGGTTCAGCGAAATCACCGGAAACAGAGCGCGTTGTCGAAGCAACACGTTTGGCAAAAGAACGTGCACCTGAACTCTCAATCGACGGTGAATTACAATTTGACGCAGCATTCGTCCCGAGTGTCGCAAAATCAAAAGCGCCGGAATCAGATGTTGCCGGTCAAGCAAACGTCTTTATTTTCCCAAGCCTTGAGTCTGGAAACATCGGCTATAAGATTGCCCAGCGTCTTGGCGGTTTTGAAGCAATCGGACCAATTCTGCAAGGACTCAACAAACCGGTCAACGATTTGTCGCGCGGATGTAACGAAGAAGACGTCTACAAACTGGCGATCATTACAGCGGCACAAGCTGTCGAAGAACGCCAAGCGTAATCCATTTTCGAAAAAGACTTTACTTTTTCAGTGAACTCCGTAAAATGGAACACATAACGCATCAACGAATAAACGTATAGCAACGCTCGTATAATAGTGGGGATTGGCCCACGAGTCTCTACCGGATCGCCGTAACGATCCGACTACGGGTGGTGAGTTACTGCTCTCTTTTTAGCGTACAGTGGCTGCCCCCGGGTAGCGACTGTACGTTTTTTTTCGTTCGAAAAGGAGAAATCAGTTATGAAACGTTTGGAAGAAATGATTAAACAAGAAGGATTAGTCTTATCGGATCAAGTATTAAAAGTCGATTCCTTTTTAAACCACCAGGTCGATCCGACCTTGATGTGGGAAATTGCCTATGAATTTATGGACCGGTTCAAAGATGCCGGTATTACGCGGATCTTGACGATTGAAGCAGGTGGCATCGCACCGGCGATGATGACCGCGCTTCGTCTTGGTGTCCCGATGGTCTATGCCCGGAAAACGAAGTCGTTAACGTTAAACGAAGGAACGATTTCAGCAGAAGTCTATTCGTTTACGAAACAACAGACGAGTACGATTACGGTCGCAGAACAATATTTACAGGCCGGAGAACGCGTCCTGATCATCGATGACTTCCTCGCAAACGGGGAAGCGGCGTTCGGATTAGCAAAACTCGTCGAACAGGCCGGAGCAGAAGTCGCAGGCTTCGGTATCGTCATTGAAAAATCATTCCAACCGGGACGTCAGAAATTGCTGGATGCCGGATTCCGTGTTGAATCGCTTGCCCGTATTAAAAAGCTCGAAGCAGGAGAGGCGACATTCGTCGACCCGGTGACAGTATGAAGACGTTATCGAACGTCAAAGCGGCGAGTCTAGGTCTGCAACATGTACTCGCGATGTACACGGGAGCCGCGATTGTTCCGCTGATTGTCGGCAGTGCAATCGGGTTATCCGGTGAAGAACTGGCGTATCTCGTTGCGATTGATTTATTTATGTGTGGAGTAGCGACATTGTTGCAAGTGTTCGTGACGAAATATACCGGTGTTGGTTTACCGGTCGTCCTCGGCTGTACATTTACAGCTGTCGGTCCGATGATTGCGATTGGCAGTTTGCAGGGCATCACGGCCATTTACGGTGCGTTGATTGCCAGCGGTTTAATTATCTTCGTGATTTCCGGTTGGTTCAGCCGGATTGCGATTTTGTTTCCGCCGGTCGTGCTCGGTTCTGTCGTGACGATCATCGGCATTTCGTTAATTCCGGCGGCGATTAATGATATCGGCGGCGGACAAGGCGCGAAGGATTTTGGTGATATGCGGTACTTGGCACTTGCCGGACTGACGATTGTCCTGATTTTAGTCTTTAACCGTTACGGAACGGTTTTTTCAAAAGCGGCAGCTGTGCTGATTGCCGTCCTGATCGGAACGCTCGTTGCATTCGGAATGGGAATGATTGATTTCAGCCCGGTCGCTGAAGCATCCTGGTTCCAAATGGTGACACCATTTTATTTTGGTGTCCCGACCTTTAATGCTACAGCCATTCTGACGATGACGCTGGTCGGACTCGTTTCGATGGTCGAATCAACAGGCGTCTTCTTGACGCTCGGAGAAATCACCGACAAAAAACTGACGGATAAAGATTTAGCCCGTGGGTACCGGGCGGAAGGAGCCGCAACGATCATCGGCGGAGTCTTCAATAGTTTCCCATATACGACGTACAGTCAAAACGTCGGTCTTGTCCAGTTGACGGGTGTCAAAACACGGAAAGTCATCGTCTTTGCCGGATTCTTTTTGATCGTGCTCGGTTTCTTGCCGAAAGTCGCAACCTTTACGACACTGATTCCGAAACCGGTTCTCGGCGGAGCGATGCTCGTGATGTTCGGAACGGTCGCAGCGAGCGGAATCCGGATTTTATCCCGTGTTGATTTTGCTAAAAACGATAATGTGATCACGGTCGCGCTTGCACTTGGTGTCGGACTCGGCATCAGCATGAATCCGGCGATTGTCGCGTCACTTCCGGATCAGGTCCGTGTCCTGACAGACAGTCCGATTGTCGCAGGATCGGTAACAGCCCTGCTGTTAAACGGGTTGTTCCGTTTGACGGAAAAGAAGACAGCGATGAGAAAAACACCTTTGGCAAAGGTTGAATAAGATTTGTAACCCTTATGAAAGGAGCAGTCATGTATACTATTCGGTATAGGTGGTTGCTCCTTTTATGTACCGTTACATAAATCAGAATATTTCGAGTATGTGGGATTCGGAGAAAATATCTCTTGAAAACGTTTACAAAACGGACACAATTTCTTTATACTGACAACGTAGCGGTTAGGGGAACTGCTAAGAAACAAACAGAGACGGGAAGGACGTCGTACAGATGAAACAACAGACAGAACTGAATCGGGGATTAGAAGAACGTCACATTACACTGATGTCGCTGGGGGCGGCGATCGGTGTCGGACTGTTCCTCGGATCCGCAAAAGCGATTCAATTAGCTGGACCAGGAATACTGATCGGGTACTTAATCGGTGGTCTCATTATCTTCATTATCATGCGGGCTCTTGGGGAACTCGCAGTCCGTGAACCGGTATCAGGCAGCTTTGCCGAGTATGCCCGAAAATATGTCAGCCCGCTTGCCGGTTTCTTGACAGGGTGGAATTATTGGTTGCTCTGGATTTTCACATGTATGGCCGAAATTACGGCCGTCGGGATTTATATGCAGGAATGGTTCCCGAATTCACCCACTTGGATGTGGGCGCTTGGTGCACTGATTTTGATGACGAGCATCAACTTCATTGCCGTTAAGTTTTACGGGGAATTCGAATTCTGGTTTGCATTAATCAAAATCGTTGCCATCGTCGCAATGATCATTCTTGGAACGCTGACGATTGTCATCGGATTCGGGAACGGCGGTACGCCGGTCGGGATTTCAAATCTTTGGTCACATGGCGGATTCCTGCCGAACGGGTTCGGCGGTGTTCTACTTGCGATGCAAATGGTCATGTTTGCCTTCTTAGGGATTGAAGTGATTGGGGTCACAGCAGGTGAAGCAAAAAATCCGAAGAAAACAATCCGTAAAGCGGTCAACAATGTTTTCTTACGAATTTTAGTCTTCTACATCGGTGCTCTGTTCGTCATTCTTTCGATTTATCCATGGGATCAAGTCGGACAGAATAACAGCAGTCCATTCGTCTTATTATTTGATTCACTAGGCATTCCGGCAGCTGCCGGAATCATTAACTTTGTGGTCTTGACGGCGGCTTTATCGTCATGTAACTCAGGGATTTTCTCAACAGCCCGGATGATGATGAACTTGTCACAAAATCAGGAAGCGCCGAAACGTTTTGCGAAGATTTCTAAAAACGGTGTGCCGGCACTTGCGACGATCCTTTCTGGCGTTGCCCTGCTGGTTGGTGTCGCACTCAACTACTTCTTGCCGGACGATGTCTTTGCAATCGTCACAAGTATTGCGACATTCGGAGCCGTCTGGACATGGGCGATGATTTTGATTGCTCAGATGCGGGCACGTAAAGTGCACGGATCAGCTGAATTCGGAGTTCCGTTCTTCCCGATTGCGAACTATCTTGCGTTAGCCGCACTCGTGGGTGTCATCGTCCTGATGGCATTTGATGCCGGAACACGGATTGCACTGATTGTCGGACCGCTCTGGTACGTGATTTTGATTGCTGTGTATTATGCACGGGGAATGCATAAACAAAAGCGTCAACCACTGGATCGGGCATCCGGAGAATAAGAACTGGAGATCAGCTTCGGCTGGTCTCTTTTGTTCTGTTTCGACGTCAGTTTTGCTACACTGGACAAAGATGAAATAAGAGGAGGATTATTATGAAAACGATTCATGTCGATGAACTGCAAGAAAAGCTTGAAGCGGGTGAAGCATTACACGTCGTAGATGTCCGGGAACAGGACGAATACGATGCCGGTCATATTCCGAATGTCCGCTTTATGCCGATGTCTGAAATCGGAGAAAGGTATACCGAGTTGCAGGAAGGCGAAACGTACTATCTAATTTGTAAAGCAGGCGGCCGGAGCGAAAACGTCGGACGGTTCCTCGAACAGTACGGCTATGACGTCATCAACGTCGAAGGCGGGATGATGAACTGGAAAGGCGATCAAGAAGCGTGATTGCTGAAAAATTGGAAGCGGATTCCTAAACGGATCTGCTTCTTTTTTTTGATTTTCTGTGAAAAAGTATACATTTTAACCGATAAAGAAACTAGAACGGCGAGTACGTAGCTCGAGAATGGGAGTTGGATATGGAACAGAAGAAAAAACGCACGTTGAGTATTAAACAAAAGTTGATCCTGACATCGATGCTCTTATTATTGATTCCTTCTTTATTGATCGGTTTTGTTTCTTACAGCCAGTCCAAACAAAAAATCATGAATGAAATTTTACAGTCGGCTCATGCCGGTGTCGATCGGATGAATGATGAAATCATGAATATCATCGATCCGATGCGACGGGATGTCGCCTTTTTTGCGGACCGGATTGACGGGACGTTGTATCAATCAGGCAAACAGAATCTCGACTTAAAAGAAAAAATGACCGAATACTTAGATACGCATCCGCAAGCCGCTAATATTTATTATGCGACGACATCCGGCGAGATGACGATTTATCCGGAGCAGTCGATGCCGGATGATTATGATCCGCGTGAGCGTCCATGGTACAAAGCAGCCGAAGACGCCAGTGGAAAAGTCGTCATCACGGATCCATACGTTGACGCTGCATCGGGCAAGATGATGGTGACGCTCTCGCAAACAGGTGGAAACGGACGTGGTGTCATCGCAATCGACGTCGATGTCGACCGGATTGCCGACATCGCCAAGAAAATCAAAATCGGGAAAGAAGGATATGTCACGATTTTAGATTCAAAGAAAAATTTCGTCACTCATCCGACGTTAAAACCGGGTGAAACAGCAACTGGCAACTGGGTCGGACCTCTTTATGCCGGGAAAGAAGGACGCTTCTCTTACTTATTTGAAGATGAAGACAAACAGATGGACTTCATGACGAACGGTCTGACCGGCTGGAAAGTCGCCGGTACGTTGTACGACCGTGAAATCACGGACGAAACAGCCAGTATTTTATGGACGACATTAGGTGTCATTGCCGGTACGTTTCTCCTGGCTGGACTCCTGCTGTTCTTTATCCTGCGTTCGATCATCAGCCCGCTGAACCGCTTGACGAAAAGTGCGGAGCGGATTCAGGAAGGTGACTTAACGGAAGAAGTCGTCGTCGAATCGAACGACGAAATCGGAAAAGTCGCGGAAAGCTTTAACACGATGATTCTGTCACTGCGCGGGATCATCTCAAATCTTGATCAATCAATCGGTCAGGTCGCGGCTTCTTCCGAGGAACTGATGGCGAATGCCGCACAAACGACGGCAGCTTCGGAACAAATTGCCGGCTCGATTCAGGAAATGGCGGCCGGAGCCGGTCAATCGAAACGCCAGCTCGACGGGAATGCGGTTTCGCTGCAAGCCATCACATCGGGTGTCATGCGGATTGCCGAGAGCTCGACGAATGTGTCGGAACTATCACGGGCGACCGCTTCAGAAGCAGAAGACGGAACGGCCGCGGTCACAAAAAACGTCGAACAGATGAAAGCAATCGATTCATCGGTCGAGAACTTTGGTGAGGTCATCCAGTCGCTGGCCCATCGTTCGAACGAAATCGGGAAAATTGTTGATGTCATCAACGGCATTGCGACCCAGACGAATTTACTGGCCTTAAATGCGGCGATTGAAGCGGCACGGGCGGGTGAGAACGGAAAAGGGTTTGCCGTCGTTGCCAGTGAGGTGCGGAAGCTTGCGGAACAGTCGCAGGAATCGACGAAACAAATCTCCCATCTGATTCAAAACATCAAACAGGAAACGGAACGTTCGGTCTTCCTGATGAAAGAAGTTTCGCATCATACGAAAGCGGGACTCGAAACGACGGAAGATTCAGCCGTTCGTTTCAAACAAATCATGTTGCGGACGCAAGAAATGACACCGCGGATCGAAGATGTCACGGCAACGGTCGAAGAGATTGCTGCCAACGTCCAGGAAGTCTCGGCATCCGCAACGGAAATCGCTCATATCGCAGATGAAAATTCTGCAGCATCCGAGCGCGTCGCAGCGACGACGGAAGAACAGCTTGGCTCGATGGAAGATATTTCACAATCGGCTAAAACCTTGTCTGATATGGCGGAAGAATTGCAAGTCCTCGTATCACGATTCAAAATATGATTTTAAAAACGACCGTCCTCTTTGAACTGCTCCCCGTCAAGTAGACAGGCGAAATAATAAAAATCTTTTAAACGGCTTGAGCTCTGAATTCCAGCGGACTCAAGCCGTTTA
>NZ_JACSMV010000013.1:0-84707 GCF_018618835.1 Exiguobacterium sp. s145 | reverse complement strand
TTTGTGTGGTAACTCTATTCTACACGAGGCCGTTATGGGTTTTTTTTGTGTTTTCAGCTAGGTGTTGCACTTAATATTACAATTCGTCACATGAAAAAACTCCCGTTCATCGTGTGATGAACGGGAGCTCGGTATGATTCTGACTGGGCTCGAACCAGCGACCTCTACCCTGTCAAGGTAGCGCTCTCCCAGCTGAGCTACAGAATCATGATCGTGTGTCCTGGGTATATGTTTATTATAGCAACATATTGAAAACTGTAAAGACTTTTCTCTGATTTTTTTTATTATATTTTTTCTTTCTGCTCTACAGTTCAAAGTTGCAGGGTTTCGTTTCGTCCTCTACTATGTAAATAAGCACATATAAAATAAAGGAGGGGTAACTGTTGAATTTTTTAACAAGGTTTAGTTTAAAGAACTCTGTCGCTGTATTTATTATTGCTATTTTATTAGTTTTGGGCGGCGTATATTCGTTTTCTCAGCTTAAAGTGGATCAATTTCCTGAAATTGAATTTCCTCAAATTTCAGTAGAAGCTGTGTATCCAGGCGCATCTCCGGATGATGTCGATAAACAGGTCGTCTCAAAACTCGAGACAGCACTGAAAGGGATCGAGGGCTCGACAAAAATCACGAGCTCTGCTTATGAAAGTATCGGGATCATCAATATCGAATTCCCATTTGATACCGATATGGACAAGGTCGAACAACAAATCGATGCTGCGATCCAGGATGCTAACCTTCCGGAAGAAGCGACAACGAAGTTAAACCGCTTCTCATTTGGATCGTTCCCAATCTACAACATTTCCTTCTTTAGTAAAGACGGAAAAGAGATTGAGTCCCTTCTAAAAAATGAAATCGAACCGGAACTGAATAAAATTCCGGGCATCAACAGTGTTTCTGTTGGTGGTTACAAAGATGATTTAGTCCAGATTACTGTCGACAACAAAAAGGCAACAGCGGCCGGTTTATCGTTATCAAGCATTAAAGAACAAATCAATGCCAAATATGTTTCCTTCCCGTCTGGTCAGCTCGCAGAAGGTGATTCGAAGATTCCGATCCGGGTCGAAGAAAAACTGGAAAACTTGGATAAATTAAAAAATCTTCAATTGACGTCAAGTGTTGCTTCCGGTGCTGCTTCCGGCGGCCAGGGTCAACCTGCCCAATCAGGACCCCCGGCTGGTGCTACCGGCGAAACGGGTGCTCCGACAGAACAAGCGGAACCGGTTCGTCTTTCAGACATCGCTACCATTGAAGCTGTCTCGAAGCAAAGTGAAAAAACACGTTATGATTTAAAAGATTCTCTCTCGATGGCGATTACCAAAAAACAAGACGCTAATACGGTTGAAATTGCTGACGGCGTCACAAAAATCTTAAACAAATATGATGACCAAATCGATTATACGATTGGTATTGATTCTGCGAAAGACATCGAAGAATCCGTCGCTACGCTTGTCAAAGAAGGATTACTCGGGGCCTTGTTCGCTTCACTGGCTGTCCTTTTGTTCCTACGGAATATCCGGGCGACGATCATTGCAATCGTCTCAATTCCGCTGTCACTCTTGATTGCGGCCATCTTCTTGAACTGGCAGGCTATTTCATTAAATATCATGACACTCGGTGGTATGGCAGTTGCTGTCGGCCGGGTCGTCGATGACAGTATCGTCGTCATTGAAAACATTTTCCGACGGGTCCGAAAATCAGATGACGGTATGACAGATGAAGTCATCGAACAATCAACAAAAGAGATTTTAAAAGCCATCACGTCTTCGACGCTTACGACCGTCGTCGTCTTCTTGCCGATCGGCTTTGTCGGCGGTATCACAGGTAAATTCTTCTTACCGTTCGCCTTAACCATCATCTTCTCGTTACTCGCTTCCCTACTTGTCGCGATTACAATTGTACCGATCTTAGCGAAGTTCGCCTTTAAAAAGGTACCGGCGGAAGAAAAAGAAGGCGTCTTACAACGGTGGTACGGCACACTGATTGAAAAATCATTGTCGCATAAAGCGATCATCTTAGTTGTTTCCTTCTTGTTACTCGGTGGTTCGCTTGCCATCGTACCGCAACTCGGCTTTACGTTCATTCCGAATGAAGCTTCAAAAACATTGACTGCTTCACTGGAGCTTCCTGCTGCAACGTCGCTTGAGAAAACAAGTGATGTTTCGCTGAACATGGAAAAAATGTTTGATCAGGAAAACGCCATTGCTGATGTCACGACATCCGTCGGAGCACGTGACTTCACGACCGGATTGCGACTTGACAACAAAGCCAGCTACTTCTTGAATTTAAAAGACGGGGCTGATGTCGAAAAAACGATCAAATCCCTCGAAACCAAAATGGATGATATCGCAAAAGAAGATGGTGTCGACGTCAAAATCAGCGTTGCTGAACTGTCGACAGGTGGTCCCCCATCCAATAATAATGTAGATGTTGATTTGTTCTCGACTGATTTAGAAGCGCTCCAAAAAGCAGCTAAACTGGTGGAAGACAATATGAACAAAAACAATGATTTGAAATATGTTACGAATAACTTTAGCGAGAAACAAAAACAATTCCTTGTCGAAATTGATTCTGAAAAAGCCAGTGATCGTGGTTTATCCGGCTTCCAGATTCTTGGTACGGTCAACGACCAGACTAAACCTGTCACGGTCGGTACACTGAACCTTGATGACAAAGATCAGGACGTCCAATTGTCTTACAAGGAAGACTTGACGTCGAAAGAAGATCTTGAAAATGTCCAGCTCTTCTCGGCTGCCGGTCCTGTCGCCTTAAAAGATGTCGCAACCGTCAATGAAGTCGATACCTTCACATCGATTCAAAAACTGGACGGTAAAGTCTATGCCCGCGTTTCGGGTCAAGTCAAAGGCGATAACGTCCAAACGGTCTCCAGTGACGTCAAAGCTGCTGTCGAAAAAATTGACTTGCCGGACGGCGTTTCCTTAACAAGTGGCGGCGGAAATGATGATACGGTTGAAATCTTCCAATCTCTCGGAATTGCCATCGTCGTTGCCATCGGTCTCGTTTACTTGACGATGTTAATCACGTTCGGAAAAGCACGGATTCCGTTCATCATCTTGTCATCGCTCATTTTCGTTCCGATCGGTTCGCTCGTTACACTGTTCCTAGCTAACGAACCATTGTCTGTCAGTGTTATGATCGGATTCCTCATGCTGATCGGAATCGTCACGACCAACGCGATTGTGCTTGTTGACCGGATTGGTCAGAACATCACACGTGGACTTCCGGTTCGGGAATCCTTGATTGAAGCCGGTAAGACACGACTTCGTCCCATCCTGATGACGGCATTCGCTACTATCATGGCGCTTGTCCCGCTCGCACTGACAACGTCATCCGGTACCCTGATTTCAAAAGGTCTCGCCTTGACTGTCATCGGCGGATTGACGACGTCAACACTCTTGACGCTCATCATCGTCCCGGTCGTCTACGAGCTCTTCTTCTTCAAAAAAGTAAAAAAAGAACGTCAATCTTAATCTAAAAAAATCCTCCCCTCTTGATGAGGGAAGGATTTTTTTGATTATTTTTCGAGCAATTCATCTGTCCGATCAATCGTTCCATTATGTTTCGCGACCAGTCCATCCAGTACGGATGGTTCGAATTCTTCCCCGATTGCAATGATTCCCGTCTTACCAGGTGGAATCACACCAAGTGTCCGTTTAAATGTTTCTTGAACAGCTTGATTCTCTTTTAAGTCTTTTGATCCGCCAATCAGCATCCCGGTCATCGAACCTAATAAAATACCGAACGGTCCCCCGAGAATCCCGACTGCCATACCGATTAAAGAACCTTTAAAGGCTTTGTTGGAGCCGCTCAAGTCGACAGCATCTTCAAAGGAAAAAGCTCCGCTTTCACTTCGTTTAATGACAGCGATTTGTTCAAAATCGACTTGGCCATTCGCATGATATTTCTTTAATTCACTGAATACCTGATACGAGGTCGCTTCTTCTTCAAATGTAAAGGTCATGATATGGTGCTTTTCTTCTTTTTTCGCCACAACTTTCCACCTCTTTCGAAAAAAGGCAGACCGCTGCTGCTGACGATGAGGAATACACCATTTCTTTACCATTTAAAGCTTGAAGTGAAACCTGTTACGGTGTACTTGGTTTACCCGGTGCCAATTGATAGTATTCTTCCATTGTCAATCCGGTCATTTTCAGCTGCGCCGCAAGCGTTGCTCCGACATAACGGTAATGCCAACTTTCATATGTGTAGCCTGTCCATGATTCTTTTCCGAGCGGGTAACGGAGATGGAATCCAAAACGGTGGGCATTGGCAGCCAGCCATTTTGCTTCTTTTGTACTTGAGAAGCTGAACTTGGCATATTTTGATGAATCGGCGCCTCCGATATCAAAACCCAGTCCTGTTTGATGTTCACTTTTTCCCGGCTGGGCACTGTACGTGCTGGCTTTCTCAAAACCATCCCGTGCCACATATTTTTCAAATAAGGCTTTTTGATACGCATATGAACGGTATGTACTGAATGCGACCAGCGTAATCTTTTCCGCTTTGGCAGCCCGTTTCATTTTTTCAAATGCGGCCCGTGCAACTGTACTTTCTCCCGGCGCATACGTCGAACGTAACGGAAGATTTGGATTAACGATTAATGTCTTGCCGATGCGTAACCCACCGATTTGTTGATCGGTCAGTAAATATTTTGTACTGGCATACCCTGTCTGTGTTCCATAACGAACTTTTGACCATGTCCCGAGTCGGCTGATTTCATTGACATAGACAGTAGTCGGAATCACTGCGACGACTGCTTTTGTTGTCGAAGCCCCGCTTCGAAGATTGAGCGGTGTTTTCGCCTGGCGGTAACTGGATGCTTCTGCGGCCAGTGAAAAACTGACGAGTGAGAGGAGAATCGCCAGTAACCCGATCACCGTTTGCTTTAATTTTTTCATATCTCTTAAAACTCCTTTTTTCCAAAACAGGGTAATTAGTCTTTAATTTTAGAATAACATTCATTTCAAAATGCCACCATTTTTTGTACAGGTGTAATCAAAATGAATTAATTCTCAGTTTGCCAAAAGAAGCTGGATTGTCCGACACAAGGATTGAATGTTCAGCCTTTCGGGTAAAGATTTCTTGTATGCGTTTTCTTTAAATAATGATTAGTATCAGTCAGGGGCGAATCTTATGACCATTTTAGATAAAGTGTTCATTGCCGTCTCTCTTCTTTGGTTATTCGAATTGTTTCTGTTCCGAAACCGTAAGAAGGAACCTTCTCCACTGGAAGAACGGCAAAGTTTTTATTGGATTTTAGCTACGTTAATCACCACAATCCTTTTTTCCGTTCTGTTCAGTGATTCAATTCGACTTCCCTTGTCACGTGAAATCGGATTGCTCCTTTTGACTTCCGGTGTCGTTCTGCGCTATTGGGGGATTTATCATCTCAAGCATCAGTTCACCCGCCATGTTGCTGTCAATCCGGGCGACCGGCTTGTCAGCACGGGTCCTTATCGGGCATTACGCCACCCCCTCTATTCCGGTCTGTTTTTTATCACGTTAAGTTTCCCGTTATACTTCGGGAATTTGTTTGTCACGTTATGTGCCGGAATCCTGATGTTCATCGCTTTGCTTCACCGTATTCGAATCGAGGAACAGATGTTAACCAAAGGATTTGGTCCTGCTTACACGGACTGGGCCCGCAAAAGAAAACGTTTGATTCCGTTTATTTACTAAAACATAAGGAGATGTGATTTTTTTGAAGAAACAGGCAGTCGTTATTGGAGCAGGTTTAGCAGGTATGTCAGCAGCAATCCGCCTTGCGGGAGACGGTTATGAAGTCACGATGCTAGAACAAAATGGAAATGTTGGCGGGAAATTAAACCAACGTAGCGGCCAAGGATTTACGTTCGATACCGGTCCTTCAATCTTGACGATGCCTTGGGTACTCGAACAATTGTTTACGAGCGTCCACCGTCGACTCGACGACTATTTGGAAATCGAACGCATCGAACCGCAATGGCGGACTTTCTTTGAAGACGGTACACAACTTGACGTCAAAGGCGATCTCCCGGGAATGCTTGAGGAATTTAAAAAAGTTTCCGATCAAGCGGATTTCGTCGAATTGTTCAGTTATTCTAAAAAGATGTATGACCTGTGTTTAGACAGTTTCTACAAATACAGTCTCGAAGATTTAAAAGACTTAAAAAAATACCATACGATGTCTGAATTACTTAAGATGGATCCACTCAATACAGTAGCAAGCGGTACGAAAAAACACTTGAACAACAAGTATCTGGAGCAACTGTTTAATTATATGGTCATGTACGTCGGCTCCAACCCTTACGAAGCTCCTGCCGTCTTCAACCAGATGATTTATGTTCAGATGGGACTTGGTATCTATTACGTCAAAGGCGGCATGTACAATATCGCCCGTGCCATGAAGACGGTGCTTGACGAACTCCGGGTGACGATTCATGTCAATACACCTGTCGCACGTGTCGTCACAGAGGGCAAACGTGCGGTCGGCGTGGAAACGACAGACGGTACATTTTATCCGGCTGATGTCGTCGTCTCAAACCTGGAGGTCATTCCGACCTATCAACATCTCATCTCAGAGAAAAAAGGACCAAAACAGGCTAAAAAGTTAAATCAGTCCTTCGTTCCGTCCGTTTCCGGTCTTGTCCTGTTACTTGGTGTGAACCGCGAGTATAAAGATCTTAAGCACCATAACTTCTTCTTCTCGGATGATCCGGAACGGGAATTTGCCCAAATGTTCAAGGATGGTGTTCCGCCAGAAGATCCAACGATTTATGTCGGTGTCTCCTCTAAATCAGATGCTTCCCAGGCACCGGAAGGAAAAGACAATCTGTTTGTCCTGACGCACGTTCCGCCACTGACGAAACAAGACGGCAAAACCGATTGGGATGCGTATCGTGAAGTCGTCCTTGATAAATTAGAACGGATGGGACTGACCGACTTACGTGAATCGATTGAATTCGAATACCGCTTTACACCGGAAGACTTGAAATCACTATACGGTCCGAACGGCGGTTCGATTTACGGTGTGGCTGCCGATCGGAAAAAGAACGGCGGCTTCAAGATTCCATCGAAAAGTGATCTCTACGAAGGGCTTTACTTCGTCGGCGGTTCAACACATCCGGGCGGTGGCGTTCCGATGGTCACTTTGTCGGGTCAACTGACGGCAGATTTAATCCAAAAACATGAAAAGGTAAAAGCATAATCAAAACAGGAGAAGGTCCCTTATCGAAGGGACAATCTCCTGTTTTTTTAGTTATGCTGACAAACTTCTTCAATCTGAAGGAAGGTTTCGTCTTTAAATGTCATTTGATACACAGCCGGCATCTTTAGCGTTTTCCAGAACGCATATCCATATGCCGGATCAAAATGTTGCATTAATAACACCATGATATTCCCGTGTGTTCCGATGACGACGGTTTGATCTTTATGTTTTTCTAGTAATCGTTTGATTTCAGGCACGATCCGCCGTTGTGCCGTAACGTTTGATTCACCTCCATACGGATTTTCATCCGGATGTTCCCATACATAACCGACAGCCTGTTGAAAATCCGGCAGTTCTTCGGGCGCCAATAACCGTTCTTGAAAAGCCGCTGCTTCTTGAATGACTAATCCATATTGTTCTGCTAAAGGCTGGACCGTTTCAATCGCTCGCCGATACGGACTCGCGTAAATCTGGTCCGGTTTAATCCCTTCAAAAAGAGTCGTCAGTTGTTCCGCATCGTCTCTCCCCTGTTCTGATAAAGGACGTGCTTCTTCGTCTGTAGAATAGGTCGAATGTGCATGGCGGACTAAATAAATTGTCGTTGTCATTTCAATTCTCCTTTTAGCTGTCTTTTGTCTGCTCCAGTAAACGATAACCCACACCTCGGACAGTCTCCAAATACTCATCGATTGGAAAACCGGAACGGCGCAATTTCTCACGAAGATGACGCATATGAGAATCAATCGTTCGTGGTTCAATCGATTGATCATCGCCCCACAGCGACAAAACCAATTGTTCTCTTGATAAGACGCCATTCACGGACGTCAAGAGTTTTCCTAAAAGTTGAAACTCTGTTTTCGTCAGTAAGATTTTTTGTCCGTCGAATGTACAATGATATCCTGCGACGTCATACTGCAGTCCATGAAATGCATACTGCTCCCGCTTTTCTCGACCAATCAACAGTTCGATTCGTCCTAATAATTCTCCTTCATGAATCGGCTTTGCCACATAATCATCTGCACCGACTTTGCGCCCCCGTAGCACATCTTCCATTTGATTCCGCGCTGTCACCATAATGATTGGAAAATCAGCCATTCGTCTTATATTTTCACACAACGTCCATCCATCCATATCGGGCATCATGACATCGAGTAAGGCCAAATCGATGGGAACGGTCTTGACGATGTCGAGCGCTTTTTCGGCCGTGTCGGCTAAATGACATGTATGACCATAGGGTACCAGATATAACTTCATTAATTGAAGCATCCGTTGTTCATCATCAACGATTAAAATTCGAGCCATTTCTTCACACCTTCCATTGAATCATCACACTCGTCCCGGCATTCTTTTCACTCTTGATATCTAATGTCGCATCGTGTGCTTGAACGATTGCCAAGGCAATCGTCAAACCAAGCCCTGATCCGCCCCGGCTTCGTGATCGTGACGGTTCACTGCGGTACAGACGTTTTGTCACATGGGGTAAACTTTCTTGGCTGATGCCGCTTCCTGTATCACGTACTTGAAAATACGGTCCTGTTTCATTCCTGCCGTATCGGACGACGATTTCACCGGTTGCTGTATATTTTTTTGCGTTATCCAATACATTTATCAGCACTTGCTTGAGCCGAATTTCATCTCCTGCTATCTCTACCGGTTCCCCTGATACATGCAAATGCAGCCCTTTTTCTTCAATTGCAGGTCGCATTTTCTCTGTCGTCGAGACAATCAATTGATCGAGCGCAAGCGGCACTCGTTCGACTGAGAATGCATTCGTATCGGAACGTGCCAGTAACATCAGCTGTTCAATCAATGTGCTCAAATGATCGCTTTCTTCTTTGATAATCGACAGATAAGCTGTTTTTTCAGATTCCGGCAAGTTTGGACGATGTAATATATCCGCATAACCCTTCATGTAGGTCAGCGGAGTTCGAAGTTCGTGCGAGATATTTGCTAAAAATTCTGTCCGTTCACGATTCAAAAAATCAAGATCTTTTGCCAACTGTGTGATGGAGCGTGCCAGTGCCCCAAGCTCATCCGAGCGGTTTACCGGTAAATCCACGTCAAGGTTTCCTTCTTTCAACTTGGCCGTCGCACGCTCCATCTCAATGAGTGGTCTTGAAATCAATCGTGTACACAGCACGACAGTCGTAAGCGACAGAAGGACGGCAATGATACCAACTTGAATGAATTGTTGTCTTAACGGGTCGACGACTTGTTGAATTAACGTTTCCGGAGCAAACATGAAGACATGCCCACGATGAACACCTGAAATCGTGATTGGACTATCTGTCATAAAAAAACCCTTCGTTTCCGCTTGAGCTCTTAAAATCCGATCTTTTCGTTGTGTTTGAAATTCCGTATGGATAAGCTCTACTTTCATTTTGGGAGTAAGTGGATGCGAAGCCTTTAAAATTTTTCCTTTTTGATCCGTGATAACGACGGTAAATTCGGATGCTGATTCCATCAAACTGACATGTTCCAATGTTTCCGCATGAAATGATTCCTCGAGGACATCGCGGTGCGTGTTCCCTCGGTTCAGCAAACCGAGGACCACTTCATTCGTCCTTTGATTCACAAGGTTTAAATAGAGGGTACTGAACAGAATGCCGCCGATGACAAGAATGGCAGTCAAAAAAAGTAGACCAATGTAGTATGAAATATGCCGCACGCCCTGCTCCTCCTTTTTCTTCACTATTACGATACACTTTTCCAATGACTCATTCAGTCAGGTAATTGAATTGTCACTCTTTCTGCACGGTTTCTGCACGAAACACGGGTATAGTAGTCACATAACCAAATTACTACAGGAGGTCAATTTTCATGAAAAAACAACTACTCGTTACATCACTCGCTCTTTCTGCTGTCCTAAGTTTAGGTGCCTGCGGATCTGATTCCAATTCCTCTACTTCACACGATATGCATGATAATAAGAACGATTCCCATGCAGGGATGATGCATTCAAGTGACGGGAAAATTCCCGCTGGACTGAAACAAGCTGAAAATCCGAAGTTTAAAGACGGATCAGACGTCCTTCTGTCCTCTGATCATATGAAAGGAATGGATGGCGCAAAAGCAACAATCGTCGATTCATTTGATACAACAGTATATGAAGTCAGCTATACACCAACGAACGGTGGTAAAAAAGTCAGTAATCATAAATGGGTGATTCAGGAAGAACTCAACCCGGTTCCGGCTTCACCGTTGCAAGCAGGTGATGAGGTGACTTTAGCGGCTGATCACATGAAAGGGATGGATGGTGCAAAAGCGACCATTGATCAAGCCGATCAGACAACCGTGTATATGGTCGATTTTAAACCGACAACCGGTGGAAAAACGATTAAAAATCATAAATGGGTGACAGAAGATGAACTTCAAACCAATGATTAAAACAAAAAAACCCGCTCATCCAAGGATGAACGGGTTTTTGGTATGATTCTGACTGGGCTCGAACCAGCGACCTCTACCCTGTCAAGGTAGCGCTCTCCCAGCTGAGCTACAGAATCATGATGCAGTACGTTATGTACTTGCTAGGACATGTATTAATATAGCAAGAAACTAACCATCTGACAAGTACTTTTCTAAAAAAATATGAAAAATAAAAATGAACGAGGCTGAACTCAATGTTGATTCAGCCCCTCTCTTTTACTTATAGAATAGTCGTCACTTGATCGACCGGTAAACGGAGCGCCGGACGTTTTTTCGCGTCTTCGATTGCTTTCCCGACAGCAATCAACATGACCGGGACATAACGTTCGTCTGTAATAAACGTTTCTGTAAAGAGTTGGTGATTGAATCCGCCCATCGCGAGTGTCGAGAGTCCTTTTGCTTCAGCAACTAGCATCAGTTGCATCGCAGCTAAACTTGCGTTTGACATGGCTGCATCTCTCGCGTAAGCCTCGCTTTGATAAGCCCCTTCTACTTGTCCTTTGATCGAGTCAAACAAGTCTTCCGTCATGCCTCCTGCTTCTACAGCTGGTCCATAAACCGGATTATAGTTTCGGTTTGCCTGTAAATCCCCTAGTACGGCAATGACGACGGAAGAAGAACTGATGGCCGGCTGATTGTAAGCGATTGGAGCTAATCGTTGTTTCGCTTCTTCCGAATGGAAGGCAACGAAATGCCAATGTTGCAGGTTCCAGGCACTTGGCGCAGCTGTCGTCAATTCAACCAATTCTTGTACTTCTTTTTGTGAAAGCGTGAATGTCTCATCGTAATGACGAACTGACCGGCGTTCTGTCAAAATCGATAGTGTGTCAGATAATGTTTGATTCATAATGATCCCCCTCTAGGTACATCTGTTTACTATGTTATCGTATCATCCTCTACGCTTACCTGTCATATGACAAGACTTGCTAAAGAAACTTCTGTTATAAAACAAAGATTGACATACCGCTTCTGTACTAGTACAATAAAATAAATTCAGTGTTGTTTGCTGGTACATCCATATACTAAGAGGAGGAACACAATCATGGAACAACCCCTTTACCAAGAGACCTCTCCCGAGTTTTACCGTCAACTTCCGGTCAAAACCTGCTCCCATTGCGGAAAAGAAATGGATGAACAATGCGAATCGTATAAAACAGAATGTGATGAGTGTGCTGTTACAGAACACTAATCGCAAATTTGCTTGAAGAAGGAAGTCTACCGTAGCGGATGGACTTCTTTTTTTGTTTGAAAATATAACATTATTTCTATCTTAATCAACTTTTTTTGAATTACAGGTTATCCAGTCATCTTTTTGTAATATTTTTGTTACAAATGAAACAGACAAAATGTTACATTTAACTCATAAGATTTTCCGTAAAGGAGCTCAGACATCAATGGATTCATACAACTCAGGCAATCCCATCGGACTTGGTCCAAGATACCGAAAACCCAAACGAAAGTATTTCGCTAAGCTTTTGATCGTGCTGGCGCTGATTCTTCTTCCGATTGGCGGTTACATCGTTTATCAGTACTTGACTTCGACACAACAACAAGCGAGCGTAAAAACCGTCCAATCTTTACAGGAAGTTCCGACTCCGAACCTGGACAAGGTACGCGTCGAGAAATGGAACGGGATTACTAAAAAAGTGGCGTATCTGACATTTGAAGACGGACCGACCGCTTTGACTTCAGACATCTTGAAATCATTAAAAGAACAAGAAGTTAAAGCGACTTTTTTTTTGATCGGAAGTAACATCAATGAGCAACCGGATGTCGTCCGCTCGATGGCAAAGGCTGGACATTACATCGGACCACACAGTGAAACTCATGATTACGACACGTTGTATAAGAAAAAGCAGTATGTTCCCGAGATGCTGCGGGTACAGAAACAAATCAACCAACTGACGAATCACAGCCCGTTGTTGACACGTCCGCCTTATGGATCAACACCCGGCATTACCAAGTCGATTGCAAAAGAGATCGAACAGGCGAAACTTCGGGTGTGGGACTGGTCGATCGATTCGATGGACTGGTACTACAAAGATAGTGCCAAGGAAGTTGCCAACACTGTCATCAGCCGTGCGGAAGGCCCGGTCGAAATCATCCTGTTGCATGAACAACCACAAACATTGCAGGCATTGCCTGCGATTGTCGCCGGATTAAAGAAAAAAGGCTATCAATTTTCCATCTATGATGAAGATTTTCATGTCCCGTATAATTTCGCAAAATTCTCTAATTTATAAGGAGTTCCTTTCATGATTAATAAACGGATGATCCTCACCAGTTGTTTGACCTGTCTCGGCCTCTTGCTTCTCAGTGCCTGTTCGAGTGATCCGGCTGCTTCGGTATACGAGCAGTTGGAAGAACAAGCGAAGTCCGAACAAAAAGCAGCAGTCGTCGCCGAGCAACGGACACGCCAAGATGAAATTTCCGTCAATACCTACCAAGCCGTCCTCGAAGCCGGGGCCGATGATATTAAACGGGCACAAAATGAACGGGATGAATTGACCGCTCTGAATCAAAACCGTGTCAAATTGTTAAAACAAGAACAGACAATCCGTACCCATGCTTTTGATGAGTTAGACCTTGCGGAATTAACAAGTACCCTATCTTCGTTGCCTGCCGCTAAAAAAGACGGGACAGCCCTTATCAATATCTTTAAAGAGCGGGAGAAGGCTTTTGATACGTTTTTGAAACGTTATGCGGCGACGATTGATTCAGAAAAGAAAGTGCTTTCCTACTTGACCGAAAAACCGAACTTCGTTAAGATTGATGAAGCAACAGCTGATTTAAACCGGACTTCCCGTCAAGCGACAGAAGCACTCAAAACCTTTAATCAATTGACCGTCCGCTACAATGAATTAAAGCCAACCTTTTACAAAAAGGCTGGACTCAACATTAAATAACTCACACAGGTTGCAACCAAACCCTGTCCAAAAAACCTGGACAAGGCCCCGTTGCAACCTTTTTTGTGCGTTCTAAAACATGGAGGGATCTGTATGAATCGTTCAAAAGCAACACTTTTCGTCTTAATCGGCGCCATCAGTTACGGCGTCCTGTCGACCATCGTCAAACTGGCTTACGGTGCCGGTTTTGACTCAGCCGCTGTTTCCGGAAGTCAATTTTTCTTCGGATGGCTGATGATTTTTGTCTTAGCCCTGCTGTCAAAAAATCTTCGTCTGAATCCGAAAACAGCTCTTACTTTAATGGCCATCGGAATTTCAAGCGGCACGACCGGTTACCTGTATTATCAGAGCCTACAAACCGTCTCCGCTTCAGTCGCCATCATTCTCCTCTTCCAATTCACATGGATTGGTGTCGTGATTGATTCGATTTTGGCAAAACGTCTGCCGTCGCGTTCTCATTTCTTGTCTGCCGTCCTATTGATCGGCGGTGCCATTTTAGCGAGCGCTGCTTATACGAGCGCCCTTGACGTGCGCGGTACGTTGTTCGGACTCGGCGCAGCCGTCAGTTTCTCGATCTTCCTGCTTGCGAGCGGACGGGTCGCAAACCATGTACCGGTCATTAAAAAAAGCTTTTATATGATGACAGGCGGACTTCTCTTCGTCATGATTATGTATCCGCCGACGACTTTCCTGACTGCAGCGAATTTCGAACAGGGACTGATCTGGTACGCACTTCCACTGGGTCTGTTCGCCTTAATTCTGCCACCGCTGTTATTCGCAGCAGGTGCCCCACACTTAAGCCCGGCCAGCGTCTCCTTGCTTGGTGCAGCCGAACTGCCGACTGCCGTCATCTGTTCCGTCCTCATCCTCGGTGAGCATCTCTCCGGTTCACAGTGGATCGGGATCATCATCATCCTGATTGGAATTTTCTATCCGATTTACGTCAGCAGTCTGAAACAATCGACTACTTCTGTTCCACGTCAAAACGACCTCTCCTGAGCAATCAGGAAAGGTCGTTTTTTTATAGCATTATTTTTGACGTTTCATCGCATCAGCGACGAACTCGACATCCGTACCGATGATGATTTGGACGTTTTTCGCGCCCATCTTCATAACACCTTTTGCGCCGGCCGCTTTAATTGCAGCTTCGTCAATGATCGTTGAATCTTTTACCTGGAGACGGAGACGTGTCGCACAGTTATCAATCGCTGTAACGTTGTCCGTTCCTTGTAAGCCTGCAAAAATACGTGCTGCTTGTTGCTCGTACTTATCGTCTGATACACCCGTGACAGGGCCTGCATCCGTTACAAGTGATTCATCTTCACGACCCGGCGTTTTCAGATCGAATTTCGTGATCATGAAGTAGAACAGGAAGTAATAAATGACGGCGAATACGAGACCGACAACGAGTAAAAGCAACGGTTTTGTCGCGATTCCGAAGTTCAGGACATAGTCAATGAAACCGGCAGAGAAGGAGAACCCGTGCAAGATACCGAGTAAATTGACGACTGCCATGGAAACACCCGTCAACACGGCGTGCATGACATATAAGACCGGTGACAAGAACATGAATGAAAACTCAATCGGTTCCGTAATCCCTGTCAGGAATGATGTTAATCCAAGACCAATCATCGCCCCTGCGACGGCTTTCCGATTTTCTTTGCGTGCCGCCATGACCATGGCTGCTGCTGCAGCCGGTAAAGCGAACATCATGATCGGGAAAAATCCGGCTTGATAAATACCGGCTGTCGGATCTCCAGCGAAGAAGCGTGCGATATCTCCATTCGCAATTGTTCCATCCGCTTTTTCATATGAACCGAAGACAAACCAGAAAATATTGTTCAAGACATGGTGAAGACCGACAGGAATTAACAGACGGTTGAAGAATCCAAACAGTGCGGCCCCTCCTGCTCCAAGGCTGACCATCCATTCTCCCGCATTATTGATTCCGTCTTCAATGAACGGCCATAAGTAACCAAAGACAAACGCTAAGACCAGCATAGCGGCTGACGTGATGATCGGAACAAAACGGCGTCCGCCGAAGAATGCTAACCAATCCGGTAATTTAATATTGTAAAATCGGTTGTACAACAAACCGGCAACGATACCGGCAATAATTCCGCCGAAGACAGCCATGTTGACCATTGATCCTAAGGTTGCCTGATTGGCAATGGAACTTAAGGTCGCTCCGTCCACTTTCGTCGAGGAGTCATTGACAATGGCGGCAATCGCATCGTACTTGGCCTGAATCTGGGCATTTGAATAATCCTTATTCATCGAGTCAACGCCCGTTTTTAAGACCAAATACCCGACTGCTCCTGCCAATCCGGCAGCTCCGCTGGCATCAATGGATAATCCAATCGCAACACCAATCGCAAAAATCAGTGGAAGATTATCAAAAATCGCACCACCTGCTGCCACCATTAACGGAATATCCAACATATCGGCTGAACCGAGTCGAAGGACAATTCCCGCGGCTGGTAAAACGGCGATCGGCAGCATTAAAGCTTTACCGATTCGTTGAAGAAACTGCAACATACACTTCATCCTTTCCTAAATAAAAACAAATAATGACATGACGATGAAAACGCTTTAACATCTATTATTATTCCACATACACGTCTAAATGACTAGACCTTTATACATATTTTTTCATAAAAAAAGATCCCTTTAGATAAGGGACCTTACGGGTACAGATTAACGACGATTCGTATCTTCAAGATTCTGTTGAACATTACCAACTGTTTTTTTAGCATCGCCTTTAAGCTGATCTTTTTTGCCTTCACGTTCTGTTGATTTATCTCCTGTTGCTTTTCCGAGCGCTTCTTTCGCTTTTCCGGCAACTTTATCAACTAAACCATCAGCTTTTTTGTTTAATCCGCTATCATGTGACATGTTCATTACCCCCTATTTTTTTAACGCATAGTAGTATGTTCCCACCTGAAACAGATTCAAACATTTCTCTGCTCTCATTTGCTCCCAGTCTTAGGGGTCCATCAATCGAAAAACTCCCTATCGCTTTCCGATAGGGAGTGGACTGTCACTGTGCAACCGAGACGCCGAGGACTTGTTCAATCCGTTCGAATGCCCAGTCTAATTCTTCTTTTGTAATGACGAGTGGTGGTGCAAAACGAATGACTGTCTCATGTGTTTCCTTGCAGAGCAATCCTTTTTCTTTTAATGCTTCGCAATACGGACGAGCCGCTTCTGTCAATTCGACACCGATGAATAATCCGCGCCCACGAACTTCTTTAATCATCGGATTGTCGATTTCTTTTAGACGGTTCATAAAGTATGTTCCGAGCTCTAGTGAACGTTCCGGTAACTTCTCTTCTTCCAAAACTTCAAGTGAAGCGACAGATACCGCACAGGCCAATGGATTTCCGCCGAATGTCGAACCATGCGATCCCGGATTAAAGACACTCAGGATATCGTGGTTGGCAGCCACACAAGAAATCGGGAACACGCCGCCCCCCAGTGCTTTTCCTAAGATGTACATATCTGGTGTTACATTGTCCCAGTCCGAAGCAAACCATTTACCCGAACGGCCCAGTCCTGATTGGATTTCATCCGAGACGAGCAATACGTTTTGTTCCTTACAGACGTCCTGGGCATCTTTCAAGAATCCTTCGTACGGAATCAGGATACCCGCTTCACCTTGGATCGGCTCAACGATGAAGGCAGCTGTATTTTCCGTGATGGCGCCTTTCAATGCTTCCAAATCCCCGTATGGAATCGTTTTGATGCCCGGTAAGAGTGGTCCGAATCCACGTTGATACTCGGCTTCTGTTGACATCGAAACAGCCGTCATCGTCCGACCATGGAAGTTCCCTTCGCAGACGATGATTTCAGCATCTCCAGGAATTTGTTTGACTTCGTACGCCCAGCGACGTGCTGCCTTAACTGCCGTCTCGACCGCTTCCGCTCCCGTATTCATCGGCAGGACCATATCTTTTCCTGTCAATTGCGCGACCTTCTCATAAAAGAACCCCAACTGGTCATTGTGAAACGCGCGCGATGTCAGCGTAATTTTATCCGCTTGCCGTTTTAAGGCTTCGATGATTTTCGGATGACGGTGTCCTTGGTTCACAGCTGAATAGGCACTAAGCATATCCATATATTCGCGGCCTTCCGGATCTTTGACGAACACCCCTTCTGCCTCCGAGATGACGATTGGAAGCGGATGATAGTTGTGTGCCCCGAATTTCTCTGTCTGTGTAATGATTTTCTCTGTTTGATTCATGATAAATCCCCCTTTTTCGCTTGGAAAACGCTTTCATTCTGATTATAACAGATTCACACGGATAATCTTCAATCGAAATACAGGATTTATTCGCATGAAAATTGAATATACTGGGAATAGACAAGACAAGTGAACCGTCATCTCTGATCATTTAAAAGGAGTGTGCGTCCATAATGGATCGTTCGACCATTAGTTCCTACGAAACTGTCATGCAAGGATTTCCTTTACCTGCATTTATCCTACACGTCGATTTAACCGTCCATTCTTGGAATGAGGCTGCCGAATCCTGCTGGGGCTGGTCGGCACAAGAAGTTACCGGACAACTGGTCCCGCTCCTTGACCCGGAAGATGCTGCGTTCAGCCGGCAAATCTGGTATTCATTTTTAGAAAAGCGGCAATCGATGCAATTACCGAATACAACATTTCTTCATAAATCAGGTGACCGTTCGACATCGACGTTGCTCGTCTCACCGCTCTTTGATGAAAAAAACGAACCTTCTGGTGCTTTTTTCTGTCAGCTGCCTTCTTCCACTCAACAGAATGCAACCAAACCGTTATTTCAAGGATTGATGGACTTACGCTATGCGTTTGATCAAATCGCTTGTGTCGCAATATTCGACGCACGGGGAACGATTCAATACGCCAATACCAATTTGACGGATGTTACGGGTTTTTGCCCACACCTGTTGCTCGGTCAACCTTGGACGATATTACTAGATTCGTCTGAAGACGTCCTTCCCATGATTCGCTCTCAAATCAAGAAGAAAAAAGCCTGGTCCGGGAAGTTGTCCATATCGACACAGGATGAGTCTAAAAAAGTGTTTCATGCCACTTTGATTCCGGTTTATGACGTAAACGGTGTCCGTTTCCAACATCTTTTCATTGGTACCGATATTACGGAAACCGAACATCTCGAACAGGAACTTGATTTTTTAGTTCATCATAATGAATTGACCCATCTACTGAATAGACGTGGCTTTCTTCGGGAAGGTCAGGTCTTATTCTCCAAAGCATCTGATGATCTCCCGATCTCACTCATCTTATTTGATATTGATCGTTTTAAAGTCATCAACGATTCCTTCGGGACACATGTCGGCGACCAACTTTTACAAGCGTTAGCCAAACGTTTGTCCGAACATGCAAAACAGCTGTTAACGTTCCATCCGACGAGTGACTTGTTTGGTGTGGTGCTCGAAGTCACAGACCGGAATGCCTTGTTCCAATATGCCCGGAAACTGCAACAAGTATTGCAACGTCCCTATTATATTAATGGGCATTCCTTAATCATCTCCTGTACGTTCGGAATTACCGTCTATCCTTCGGAAGCCAAATCACTTGAAGATTTGTACCGTCGTTCGGAGATGGCCCTGTATGCCGGAAAATCAATCGGCACAGGAACAATCCAGTATTTGACCCATGAAATGGATGAGCAGTTCACCCGGAAATTACAGCTCGAACGCTCATTATTTACGGCTTTAGAGGATCAAGCCCTTCATTTGGTCTATCAACCGATCATCAACTTGAAAACCAAGCATGTCGATGGTTTTGAAGCGCTGTTGCGTTGGAATCATACGGCACTTGGGAGCATTCCTCCGGATGAGTTCATTCCCCTTGCCGAAGAAGCGGCTTTGATTACACCCATCAACAACTGGGTCGTCATCGAAGCCTGCGAACGACTCGCACTTTGGCAGAAACAGATTGCACCTGATTTGACGATGGCCATCAACATTTCACCGCATCAGTTCCAAAGCGATTCGTTTGTCCGGACCTTACAGCATGTCGTGTCTCAAAAAAAGATCGATCCCCGATTCGTGACACTCGAACTGACGGAAAATATTGCAATTTTACAGACACAGCGGACAATTGAACGGATGCAACTGATCAAAGCGCTTGGTTTCCGATTATCGATTGATGATTTTGGAACAGGTTATTCTTCCTTACAATATTTGCGTGCTTTTCCGATTGATGAACTCAAGATCGATAAAGTCTTCATTGACGGCATCGATTTAGGAGAAAACGGGTTGCTCGACTCAATCATTCAACTTGGTCAAAACTTAAAGCTGAATCTGGTCGCAGAAGGCGTCGAAACGACGACTGCCCTGAGTTATCTGGAAGCGACCGCCTGCCAGCAGATGCAAGGATTCATTTTTTCCGAACCGTTGTCTGTTGAGGAAGTAGAACTGCGTTTTGGTTCATCCAATCCTGAAGAACCGGACAATAAGGACAACTAAAAAACAGGAGCCGGACTAGACTCCGGCTCCTGTTTTTCGTATAAAGACGGTTTTTGAAGTCCGCCGATGAGATTCGTCCATTGTCTTACAATTGAATTTGTCCACCGATCATCCCGTAAACTGCAACGGCAGCTAAGATAATTAAAATTCCACTCGCAATCATTTCGTAACGCGACATACCGCCCCGCTTCTGCTCCCGCTCCGCCATCAGATAGGCGATGATACCCGGTACATAGACGAGGGCTGCGATGACGATATACCAAATCCCTGAAGCGTAGACGAGCCACAGTGAATAGGCGGCGGCAATCGTCGAGAAGATCAGCATCTTTGTATTGCGTTCTGCCCGTGAAAAACGGACACTGTACACGGCAGACAACAGATACGGCAACAATGCACAAATTCCGGCAATACTGGATAAGACTAAATACGTCTGTGCAGAAAATAAGGCGATACCTGCAACGAACTGGGTCGCAATTTGAGTGATCAGCAACGCACCGACCGGCGCCCCTTTCCGGTTCGTTTTTGCAAAGAACTTTGGAAACGCACCATCTTTCGCAACGAGGTAGGAAATTTCAGACGCCAGAATCGTCCATCCGAGCAGTGCTCCGGATAACGAAATGATCAGTCCGACCATAATCAAGGTTGCTCCAAACGGACCAATCGCAGCTTCGAGCACATAAGCCATTGTCGGTTCTTGTAATCCTGCTAACTGTTCCTGGTTCAAAACACCGAGCGATAAGACGGAAATCAGGATGTAGATGACAAGTACTCCGACAAGCCCTACGACTGTCGCCTTCCCGACATCACTCCGTTTGTTGGCGCGTGTCGACAAGACGACAGCCCCTTCAATCCCGACGAAGGCCCAAAGCGTCACAAGCATCGTTCCTTTGACTTGCGTAAAGATACTGCCTAATTCCGTTCCTTCTCCCCAAAAATTCAGGTTAAACGTCTTCACATTAAAAGCAATTGCTACCAATAAAATAAAAATCAAAATGGGAACGAGCTTTGCGATCGTCGTAATCAGGTTGACAAGTGTCGCTTCTTTAATCCCGCTCGAGACGATGAAAAACAGTCCCCATACGACAACGATACTCATCACTAACAAAAATACACGATTTTCTGATGAGAAAATCGGGAAAAAGTAACTGAGTGCATTAAAGACCAACGTTATGTTGGCAACTGTCCCGATCCAGGCCGAGACCCAATATCCCCAGGCGCTGTTAAAACCGACAAATCGTCCGAATCCTTCACGGGCATATGCGTAAATGCCGCCTTCAAGTTCCGGTTTACTGTTTGCCAAGTGTTGAAAGACCAGCGCCAGCATAATCATGCCAAGACCAGTAATTCCCCATCCGATTAGAATCGGACCTGCACTCGCTTTTTGAGCCATTGCTCCCGGCAGATTGAAGGCACCTCCACCGACCATCGATCCAATGACCATTGCGGCTAAAGCAAAAAAGCCGATTTTTTGTTGATTCATCCTCTAACACGTCCTTTATTTCTTGTATATCTATTCATATCAAACGTATATTAATTCGAAAGACACAAAATTCATTATAACAAAATCAAAGCCATTGTAAAGAAAGGATTTGATCAATATGAATTGGATCCATTCGTTCCAACTAGAGGACTTTTTTAAATTGATGATAGCCGCACTGTTCGGTATCATCATCGGATTCGAACGCGAAATCAAAAATAAGCCTGTTGGTATACGTACTAGCCTCGTAATTACCCTGATCAGTTGTCTGTTAACCATCGTATCCATTAAGTCTGTCGTGCTGTACAGTACGATTGCCCCCAATGTCCAAATGGATCCGATGCGTCTTGTCGCTCAAGTCGTCGCCGGAATCGGCTTCATCGGCGCCGGCGTGATTTTAAGACGTCCGCACGATATCGTCAGTGGTTTGACGACTGCTGCCATCATTTGGGCAGCCAGTGGAATTGGCATTGCACTCGGAGCTGGCTTTATCCTAGAAGCCACGTTTTTAGTCCTCTTTTTATTTTTTTCATTGGAAGGACTGACTTGGGTCATGAAGCGGGTCAACAATAGCCGATTCGAAGCTAACGTCATCGTTGCCCACCTGACTCTCGCAGCGGATACGGATGCTCAAACGGTCAAAGCAGCATTAGAAAAAAAAGGAGTCCGCATTACTAATATCCGGTTACGCGGTCATGCGCGGCAGTTGACTTTACGGATGTATTCTCCTCATAAACTGACGATATTCATACTTTATGACTACTTGAAAACACTCGGAATTGAGCATATAGACCTTGATCAATAGAAATTGTCAGAAAATTTGTGTTGCATTTTTACTCGCTTTCACTTAAATTTACATTATGTTCACACTTTTCTGAAATCATTTCAATCTAATCGGGGGGTCATCTTTCACATGAAGAAACAAACTAAAATTGCCTTTGCTGGACTATCCAGCATGGCGCTGCTCGCAGTAGCAGCTTGTGGCCAAAGCAATGAATCAGATGGAAACTCTTCTTCCTCAAAAGAAAAAAAACAAGAGGTGACACTCATCTCGACTACGGATGTGCCACAACTTGATCCAACAAAAACAACGGACTCAACATCCATCATCGTTACGAACAACGTCTTTGAAGGTCTCTACCGTCTTGACGGCGACAACAAACCGACTGCCGGAATCGCAGAAAGTGTCGAAGTATCAGATGATAAGAAAACATATACATTTAAACTCCGTAAAGATGCCAAGTGGTCAGATGGTTCAGCTGTTACGGCAGACGACTTCATCTACTCTTGGAAACGTGCACTCGATCCAAAAACAGGAGCAGAGTACGCATACATCCTTCAGGATTTAAAAAATGCTAACAAAATCTTAGCCGGTGAAGCAGAACTCGATTCGCTCGGTGTCAAGAAAGTGGACGATCAAACTCTTGAAGTGCAATTGGAAGCTCCGGCTCCATACTTCCTCGGATTGACAAGTTTCCCGACTTACTTACCACTCAAGCAATCGTTTGTCGAAGAAAACGGCGACAAGTTTGCGACAAACGTCGACTCGATGCTCTTCAACGGACCATTCATCTTGGATAAGTGGCAATCTAATTCCGGTTGGACATATAAGAAAAACCCGGATTACTGGGATAAAGCAAACGTCAAAATGGAAAAAATCGATGTAAAAGTCGTTAAAGAAATTTCGACTGGTGTCAACTTGTTCGAGTCGAAAGACGTCGACTTCGCACCTATCACATCGGAGTTCGTCTCACAATACGAAAAATCCGACAACTACAAGACACGTCCAGATGCACGGATCAACTTCCTCCGATTCAACCAAAAAAATAAAGCACTTAAAAACGAAAACATCCGTAAAGCGCTTGCACTTGGTTTTGAAAAACAAGGAATTACAGACGTCATCTTAAATGACGGTTCAAAACCGGCTAACTTCATCGTCGCAAAAGACTTTACATTCACTCCGGATGGGGAAGATTTCCGTGCCAAATATCCAGATCTCCAAAGCTTTGATGCAACAGAAGCGAAAAAAGCATGGGATGCCGGCCTAAAAGAACTCGGTGTCAAAACAGTAGAACTCGATATGTTGTCACGTGATGAAGATGCCTTCAAGAAAGTTTCTGAATTCTTAAAAGGTGATCTCGAGAAAAACTTACCGGGTCTTACGGTCAACATCAAGCAACAACCGTTCAAAAACTTCCTGGACCTCGAGTCTAAAGGCGATTACGACATCTCTGCTGCCGGTTGGGGCCCTGACTACCAGGATCCAATGACGTTCCTCGATATGTGGTTAACAGGCGGAAGCTTTAACCGTATGGAATACTCGAACAAAGAGTTCGATAAGATGATTAAAGAAGCAAAAGCAGAGCCGGATGAAGCAAAACGCTGGTCGACGCTTCAAGAAGCTGAAAAAATGCTCTTGGCAGAAGACTATGCGATTGCTCCAATCTACCAAAAAGGTGAAGCATACTTGCAACGTGCGAACATCGACAAACTATATCGTCACCCATTCGGAGCAGACATGAGCTTCAAATGGATGGAAGTAAAATAAGTATCTTCCTACCGGTTACCAGGATTCCCTTGGTGACCGGTTTTTGTATACAACAAAGACCCCTTCTGCCGGAGCCGATCGGGGTCTTTACTGTGCGATTTGTTTATAAAATTCGATTTCTTCCCGCTGTCCTTCTTCGACCGCACGGAAAAATTCAGCAAAAAATGCGTATAAGACGGTTCGTTCCTGATAGGTCGGACCAGCCTGTCGAATCACTGAAAACGCAAGATTTCGTAACTGACGTTTTGTACGCCGGTTGTTTGGTAACTCATGAAACTGGTCGATAAATGAACGGTATACATCAGCAATCAACTTTTCATGACCTTCAAAATATGACTTATCCATTGAATCTGTCCTTTCTGATTGTTCTCTTCTTTTCTACGGAGTATCCTCCTGAAAAGTTTCATCAAGCTACACTTTTCACAAAGATATAAGACCTACTATAACAAGGATCAAATAATGATTCAACCGGAAAACTATTAAGAAAAGGTAAAGTCCACATCATCACCTTTCGTGAACTTTACCTTTTCATTTAAGCTTGTACTGCAATATGTTGGAACGTTTTAACGTCAAACAATCCGCTGTCCGTCAACTTCAGATTCGGGATGACAGGCAAACAGAGGAACGACATCGTCAAGTACGGATTAAAGGAGCGGTCGGCTTCGAGTACATCAAGTGCATCATTGAGCGCTTCGAGGGTATCTCCGACTTCCTGGAAAGGACGACTCGTCATCAATCCAGCGATTTCAAGCGGCAACTCCGCCAGAACTTCTGTCCCGTTGACCGCAATGACACCTCCACCCGCCTTGATCAGACGCTCTGCCGCAAGTTTCATCTCGGCATCCGATGTTCCGACGATAACAAGGTTATGCGAATCATGGGCGACCGTCGCCGCAATGGCACCTCGCTTCATGCCAAACCCTTTAACGATGCCGACTGCTGAGAAGTTGGTCGCATTATGACGCTCGATGACGGCGATTTTCAATAAGTCCTGTTCCGGGACGGGGACAAATTTCCCGTCCTGTAAAGGCACATCCAAAATCAAATGTTCCGTGACAATACTTTTCGGGATGATTCCGATGACATGCGCTTTCGGTTTTTCTAATACGAGTTCAAAAACTTGATCCGTGATCGGCTTCGTTTTCAGTTCGCCGCGCAATGTCGACGGTACCGCTATCTTTTGGGATGAGATGATTGTTTTACCGGCTCGGGCGACCGCCTGTCCATTGACGAAGACTTCCTTAATCGTCACTTGATCGGCATCCTGCAAAATGACAAAGTCCGCACGGCGTCCCGGGACGATTGCTCCACGGTCATTTAGTTGATACGCATTGGCTGCATGAAGAGAAGCCATCGCATAAGCCGTTTCCCGCTTAATCCCGTGTTGTATGGCATAGCGGATATTATAGTCAATCGTGCCTTCACGTAACGTATCGTCCAGATGCTTATCGTCCGTACAGAACAGGAATCGACCGGCATTACTTTCCGTGACCGCATCAAGCACTTCCTGGAGATTCCGGGCAGCCGACCCTTCCCGGACTTCGACGTATAATCCGCGTCGCGCCCGTTCAATCGCTTCTTGCTTGCTGACCGCTTCGTGATCCGTCCGGATGCCTGCCACACCGTAGATGTTCAATTCACGTGCACCGAGTCCTGCGGCATGACCATCCACGAGTTTCCCGGCAGCTTCGATTTGTTCGATTTTTTTCAGCATATCCTGATCCGCCCGTTCCACCGCCGGATAGTCCATGACTTCTCCTAAGCCGTGCACGCCCGGATGATCCACGAAAGATGCGAGTGCCGCTGCATCGAGCGATGCCCCGGCATGTTCAAATGATGTCGCTGGAACACAGCTCGGCAACATCATCCGCACGTCAAGCGACAGTCCTGCTGCATCGTCCAACATGAACTGGAGCCCTTCCGCTCCCTTTACGTTCGCAATCTCATGCGGATCGGCAATGACGGTCGTTACACCGAGCGGTAAAATTGCCTGTTCGTATTCACTTGGTGTCACCATCGATGACTCGATATGGACATGGCCGTCAATGAAACTCGGCGCAATGAATTTTCCTGTTCCGTCAATCATTTCAATTCCTTCATATCCGTCGCCGACAGCGGCAATGTAGCCGGAATCTACCGCAACATCCGCTTGATACGTCTCACGTGTCATGACATCGATGACCTGAATGCCTTGATAGACGACTGCTGCTTTTTCTTTTTTTGCGGCGATGGTAATAAGTCGTGCCCGAACTGTCTGATTCATCCTGTTTCCTCCTGGTGTGAACGGTATTTTTACCATCTTACAATTAGTTTGGAAGCAGTTGCAATTTATTTTTCCAACAGTCAAGATGAAAACGTACACTTGAAAGTAAAAGGGAGGAACAGACATGAAATATCGTGTAGGTCAATTGGTTCCAAACGTTGACCCGAGCGTCTATATCGCAGACGGCGCCAAAGTCATCGGAGAGGTCGAAATCGGTAAAGATTCGACTGTGTGGTTCAATACGGTCATCCGGGGAGATGAAGGTCCGATTAAAATTGGCGAGCGTGTCAATATTCAGGACGGGTCCATGATTCATCAGTATGAAGGGTATCCGACCATCATTGAAGATGATGTCACGATCGGACACATGGCAATGATTCACGGGGGAATCATTCGCCAAGGCGCTTTGATCGGGATGTCGGCGACGATTTTGGACGAAGCTGAAATCGGAAGCGGTGCCTTCGTTGCAGCCGGCAGTCTGGTCCCACCTAAAATGGTCGTTCCTCCGAATTCGATGGTCATGGGCGTTCCGGCAAAAATCGTTCGTGAAATCAGTGATCATGACCGGTTCATCATGGAACGGACGATCCGGAAATACGTCAAACGGGGTCAACAATATGCTGCTGACTGCACGCCACTCGAAGAAGATTTGACGACAATGTGAAAACGTTTACAAAGTTCACCTGTTTTTAACAATTTACCTCTCGTTTGTTTACATCTCTCCCTTACACTGTAGAAGTAAGGCAGGAATCACGACGGGGGAGGATTTAAAATGACACCATTATTCGAAGAACGGTTGATGGCTGACTTGTTTTCATCCACAAATAATCCGAGTTACGGTTTGCCGACTTTACCTGTATACGAAACAGATGGGTTGACGAAAGAGTTGCAAGCACGTATTGTTAATGATGCCGAGCAAAAATCCTTGAGTTTAGGAATAATTCAATCAAGAGAGGAAGAACATGTATGATTCAGCAAAATACAGTTCGCGCTTGGCTCGCTAGTCGAATCAAAAAATAATGATCTACCAGGATTACCTATTTTCCAAAACGATATAGCGCGTCAGCGCGCATGATAAAGAGCCGAAGCGGATTCTCGCCTCGGCTCTCTTTTTTTACTTTTTAATGAGTCCTTCTTCAATCAAGAATTCACGTGCCACATCTTCCGGACGTTCTTTTTCGACATCTGCTTTAAAGTTCAATTCCTGCATCTTTTTATCTGTGATCTTATCTTTTAACAGGTTCAGGACTTCTTTTAATTCCGGATGTTCTTCGAGTGTTTCTTGACGAACAAGTGGTACAGCGTAATATGGCGGGAAAAATTCTTTATCATCTTCAAGAACTGTCAGATTAAACTTTTTCAGTAGACCGTCTGTCGAGAAGCTGTCGATGACATTGGTTTTTCCGTTCGTTAAAGCCGTATAACGTAATCCGCCGTCGACCGGCTGGACATCTTTAAACTTCATGTCGGGATATTTTTTCTTTAATCCCAAGTACCCGTCTTCGCGGTTGGCGAATTCAATCGTTGATCCGAGAATCAATCGGTTACTGACTGCTGCCATGTCGGAAACAGTTTTCAAGTCATATTTTTTAATATCTTCTTTTGTCATCGCAAGAGCGTACGTGTTGTTAAAACCGATTGGATCGAGAACATCAACCTGGCTCTTTTCCGGAATCATTTTTCCGACCTTTTTATAAACAGCTTCCGGATCAGTTTCCAGTTTTTGTTTCAGGACATCAATCAATAATGTTCCCGTGTACTCGACATAAGCATCAATTTCGCCTGTTTCAAGTGCTCCATAGGCGACTTTTGTTCCGCCGAGATTGAGTTGACGCTCGACTTCTAAATCTGTTTTGTCTTCAATGAGATCCGCTAACATATTTCCTAAAATCAATTGCTCCGTAAAGTTTTTTGAACCGATGACGATTTTATCCGTTTTTAAGAACGAATAGGCGACCGTTCCGCCAATCAGCAGGAAAACAATCGCTGCAATGGCGATTTTCTTTCCGGCTGACATCGCTTTACGGCGTTTGCGTGCGCGGCTCTTCACCCGGCCGTCTGCAAGCGGAATTCCGTTTGGTGCGACCGAATATTCAATCCGGCTGACAATGAAATCAATGGCTAATGCTAAGATACCGGCAGGAATGGCACCAGCCAGAATTTGATTGTTATCAACGGTTTGAATCCCGGAGAAAACAAGATATCCTAATCCGCCTGCACCGATGAAGGCAGAAATCGTCATCAGACCGACGGCCGTGACGGCAGAAATCCGAATTCCGGCCATCATGATCGGTAACGCCAATGGAATTTGAACTTTACCTAAAATCTGACGATCCGTTAAGCCGATTCCTTTGGCTGCTTCGAGCATATCTCCCGGAATGCTCGATAATCCGGTATACGTATTTTTAACGATTGGAAGCAGTGAATAGAGAACGACCATGATGATGGCCGGTGTCGAACCAATTCCGATGAACGGAATCAGGAATCCAAGCAGGGCAAGACTCGGTACGGCTTGGACGACGCTTGTCAAAGCAAGGACCGGTTTCGCAAAACGTTGATACCGTGTGATGAGAATACCAATCGGAATCCCGAGGACGACGGCAATGACGACGGCCAGCACAGTCAACTGCAAGTGTTCGAGTAACAGGTCAAAAATTTGACCGGTATTGTTTTGAACGTAATTTAAAAATCCATTCATTGAACTTCCTCCTCCTGAATGAACTGCTCACTCAAGACAGAAAGCAAGCTACTTCTTGTAATTAATCCACGTAATTGTCCTGCTTTATTCGTAACAGGCAGATAGCCTGTTTCTTCATGGTTCATGACTTCAAGTACATCAAGCAAGGAGTCCTGCTCATCAACCGCAACCAGTTCCCCTTCCATGACGTCTTCAATCCGAACCCCTTTATCAGGAGCCGTTTGAATATTCTTCAATTTAACGATTCCTTGAAGGATCCGGTCACGGTCCGTGATCAACAGACTGTCGACTTTACGTCCGCGCATGATTTCAATTCCCTGCAACAGCGTTCGTTTTCCGCTAATGGAAACAGGATCTTCAATCATGATGTCCTCTGCTTTGATGAACGCCGGACTGCTCCAGATTTTATTTTTTCCGATAAAGGATTCGACGTACTCGTCTTTCGGATGACGCAGGATTTCTTCCGGTGTATCAAACTGAACGATTTCTCCATCGCGCATGATACAGATCCGATCGGCCAGCTTGATCGCCTCATCCATATCATGTGTGACGAACACAATCGTTTTCTTGACTTCTTCCTGGAGATTAAATAGTTCTTCTTGGAGGTCATTGCGTGTAACGGGGTCAAGCGCACTGAACGGCTCATCCATCAGGATGACGTCCGGGTCATTCATCAAGGCTCGGGCAAACCCGACACGTTGCTGTTGTCCACCACTGAGTTCACTCGGATAACGGTCAATGAATTGTTTGGGATCAAGACCGACCATCTGTAATAATTCTTCTGTTCGAACATCCATCTGATCGTGGTCTTTCCCTTCGAGCCCGGCAATCAATTGAATATTCTCCCGTACAGTCATGTGTGGAAAGAGACCGGTCTGTTGGATGACGTATCCCATATGACGACGCAATTCAATCGTATCCGTCTTCATGATGTCTTTTCCGTTGACTAAAATCGTTCCTGACGAGGGTTCAATCAAACGATTGATCATTTTTAAGGATGTCGTTTTCCCACATCCACTCGGTCCGATGAACACAACCAGCTCGCCCTCTTTGATTTCGAGAGTTAAGCCTTTTAAGACAACGTTGTCTTTAAATTGCTTCCCGACGTTTTTAAATTCAATCATTCGTTTCCACTCCTTTTACTATTTCCATATACCATATGTTCCCTATTCATTTCAGGGCTAAACAATTATTTAAGATTAATCCGTTTAGACTCATAAAAATTCGGGAATTATCTCCCTATTTTTTAGTTTTTTTGCTCAAAAAGGGTAATAGATAAGTAGAGTCAAGTGAGAGGCAGTCATCCTAGAAAAAGGAGGCGACGTACACATGCACGGGAAATGGATTCGGATCATCATGATCATGTTAATATCGCTTTTTCCTTTCTTTAGTTACGGTTTGACGGCAGATGCAGCCAGTTCGACGTTTGTCACAAAAGGATCGACGACGAGTAAAGTCGTCGCACTGACGTTTGATGACGGAGCAGATGGTGGAAACATCACTAAGATTTTGAGTATCTTAAAAGCCAACAATGTCAAAGCAACCTTTTTCTTAACAGGTACCGGTGCCAATAATCATCCACAATTGATTAAAAATATCGCCACTGCAACTCCGACGCATCAGCTTGGAAATCACTCCTATACGCATCCTGATTTTACGAAATTAACCGCCACTCAGATGACGAGTGAACTCTCAAAAACCGAAAACTTAATCAAGTCATTGACCGGACGGACGACTAAACCGATTTTCCGCGCACCATTTGGCGCGAGCAACAGCGCTGTCCTTGCCGCCGTCGGGAATGCCGGATACACGAAAACGATTCAGTGGAACATCGATACAACTGACTGGAAAGGTATCAGTTCAACAGCCATTTTGGCGCGTGTCGTTCCGAACATCGTCCCGGGATCCATCGTTCTGATGCATACGGGGGCTGGTGCACCCGGTACACCGGTTGCACTTCCATCGATGATTTCGCAACTTAAAGCGAAAGGCTATAAATTCGTCACAATCTCCGAATTATTAAAATTGCCTCCAAGCGGCAGTAAAACGTATACGGTTAAATCGGGCGATACCCTTTATAAAATCGCCAACCTCTACAATGTCACCGTCGCTGCTCTCGCTAAAGCCAATAACATCACGAACTACAATCTGATCACTGTCGGACAAGTGCTTGTCATTCCGGGAACGACACCTCCTCCGCCAACAACAGTCACCTATACCGTCAAAGCCGGGGACACGCTCTACTCCATTGCAACGAAGTACGGCGTGACGGTCACCGCGCTTGCCAGTGCCAATAAAATCACGAATGTCAATTTGATTTCCGTCGGGCAAGTCCTTGTCATTCCGAAGTAACACAAAAGCGTCCCGGTCTTTACGACCAGGACGCTTTTGAATGGTTTCAGTTCTTAAGAAGACGGGATATTTTCAAGACCCAGATCACATTGAATTAAATCGGCGTACGTCTGGCGACGGACAACTTCACGCGATTCACCTTGATTAACGAAAACAACAGCCGGTCGTAAAAATTGGTTGTAGTTGCTTGCCATCGAATAGTTATAAGCGCCTGTCCCGAAGACCGCTAACGTATCTCCACTGACGGGTTCTGCTAAATCAGCAGACTCAGCAACCAGATCGCCGGATTCGCACGCTGCACCGACAACTGTCACATGACGTGTTTCTCCTTTGATTCGATTGGCAATGACGGTTTCGTACACCGCTCCGTATAGAGCAGGCCGGATATTATCCGCCATTCCTCCGTCCACCGATAGGTACGTTCGTACACCTTGTACTTCCTTGATAGCACCAACCGTGTACAGCGTCGTTCCGGCATTTGCGACGACCCACCGCCCCGGTTCAATCCCGATTCGCGGACGATCGATGGCAAGACGCGTTGTTTCTTCATCGATGATCGCCATAACCCGCTCCATCGTTTGTTCGAAATCAAGCGGCTGATCATCTTGCGTATAGGCAATTCCAAATCCACCGCCGAGATTGACTTCGCTTGCGACGAAAGAAGTCCGCTCGCGAATCGTTTCGACGAATCCCATCATCGTCCGGGCCGTCCGCTCAAACAGTTCAATTTCTTGAATTTGCGATCCGACATGGCAATGAATACCGAGTAACACCAAATGTTCCGCTGCTAAAACAGCTTCGACGGCTTGCAGGTACGAATCATCATGCGTCGAAAAACCAAACTTCGTATCGACACCACCGGTCTGGATTTTCGTGTGCGCACCACCGATGACTTGCGGAACAATCCGGATCAGAACCTGAACGGTTTGACAGGTATCGCCCGCAATCTGGTTGAGTTGAGCGATTTCCCCGTAATGATCGATGACGATTTTCCCGACACCCTCTTCGACGGCATACCGTAAATCCTGCGTCGATTTATTTGAACCGTGGAAATAAATCCGTTCCGCCGGCACACCGGCTTTACGGGCGATGAACAGTTCGCCGCCTGTGACGACGTCAATGCCAAGACCATGTCGGACAACTTGCTGGTAAACGGCACCGATTGTCAAGGCTTTAGAAGCAAACGAAGCATACGTATTCGGATATTTCTTTAAAAAGGCGTCGCGTACGGTCGCCAGACGGTCCGTCAATTCACGTTCTGCCATGACATAAAGCGGTGTCCCATATTGTTTGGCAAGCTCTGTTGCTGCCACCCCGTCAATCTGTAGTTCATTGTTTTGTTCCGTCAAATAGCGGCTTCCGTACATCTTGCTTCCCCCTTATAAATAACGATGTGTTAAACGCCACGAACGGGCACACATCTGTTCCGAATTATTGGCTGTCCCGGTCCGGGTGATGTCATCAATTTCGATGCCGTCTCCGTACAGAACAACTTTATCACCGATTTCCACCGTCGAATCGACGGCGATGAACGTATGACTCATAAATAACTTACTGATGATCGGATAACGTTTTCCGTTGATGATGACCGGCAGTGACGACCGTCCGCGGACAACCCCGTCCCCGTAGCCGACCGACAGAACGGCGACACGAATCGCTGTCGGTGCCGTATACGACGTACCGTAGCCGACATGTTCCCCTGCTTCCACTTGACGAATCTCAACGACTTCCGTCGTCATCCGGAGTGAGGGGACGAGCCAATCCATTTTTTCGATCGGCGAATAGCCAAACAGGAATATACCGGGCCGGACGTAATTGCAACAGGCGAGGCGCGGATCATGCTTGACGATCGTTGCACTGTTTTCGGCATGGATATAAGTAAAGCTATGTTTCGCCTGTAACGGATTTCCGATTTCAAGGAACCGTTCAACCTGACCGTCGTGATCGGCTCCCGGTTCATCGGCAAGCGGGAAATGCGTGTAGAGCCCTGTTAACGTCAGCTCTTGCTCCCGTACGGTTTCAAGCACCGCTAATGCTTCTTCGAGCGAACTGACACCAAAACGGTTCATCCCGACATTTATTTTTAGATGCAGTTCAATTCCCGATAAATCCGCCTGATGACGTGTCAGCCAATCGAGCGAAGGAATTCCGAGCGCTACTCCATGCAAGCGGACCTCTTTAAAATCCGATGCCGGATTCATCGCCAGGACATAACTGTCTGGAAAATTCGTTTTGATTTCAATTGCTTCATAGACTTCCGCCACTGCGAAATGCCGGACACCGGCTTCCATCAATGTGGCGACCATTTCAATCATCCCTAAGTTGTAAGCATTGTTTTTGACCACGGCAAAAATCTGCTTGTTAGACCGGGCGAAAACCGATGCGACATTATGCCGCACCGCTTCCCGATCAATGGTAACGGCAGTTCTTGAACTCATTCGGCGACAGCAGGTGTCACATGTGTCAACCAGTCCGCATATTGCGGCAATTGACCTGAGACCGTCTGTCGGTAAAGATCAAGCAACTCATCCGCGACAGTCCGTGTTCCGCCGTTGATGACGATGTGATCAATTTCTCCGACACTTGTAATTTCTGCTGCTGTACCCGTCAAGAAGATTTCGTCTGCGACGTATAACTCATCACGGCCGATATGACGCTCGACGACCGGATACCCTTGATCCTGCGCCAAACGCATGATGACTTGACGTGTGATGCCGTCTAATACCGAGCAGTCGAGTGAAGGTGTATAAATCGTGCCGTTTTTCAACATGAACAGGTTGGCGACACTCGCTTCACTGACGTTTCCGTTCATATCGAGGGCAATCGCCTCGTCGAATCCGTCACGTTGTGCTTCGCCTTTCAAGAGCTGCGAGTTCATGTAGTTGGCGGCAGCTTTTGCCTGCATCGGCATCATTGTCGACGAAACGCGGCGGTAAGAAGCGACTTTCGCGCGGATACCGGCGCCTTTATCGAAGTACTCGCCCAGTTCCCAACAAGAAATTCCGACGTGAACCGTCGTATCTTTTGCCATCAATGCCTGCCACGGTGTACCGAGGAAAACAAACGGGCGGATGTAACAAGATTCAAAGCCGTTTTTGGCGACCAGATCAATTGTCGCTTGGACAAGTTCTTCCACTGTATAAGGAATCGTCACGTGATAGAACGCGCAACTGCGGAACAGACGTTCAATGTGTTCCGTCAATTGGAAAATCGCCGGACCATCCGGTGTCGCATACGCACGGATACCTTCGAAGAATCCGCTTCCGTAATGAATCGCATGGGACATGACGCTCGTATTTGCCTCTTTTGGATCATGAAAAACTCCGTCTAACCAAATTGCTTCTCCATACTGTGTATCCACTGCCATGTGTTTTCCTCCTCTTCGACGTCAATCAGAGTGAACGTAAATCATCCACCAATTGCGTCTTCTCTGCTGTTTTTTCGTCTTTCTGTTTGATGACGCGTGCTGGCGTACCAGCCACTACGCTGCCTGCAGGAACGTCTTCTGTGACGACACTGCCTGCTGCGACGACCGCATCTTTTCCGACACGAACACCTTCTAGGATGACGGCATTCGCTCCGATTAAGACACCATCTTCAATGATGACCGGTGTTTTTGAAGGTGGTTCAAGAACCCCTGCGACCACGGCACCGGCGCCGACATGAACGTTTTTGCCGATTGTGCCACGTGCTCCGACAACAGCGTTCATATCAATCATTGTACCATCTCCGATCGATGCACCGATATTAATGATTGCGCCCATCATGATGACCGCGTTATTGCCGATGACGACATGATCGCGAATCCATGAACCCGGTTCGATCCGGGCATTCAAATGACGTGTATCAAGCATCGGCACGGCACTGTTGCGGCGGTCATATTCGACATGCACTTCAGTAATCCGGTCTGCATATTCTTCTAAGAAAGTTGAAGCAAGTCCTGCATCCGCGAAGAAAATTTTTGATTGATCCGTTCCGAATGCCGTCGCTCCTTCAATCGTCAGTCCTGCCAAGTCACCATTGACGTATAGTTTAACCGGTGTTTGTTTTTTAGCATCTTTAATGAATTTTGCAATTTCATAAGCATCAGTTAATAACATGTGAATCCTCCTGTGTGTAAAGCGTCTCCAGTGTATAGAGTCCCGCTGATTTTTGAATGAGCGCTTCCGCTGCCTTGATCGCACCTGAAGCGAATACTTTTTTTGATAACGCCGTGTGTTTGATTTCAATCAATTCATCGACGCCCGCAAACAATACTTCATGTTCGCCGAAAATCGTTCCCCCACGCATCGAGTGCATCCCGATCTCGTTTGGCTCCCGCTTCTCACGCGTCGACTCCCGTTCGTAGACCGGTTGGACATCTCGTAAATCCTGGATGGTCCGGAGCAACAGCTCCGCCGTCCCGCTCGGTGCATCGACTTTTTGATTGTGGTGTTTCTCAAGCAGTTCGATGTCGAATGCTCCGGCGAGCGGAACGAGTGTTTTTAACAGCTGTTGCATCATCGCGATTCCAAACGACATGTTATACGATTGGAAAATCGGAATTTGTGTCGAAGCATCGCGAATCGTCTGCAGTTCCGCTTCCGAGAAACCGGTCGTCGCAATGACGAGTGGTGTCTTCGTTTTAATCCCATAAGCAAGCAAGTCCGGCAAAAGACTCGGATGCGAAAAATCAATGATCGCATCGACCGACTCCGTCATTTCGGCAAGCGTACCGTAAGACGGGACCTGATCCGCCGTTTTCGTTTTATCGATGACGGCGACGACAGCATCCGGTGCCAGTTCGTGGACGAAATGTCCGGTTGCCCCGTATCCGTGAATGGCGAGTTTCATCCAACCACTCCTTTGTAACTCCGCATCATCTCAAGCAGATGCGCATGTCCCGCTTCCAACTGACGGACGAGCGGCAGACGCGGTGCTCCGACCGCCAGTCCGATTTCTTCGAGCGCTGCTTTGACGGGAATCGGATTGACATCGCTAAACAATGCTGAGATAACAGGCATCAAATCACTTTGAATCCGTCGTGCCGTAACATAGTCGTTTGCCAGTAACGCTTCTGCAAGCGCTTGCGTCTCAGCTGGATACGGATTCGACAAGACGGAAATCACGCCTTGTGCCCCCCATGCCATATAAGGAAGAATTTGATCATCGTTACCGCAGAAGACTGCAAAGCCATCTGGTAAGGCCGTCATCAATTCCCCCATGAAACTGACGTCTCCACTTGCTTCTTTAAACGCTTGGATGTTCGGATGTTTGGCAAGTGTGACGGCTGTTTCGACGGAAATCGCGACCCCTGTCCGTGACGGAACATTGTAGAGCATGATTGGCAAATCGACTGCATCCGCAACCGCCGTGAAGTGGGCGACGAGTCCTGCTTGTGATGTCTTATTGTAGTAAGGTGTGACCAGCATGGCAGCATCAGCACCAAGTCGGGCTGCCGTCTGTGTTTTTTCAATCGTTTGAGCCGTATTGTTCGTTCCGGTCCCGGCAATGACCGGTACACGTCCGGCTGTCACACGGATTGCCGTTTCAAGTAACGTTTCAAACTCTTCATTCGTCAACGTTGACCCTTCTCCGGTCGTTCCCCCGACGACTAACGCTTGAATGTTCGCTGCGAGTTGTTGTTCGATCAGTTGTTCAAATACCGCTAAATCCAGCTCACCGGTTGATGTAAATGGTGTAGCCAGTGCTGTTCCTGCTCCTTTAAACATATCGGATTCCTCCTCGTTTCTTACGAATGGATTGAACTTTCAAGTGCTTGCCGTGCTACCTGGACAGCGTTCGAAGCGGCCCCTTTACGGATATTATCGGCGACACACCAGATGTGGAACGTATTGGCGAGACTTTGATCCTGACGAATTCGTCCGACATAGACGTCGTCTGTTCCGCTTGCATCAAGCGGCATCGGATATTGATTATGACTGACATTATCGACTAAAACGACGCCAGGTGCTTCGGCCAGAGCAGCACGAATCGCTTCAACACTTGTTTCCTGCTCAAACGTGACATTGATGGCAACGGAATGTGAATTCGTGACCGGGACACGGACACACGTCGCGCTGACGGGCAACTCCGGCAAACGAAAGATTTTCCGAGTTTCGTCAATCATTTTCTGTTCTTCCTTTGTATAACCGTCCGGTAAGAACACATCGATATGCGGCAAAATATTATCATGAATCGGGTGTGGATAGTTGACCGGTTCTTCGCCGCGACTGCCGCGGGCTAAATCCTCGATTCCCTTTTGACCGGAACCGGATACGGCCTGATACGTCGTATAGTTGACGCGCTTCAAACCAAATGGTTGAAGCGGTGCCAAGGCGACGACCGATTGAATCGTTGAACAGTTCGGATTGGCGATCAAACGATCGTTCCGTCCGATTGCCTGCGAATTTACTTCCGGTACGACAAGCGGAATATCTGCCTGCATCCGGAACGCACTGGAATTATCAACGACGAGTGTTCCTGCTGCAGCAAGCAACGGGGCATACTGTTCACTGATGGTACCGCCAGCTGCGAACAGTGCGACATCAATCCCGTCTTTCGTGATGTTTTCCGATAACGCTTGAATCGTGACGTCCTGTCCTTTGAACTGAACGATTTTCCCGGCTGAACGGGCTGAAGCATAAGCTGAAATCTGACGGACCGGAAAATCGTGTTCCGCCAGGACTTGTAACATTTTTTGACCAACGGCACCGGTTGCGCCAATGACTGCGACATGATACATATGATTTCCTCCTTACAGATCGAATGCTTTTGCGATTGCTGCGACAGTCCGTTCGATATCGGCCTGGGCAATCGTATATGAGATGCTGATTTCTGATGTCGTGACTTGATAAAACGTGATGTTTTCCGCCCGGAACGTCGCAAACAATTTCGAAGCGACCCCGGTTGCGTCCCGCATCCCGATTCCGACGACGGATAACTTGGCATGCTGGTTATGACGGTCGACTTTGACCGTCGGGAAACGATTGATGATATCCTGCAGTGCTTCTTCCAAAAACTCTTCTTCATCCAGCGGACAAGAGAAGGAAAGGAAGATGTCACTGTCAAACGTCGTCTGACTGATCATATCGATGTTGACGTGACGTCCTGATAACAGTTCAAAGATATCCGTGACCGCCGAGTTCGTCTGCGGTACATGCTTGATTGACACCGTCAACACGTTTTTCGTTACACTGACGCTCGTGACCGCTTTTTGTTCCATCGTTTCCGTTGCCTCCATGATCCAAGTCCCTCTTTCCGATTCTAATGTTTTTCCGACGAAGATGTGGACGCCGTATTTTTTACCGAGTTCGACACTGCGCATCTCCATGACTTTTGAACCGAGTGCACTCATTTCCATCATCTCATCGTATGAAATGTGTGGAATCGGTTGTGCCGTTGCATGAATCCGTGGATCAGCTGTGTAAACACCGTCGACGTCCGTGTAAATTTCACATCGTTTATCAAGAACCGCGGCCAATGCGACGGCTGTCGTATCCGATCCGCCGCGACCGAGTGTCGTGACATCCCCGAGCTCATTGACGCCCTGGAAACCGGCGACGATGATGACGTCGTATGTCTCCAGTTTTTTCCGGAGCAATTCGCCGTCAATCTGTTTGATTTTACTTTTCGTGTGCAGTCCCATCGTGCTGATGCCTGCCTGGGCCCCTGTCTGCGACAAGGCTTTTATCCCGAGTGAGTTCAGGGCGATGCTGAGTAATGAAATCGTCTGTTCTTCACCGATTGCAAGCAGCCGGTCCAGTTCGCGTCGTTCCGGACGGTCCGTTATCGCCTGCGCCTGAGCAATCAATGAATCGGTCATTTTCCCCATTGCCGACACGACGACGACTAATTTTTCTCCTTGTTCCGTCCGATTCTTCAAATAATTCGCAATTGACTGAATCTGTTCGACAGTCGCAACCGAACTACCACCAAATTTAAGTACAGTTGTCACAATCCTATCTCCTTTTGTCCCGAAACAGAAAAAAACGACGGGCCGGTAGGAGCGTTCCTACGGCCCGTCGTTATCACGATCGGACAAACGATGACAGCGTCATACGTTCTTTTACGTAAGATAGCGCTCCGAAACGTGGGTTTCGGCAGTACAACGGATCTTAACCGTTGTACCAGCAATCAAGAAAAAGCATTTTCTTGTTCACTTCGGCGGATTTCCCCTTTCACATCACTTGGCATGCTTGCCTTGAATAAGTGTTGCTACTGATGTCATCCGCGCCTCTATCTGTCGGTTGTTAGTTACAGTTATAGCAAACATTTTTTGTTAAATCCAGTGATTTGCCAAACTTTTTTTGAATTTTATAATTTTTCAAGTTGCTTCTTCGCTAATGCGAGTTGATCCCGGACGGCCGTAAAACCGGTCCCGCCGTAACTTCCCCGTCGTGCGACCGCCTGAACCGGATCTAACAACGGATAGACATCTTCTGCAATGACCGGATGGAACGTCTGATACGTGGACAGCGTCAAATCTTTTAAGAAACAGCCGCTTTGGACACAATGTAAGACGGCTTTCCCGACGATTTCATGTGCTTCCCGGAACGGAATCCCTTTTGTGACCAGATAATCCGCCAGTTCCGTTGCATTCGAGAAGTCTTGCATCGTCGCCTTCTTGAGCGCTTCTGTCTTAAACGTAGCCGATTCGATCATGCCTGTAAAAATTTGAACGGATTGTAACACGGTATCAGCGGTGTCAAAGACACCTTCCTTATCTTCCTGCATATCTTTATTGTATGCGAGTGGTAATGCTTTCATCGTCGTCAGGAAACCCATCAGATTTCCGTAGACACGACCTGTTTTGCCGCGGATCAGTTCCGCGAAATCTGGATTTTTTTTCTGCGGCATCATGCTTGATCCCGTCGAAAACGCATCGGACAGCTCAATGAACGAAAATTCTTGCGACGCCCAGATGATGATTTCTTCGCAAAAGCGTGACAGATGCATCATGACCGTCGACGCGATGCCAAGGTATTCAATCACGAAGTCCCGGTCTGAGACCGCGTCCAAACTGTTCGGATAGACCTGTTCAAACCCAAGTAACTCGGCTGACTTGAAGCGGTCAATCGGGAAAGTCGTTCCCGCCAGTGCCCCGGCACCGAGCGGCGACATCCGAATCCGTTTCAGATTATCGGTCAATCGATCGGCATCCCGTTCAAACATCCAAAAATAAGCGAGCAGATGATGCGCGAGTGAGATCGGTTGCGCCCGTTGCAGATGGGTATAACCCGGCATGACCGTCTCCACATGTTGCTCCGCCTGTTCCGTAATGACGGATTGCAGGTTGCGAAGACTCGACAGGAGTTCTAAAACATGCTGTTCCATCCAAAGGTGGAGATCAGTCGCGACCTGGTCATTTCGACTGCGGGCTGTATGCAGTTTACCGGCGACCGGACCAATCTGTTCCGTCAGTAACCGCTCGAGATTCATGTGGATGTCTTCATCCACTGTCGTATAGACGTGTTGCTCGAGTGTCGTTTGCAACTGTTTAAGACCGGCTTCGATTTGTTCCCACTCGGTCTTTTCAAGAATTCCCTGTTCATATAACATCTGCGCGTGCGCAAGACTCCCCTGTAAATCAACGGCTGCTAATTTCTGATCAAACGAAATCGATGCTCCGAAGGCCTCCGCTTGAGCGGAAGCACTTTCCGTAAAACGTCCGCCCCATAGTTTCGTCATTTTTTCACGCCTTCCTGACGATGGACACTGGCATGTGTCGCAATCGCAAGACCGTGTAATTTGATGAATCCTTTCGCTGCTTCGTGATCAAAGGCATCTTCTTTTGTATACGTCGCGAGTTTCTCATCGTAGAGCGAAACTGCTGACTGACGTCCTGTGACGGTTGCGTTCCCTTTATACAGTTTGACACGGACTTCACCGGTCACGTCCTGTTGCGTTGCCGTCAAGAACGCTTTGAGGCCTTTTGTCAGCGGGGCATGGAACAATCCGTTGTAAATCGTTTCTGCATATTGTTTGCTGAGAATCGGTTTAAAGTGGGCAACGTCTTTCGTCAATGTGATCGTTTCAAGTGCTGCGTGGGCTTTGAGTAAGACTGTCGCACCCGGGCACTCATACACTTCACGTGACTTGATGCCGACCAAACGGTTTTCGACATGGTCAATCCGTCCAACACCGTGTGCACCGGCAATGATATTCAGTTCTGTAATCAGCTTCGCCAGCGGATACGCTGTCCCGTTGATCGAAACCGGAACACCTGCTTCAAAACCGATGATGACTTCTTCCGCTTGATCCGGTGCGTCTTCCGGTGCGACCGTCAAAGCGTATGCATCTTGCGGCGGCTCTGTCCATGGATTTTCAAGGACACCACATTCGTTACTGCGTCCCCATAAGTTCATGTCGATTGAATACGGGCTGTTGAGATTAATCGGAATCGGAACGTTGTTTTCTTTTGCATAAGCGATTTCTTCTTCACGTGACCATTTCCATTCGCGAACCGGTGCGATGACTTCGAGCGACGGATCAAGAGCAGCAACCGAAACTTCGAACCGGACTTGGTCGTTTCCTTTTCCGGTACATCCGTGGGCGACTGCTGTGGCACCGTGGGCATGTGCCACTTCGACCAGTTTTTCAGCAATCAACGGACGAGATAAAGCGGAAATCAGAGGATAGGCTCCTTCATAATGCGCACCATACTGAAGGGCTGGCAAAACAAAGTCATTTGCGAATTCGTCTTTGACATCAAGAACAATCGATTCGATCGCACCGACGAGTAACGCCTTTTCTTTGATGACCGACAAATCTTTTCCTTCGCCGACATCCATACACAATGCGACGACGTCATAATCCTTGCTCAACCATTTGATGGCGACTGAAGTATCCAGTCCACCCGAATACGCTAAAATCAATTTTTGTTTTGTCATTCTTATTTCCTCCTTGAATTCGACTGTATCTTTCTGTATAAAAATTCACTATGAATTATATATATACATAGACTTTTAAAAAAAGAAACCCTTTTTTCAGGATTTCTCAAAAAATCAGCATTAAATTTTTTTCTCCATCGTCCGGTGCGGGATGCCGGCATCGTCAAATTCATCGGAAACAATCGCATAACCTAGCCCTTGATAAAACGGAATTGCCTGGACCTGGGCACCGAGTGTCAAAATCGTCCGACCTTCACGGCGGGCAATCCGCTCCATCGCCTGCATCAGCTCGCCGCCGTATCCTTTTCCTCTTGTCGCCGCAAGGGTCGCGACGCGTTCGACCTTCATCCGTTGCTCATCGTACGGACGGGTCCGCCCCGTCGCAACCGGATGATTCATCTCATCGAGGACAAGCAAGTGAATCGCTGTTTCATCATGCGTATCATATTCCAAATGGCTCGGAACGCCTTGTTCCTCGACGAAAACCCGTTCCCGGATCATTCGGACCGCTTGTTTTTGTTCGGTTGTTTTTACTTGAATCACTGTCATGTATGTAATTCCTCCTTTAATGCTTCTGCATAAGCTTGTGCCTCTTCATACGTTTGGAATACTGCTTGGGCATTGTTTTCACTTCCGCCGCCCCGTCCATTAAACTGCTTTAAATGGGTTTTGGCAAATTTTCCGAGATGAATGGATCCAGCGCTGCACATGAATAATTTTTTGGCGTTTTCGTTCCAGACGAATCCTGTCCGTCCTGTTTCAGCCAGGGCTTTCAACAGTTTTTCTGAAAAACGGACATCCTCTTGATCATGACGTACGGTGAGAACCGGTTCATCCGTTGCGAGCAACTGTTTTAAGACCGTTTTGACATGCAGATCTTCTGCCTGTCCGATTTGACGGTTCAGACGGACTTGCTCCTGTTTCAGGTCTTCCACAACAAGATGGACCTGATTTTTTTTAGCTGATACTGCACGTGCAGTTTCTGTCAGGACACGCCGTTCGGTCGTCAGTAATCGAAACGCTCGGTCTTTTGCAACGTACGCTAAACGAATATTCCCGCGAACCTTTTCAAGTCCCGTGAATAAAATCAGTTCCAGTTCCGACGTCGAGGCGAGATGCGTTCCTCCACAGGCACTGTAATCCAGTTCACCGATTTGAACGACCCGGATTTTTCCTGTGACTTGTGGTGTTTTTCGTAACGGTAACTGCAATGCTTCTTCTTCTGTATATTCCGTTGCCGTAATCAAGAGGTTCGCTTGAATCACCGTCCGTAAACGTTCCTCCAAACGACTTTGAAGCGTCTCATCCCAGTCACCGAGATCGAGATCAAGCGTCGATTCTTCTGTGCCGGTTCGGAAACTGACTGTCTTGATTTGAAATTCGTCTTGAAGAATGGCAGAAATAACGTGTTGTGCTGTATGTTGCGCCGCATGATCCGTTCGAATGACATCATCGACCTCACCTTGCACTTCGTTTTCAAGAAGCGGACTGTCGAGCAGGTGCCAGACATCCCCTTCTTGAAGCTGGACATCGAGGACGGAAACCCCGTTGAGTGTTCCCCGATCGGCAGGCTGCCCCCCGGTCTCCGGATAAAAGTAACTTTGTTCTAATCTTACCCAGTAGCCTTGTTCTTCCTTCGTACCTGTCACGATTGATTCGAAGGTCCGGACGTCCGGATAAATTTGCTCAGAACGCATCTTCATTCCACCTTTTTGTACTGAATTTGCTTCTATTATGACACAAATCACTTACAATCGTTTGTCGACATCTTCATTTCCTAGTACACTAGATGAAAGACTATCGACCGCGAAGGGACGAAATGCCGTGATTCAGCACATCAATAAAAATTCACCACTTCCAATCTACTACCAAATTGAAGCTGCCCTAAAACAACAAATCGAGGATGGTCTGTTACAACCCGGCGATTTAATTCCCTCGGAACGCGAATTCGCCGAGGCCCATCAAATCAGCCGGATGACTGTCCGTCAAGCCATCTCGAACCTCGTCAACGCCGGTTATCTGATTCGTCAAAAAGGACGCGGCACATTCGTTGCCAATAAAAAAATCGTCATGCAACTGTCTGGTTTGACCAGTTTTTCTGAAGAGATGGAACATCTTGGATTGGAACCGGCAAGTGAATTGTTGTCCTACCAAACGATTGCTGCTGAAATGACGATTGCGAATAAACTCGGGATTCGTGAAGGTGCCAAAATTTATGAATTAAAACGTTTACGCATCGCAAACGAACAACCGCTTGCGCTCGAAACCGTCTATATTCCTGAACAGTTGTTACCCGGTTTGAACCAGGACGTTGCCATCACGTCACTTTATGCCTTTGCAGAAGCCAGTGGACTGAATCTTGGTCGTGCCAGTCAAACTTTCGAATCACGTCTCGCGACAAAAGAAGAAGCGCAACATCTCGGTCTGTCGGTCAGTTCACCTGTTTTGTCCGTCGAGCAACTGACTTTCCTTGCCACCGATCAACCGTTTGAATACGTCATCTCCGCTTATCGTGGCGATCGGTACACATTTACAGTCGAAATGGAACGGCAACGCTGAGTCTGATTTGAAAACAGGAGAGAGCCCTCTCCTGTTTTCAAATCAAAAAGCACATGTTTCGAGATACTTTTCAAGAAAGTATCTGAAACATGTGCTTTTTTAGGATCATTCGTCTTAAACGGTTATTGAACCGGCTGCTCGACTGTCGTCGAATCCGTTTCCGACGGTGTGCTTGTCTCTTCTTTCATTGGTGATACTTCTTGTCCTTGCATCGCCTTGGTCAAGTTGGCTTTGACACGATCAAGTTGATTCGGATCAAGATGGTATTCCCATTTCCCGCTGATTCCGATGTATCCTTCACCTGCGAGCTGGTATTCCGTCGTATTACGTAGAGCTGTCGTAAAATCAGCTAAACGGAGATAATCGTTTGGACCTAAATTCGTCTCGACATTGTCGCCTACAGCGTCTAAGATGTCGCGATACGCACCGAGCGAACGGAAACTTGCCGCTTCTTTCGCAACAGCTTGAATGACTTGCATCTGCTTTTGTCCTCGGCCAATATCTCCGAGTGGATCATCATGGCGATTTCGGACGTAAGCGAGTGCCTGTTCCCCAGTCAAATGCTGCAGACCTTTCGGAACAGTGATCGTTCCTGCTTTACGAGCTGAATCCTGTTCTTTGAACGCATAACGCACATCGATATCAACTCCATCAAGCGCATCGATCAACTGAACGAATCCTTGGAAGTTAACTTTAACGACATGGTTGATTTCAATGCCAAGCAGATTTTCAGTCGTCTCACGTGCCAGTTTAATGCCGTTGTATGAACTCGATTTGTCCATCGAACCAAAATAATGCGCATGGGTGATTTTATCCTGCTCGACACCCGTTTTTCCGTACGGCACATCGTATTTAGAGTAATCAATATTGACGAGTGAATCCCGTGGAATACTAGTCAGTACCAATTGCTCGGTCTTCTTATTCAAGACACCGACAATCATGACATCCGATCGTGCCGGTTCCTTGCGTTCTTTACTAGCTTTTGTCTCATCCGTTCCTAGAATCAAAAAAGATTCGGACGGAACATCATCATATTTCGAACTGACTTTCGAACCCGGAATGTTGATTTGTGTTCTCGCCAGAGTTTCCTGCGTCTTTATGAAAACCGCTCCCGCATAACCGGAACCGATAACGGTCAAAAGTAATAACAAGGCAGCGATCACTTTGATGAACATCTTGCCAGCACTCGGTTTCCTCTTTCTTGCTGATCTCGTCTGCATCTGTAAGCCCTCATTTTCATGTAAATTTTCTGTAAAGTTCACTATTCTCCATTATCCCGACTTTTATTAAAATGTCAATTTACGATTCGATTAAGAAGATGTGATTTCACTGTTTTTGCGATGAAACAGCTAAACCAAAATTAAATACAAAACTCGCCTCTTGAGAAGACCGGTCTAAAGTAGTCCGGTCTCATCAAAGACGAGTTGTTGTTTCATTTCATGAAGTTCGTATAGGCAGCTCGGCCTGTTCGTTTCGCTTCGTCCGATAACAAGCTTGCGGCTTCTTCGTCCAGGACAACCATCACATCGGCATGCCGTTGTAAAATCGTTGCCGGGCATGCAGTCGTCGCCGGACCTTCCATCATATCGCGAATCGCCTCCGCTTTTCGCTCGCTTGAAGCCACTAACAGAATCTTCTTCGCTTCCATGATCGTTCCAATCCCCATCGTAATAGCTTCTGTCGGCACATCCTCCAACCGGTCAAAAAATCGTTGGTTGGCAATCCGGGTCGACTCGGTCAGTTGGGTGACGTGGGTTTTGGCATCAAAAGGTGTGCCGGGTTCATTAAACGCGATATGACCATTCGAACCGATGCCGAGCAACTGAATATCGATGCCTAACTTCCGGACAAGCTGTTCATACCGTTCACTCTCTTGACTTGGATCAACTGTATTTCCAATCGGTACATACGATTCTTTGAAGTCGACCGCATCAAACAAATGCTCCTGCATGAACGTATGATAACTGTGCGCATGATCCGGACTGAGTCCGACGTATTCGTCCAAATTGACGGTCGTCACATGCCGACAATCGACTTGATCCTTGCGCCATTCTTCATATACACCGAGCGGAGAGCTGCCGGTCGCAAGTCCGATCGTCAATCCTTCCGGGTGTCTTACAATCTCCTGTTTGAGCAGTTGGTAAGAGACATTTGCCAATTCTTCTGCTTTTTCTACAATCATCCATTTCATCAGTTGTTACCCCTTTCCGTTTGTAAATCGGTGCACTTCCCCGCGGTGAACGGTTTGTTCCACTTTCAAGTCTGCCGTCAATACAACAAAATCAGCATCCTTGCCCCGCTCGAGTCGTCCTTTATGTGTTAAGCCAAATTCTTCTGCCTGGTTGATTGAAGTCATCTGTACTGCTTGTTCGAGTGAACAACCGGTAAAGGTGATGATATTGCGTAATGCCTGATCCATCGTCAGGACACTGCCTGCCAAGTTCCCGCTGGCAAGACGCGCAGCTCCATCCTTGACGTGCACCGTCTGTCCGCCGAGTTCATATTCTCCGTCCGACAATCCCTTCGCTCGCATGGCATCAGTGATGACCGTCAAACGGTCTGGTCCTTTCATCCGGTAAGCAAATTCGACCATCTCTTTCGAACTGTGAATCCCGTCCGGAATGATTTCCGCGTATACCGATCGTTCGAGGAGGCAATATCCGACGGTGCCGGGTTCCCGGTGATGCAAGGCACGCATTTGATTATAGAGATGTGTCCCGTGGGTGACATTGCCTAAATGATTTTGGTCAAATGTCGCATCGGTATGTCCGGCAGATGGAATCGCGCCCGTCTCTCGAACAGCCGCTTCAAAATCACGGGCACCCGACCGTTCCGGAGCGTACGTGACCAGTTTGATCTGATTTCCGGATGCTTGTTGCCATTTTAAAAATTGATCCGCATCCGGTTCGACGATGTATTCCAACGGTTGGGCTCCGGCATAGTCCGGATTGATGAATGGTCCTTCTAGATGAATGCCTTCAATCGTCGTCTGCCGGGAATCGATGACATCTCGCGTGACTTTCAATGCCTGCGTAATCTGATCCCAGTCTTGTGTGATCGTCGTCGCAAAAAAAGACGTGACGCCTTCCGCAAGCATCGCCTTACTCAACCGGTGCATCGCTTCCGCATCCGCATCCATCGTGTCGACATCATATCCACCATGGATATGAACATCAATCATTCCTGGAATCAGTCGTTTCCCTTCAAGATTGATGACGACTTCGTCGCGTGGTGTGTAATCTGACATCTTTCCGATTTCTTGGATGGTCTCTTCAAAGCGGATGAATCCATCTTGAATGACGGTTTGTCCCGTATAAATTTCTGCATGAATCATGCTTGGCATCTTGTTTCTTCCTTTCTCTTTTCGATTCCGACAAGTGATATATCTTCACCATTAGTATACCGTTGTTGATTCTAGTTGTATAGACCTTTATACATTTAATCAACTATGAAAAAGAAGATTCCGGAGTCTAGTCCAGAATCTTCTTTACTTACGGCAATAAAATCCGGTCTTTTTTCTTTGAAATCAGACGTGTCGCTTTTAAAATCGCAATCGTTAACGATTGACGTTTACGGTATGCGAGGTAACGTCCTTCCCACTTCGGATCATATTTTTCCTTATAGCGTCTCAGCCCGGTAAAGCTGTACATGTAGCGGATGTTGTTGAATACATCGGCAGCTACACGTTCCTGCCAAAATGATGTTTCGTCCTCACCAACTGATGAGAGCGGAGCCATTCCCATATTAAAGGTATGGTAGCCCTGCTCAGTCGCATAGTCAAACAAGCGGATAAACATGGCATCCATAATCCCGTTCGGACCATCCGGACGAAAACGCATCAAATCAATCGAGAGAACACCTTCCTGATACGCCGGCATGAATGTCATGAAGCCAAGCATCTGCCGATTGGCATCACGCATGATACCAATCGGGGCTTGATTCAAATAAGACTCGTTGAAATAGCCTAATGAAAATCCTTTTTCGGATTTCCCTCCTAACCATTCATCCGAGACGTCACGTAATTGGTTCAGCAACGCTTCACTGAACGGAGGTGATACGACTTCAAATGTCATGCCTTCCCGTTCAAAACGATTTTTAATGGAACGTAATCCGGCCCGTTTTTTCCCGGAAACGGTAAAGGTCGTCATGTCGACGATCGCCTCTTCACCAAGCTTAAAGAAATTAAAGCCGAAATCATGATACAACGACATGTTCTGTGCCTGAATCTGATAGATGTTCGGGATATAACCTAAATCCTCGACACGCCGTAAGAAACAGGCAATCAACTGGGAATGCTCTTCCGGATTTCCGCTCGGATCACCAAGCATCATAATCCGGTTTCCGGTCTGACTGAACTGAATAAATGAACGTCCGGATTCGGAGAAGAAAAAGCGTTTATCGCCGAGAAAAGCCAGGTGACTTAAATAATTTCCCCCTTCTTCCGTCAAGACATCCTTAACTTTTTGCAGATCTAACTTTTCACCCAAGACCGGCTGATTAAAGGTATTGAACAAACGAATGAAGACGAGTGTGTAGACAAGTGCAAAAATCGCTGCACTCGCGGCAAACATGAAGATCTCATGGGCAGGATACACCCTTGTCCCGTCAGCCGAACCGAGTGTGTAAAAGGCGTATCCGAAAAAGATGAATCCACCGAGGTATAAAAAACCGGCAAAAGCGGCCCGGATCAGTCGAGTCGTCGTGATCAGCGTCCGTTCACGATGAAAGGCACTTCGTGACATCGTCACTAAAACCAGTACGATCAACACGACAGACAAGGAAATCAAGTTAAATCCGCGCAGTGCCATCCCGATCAAAGCAAAAGCCGAAACACCATAAATCATATACAGCGAACGTTTCGTCCGTCGGTACAGAGACGGGGCAAGCAGTACATACAACAAGCCGGCCATCAAAAAGAAACTGTTCGCAAGCAGCAACAATTCATGCGGCAGACGGGCTTCCAAGTATTCATACTGCGTCGAGTTAGGCGGTAAAATCGCCAACCCCCAAATCGCGATGCCTGCGAGTAACGTAATTAAGGCTAACGTAAAATGTCGTACTTTACTTAAAAAGCGTAACTGAAGCCGCCAAATGACACCACCGACCTCAACAGACGGACCGACAATCGGTTTATCCTCAATCATCTTGACGACCGGACCACTGAACTCACGCGCCGAGAAAATGACGCCGATCACGAATGGAATCAAATAATACACCAGACGATAAATCAGCAATCCGGTAAGGACGATACCTTCTTCGACACCGGCGCGCTGCATGCCAATCAAAAAAACCAAGTCGAACGAACCGAATCCACCTGGCACCATCGAAATCAATCCGGCAGTTGCGGCGATGATGAAAACACCGATGACTTTAGAAAAACTGACATCCGTTCCGAGTGCCGCCAGAATGAAATAGACGACGACTCCCGCACTGAACCATTCCGCCAGTGAGACAAGCGAATAGAGGGCAATGGATGACGGACGGATACTGCTGCTCCCCCGTCGGAAAGTAAACAACAGATAGACCGGGAAGAAAAAGGCAACACCGATGATGACCGGCCATAACCATTTCTTTAAATCCAACACTTCAAACGCCGGAAAAACGTTTAATAAGGATAATGCCGATAAAATCGATAATCCGCTGATCAGTGTCGGAGCCATCCAACCGATGGCTTTCAATAACCGGGTTCCTTCGACGAACGGTCGATAGAGGGCTGTTCTGACGCCCATTCCGGCAAGTCCTCCAAAACCGATGATCCCGTTAAACGAGTTGGCAATCCAAGATGCCCGGAAAATCAGCCCGATCGGAACCTTCACTTGAAGCGAACGCAATAAAAAGAAATCGTAAAAAAACATCGTCGCGACCGCTGCAAGTCCCGACACAATCAATAAAATGAACTTCCAGGACGGAATTTGCTGAATCGCCCGAATCGATTCTTTTAACGATAAGCTTCTTAATTCGTTTTGTCCCTGATAAAAAATGAACGCAATCAAGACAATCGGCAAAATGATTTTCGCCACCGTCAGCAAACGTTGTTTATTGAATCTCATTTCGCGACCTCCTTTGATTTTCTGACAAGATGCATCAGGCGCAACAACAGCAGACTGGCTCCGACAGCGAGTCCGATGATCAAACCCCACCAATATCCGTCTGGTCCAAGTTCCGTAAACCGCTCAAAATAAAATCCGAGTGGCAGTCCGATGACCCAGTACGCGGTAATCGTCAAAATAAATGTGACGTTGACATCCTTAAATCCGCGAAGCGCCCCTTGAGTGGGTGCTGCGACCGCATCGGACAATTGAAAGAAAATCGCTAAAATCATGAAATGAGCCGCCATTTTGATGACCGCCGGATCGTTGCTGTAAAGTGCCGCAATCCGTTCATTTTGAATGTACAGCAATCCACCTGAGAAAAGGGAGACAACCAGGCACAGCAACAGGCCAATCCATACGTATTGAACAGCGTCCTTGACCCGTTTGGCACCCATTTCGAACCCGACCGTGATCGTCAGGGCTGATGCGGCCGAGAGCGGAATCATATAGACGAACGAAGCAAAGTTGATGGCTGCCTGATAGGCTCCAATGACGACATCGCCGTAGGCGCCAAGCAGCAAAGTCACAGCTGAAAAGATACTGACTTCCGAAAAAATCGCTAAACCGATCGGCGCACCGAGCAAGACCAGTTCCTTGATTCTCTTTACATCCGGTCTATAAAAACGACGGAGAATCCCGAGCCGTTGAAACAGTTCGCCTTTTAAGACGACACCGACAACCGCGATACATAAAATCCAGTAGGTGATGGCTGTCGCCACGCCTGCTCCGATGCCGCCTAGTTCCGGGAAACCGAACTTTCCGAAGATAAACAGATAATTGAAAGCAACATTAATGGGTAAAGAGAATAATAATAACGTCATCGTGATGTTCGACTTTCCTAACGAATCAATTAAGGTACGCAGGACAAAAAAGACGAACATCGGAATAATTCCAAAACCTAACATGACGAGATAGATGCGGGCAACATGACGTGCCTGATCCGATAATTCCATTTGGTTCAAAATCGGATTCACGAGCACCAGTCCTAGTACAATCGTCAACACGATGATGACGACGGACACATATAAAGCCTGAATCACAATCCGCTTCACTTCTCGTTCTTTTCGTGCCCCCATTGCTTGGGACACAAGTGGCGCCACGGCTAATAAAATCCCTGTCAATCCTGTGTAAACCGGTGCCCACAGACTGGCTCCGACGCCGACGCCTGCTAAATCAGCCGAACCGTATCGACCTGCCATGACCGTATCAAAAAAACTAATTAAGTAAAACGCTACCTGTGTAACCAGAATCGGAAAGAAAATTTTCATGAACTGTTGAATCTTTCCCGATAGCGTAGTTGTCTCTAACATTGTTCCACCACATTTCAGGGCCATCTGCCCCCTATTTTTATTAAAACATCCAGGTTCGCTCTTTGTTCTACGTAAATTATTTAAGGAGGGATTCATTTGAATCATCGTGATGCGGAAAATCTAACTTTTGAATTACTTGAGACCTGGTCGACATTTAATCATTATGCCGAGGAAGCCCAAACATTTAAAAACCCGGAAGACGTTCACCAGGCGCGGATCCGTTTACGTAAATTAATCACATTCGCGAAGTTGGTGGATCAAACGGAGGAACCGATTTATCTCATTTGGAAACGATTGATGGCTGCATTCGGTCAAGTCCGGGATCTTGATGTCCAACTTAGTCAACAAGCTGTTACTTCTCCCATTGAACAGTTATTCGCGGAACATCTTGCCTTACAACTGCAAGGCAAACGGGCCACGTTACTGGAAACGATGCATCTGTTGATTTCTGATGAACTGGACCGCTCCGTCCGTCGATTTTTAGCCGGCCGGTTAACAAAACAATTAAAACGGATTGATGAAAAAGATCTTCTTCAGACAGCTGAAAAACGATTTGATAAAAAGAAACTTCACTATGAAAAAATTCAGCATAAGGAAGGGAACAAGCGGATTCAGATGATGCATGAGTTACGGCTTGCAACGAAGTTTTACCGCTATACGGTCGAGTATTTACGTCCTTATACCGATTTTCCGAAATCGTCCGTCGACCGGTTAAAACGGATTCAAACCCAATTAGGTGACATCAATGATACGTATAACCGCCTCGAACGCTGGCGTCTTTTCAGCGTTCCTGACGACCAGCTTGCGCAACAACAAAAAGAAATCACCCGTCTTGAGAAAAAGCTTTCGAAACTGCTCGATCAACTGTCGTTTGATTAAGGATGACGCTGGACGAGCAACTCCAGCATCTTCGTTCCGGCAATCGAATTTCCTTTCAGGTCAAGTGCCGGTCCGAAGATACCGATTCCAAGGTCCGCCATGTCGAAGTCACTGCGACCACAGGCCACGATGGCACCCGATACCCCGCTTTTTCCGGGTAACCCGACCTGGACTGAAAATTCACCGGACGCATCGTACATGCCGCATGTCGTCATGATCGCCCGGATAATCCGTGCATTCCGGCGGGAGATGACTTGATTCCCGGATGGTGTTTTTCCGGACTGACTTAAGATTTTCCCCATCATTGCGAGTCCTTTACAATTGGTCAAAATCGCACACTGCTTCGTATAGACATCGATGATTTCTTCCACGTTTCCTTCGATGACTCCATGATACCGCATGAAGTACAGCAGAGCCCGATTTAAGTCGGTCGTCTCGAATTCGGATTTAGCGACCTCTGCGTCGTATTTGACCATATCAAGTTCGATGTCCAGCAGATCGGCAATGAATTGGCGTAACCGGTTCAGCTTATCGGCGGCGTCTTCCCCCGGTAACATGCTCGTCACCGCGAGTGCACCGGCATTGATCATCGGATTAAGGGGTTTCGTCGGGATCGTCTCTTCAAGCTTCGCAATCGAGTTGAATGCGTCTCCCGTCGGTTCCATACCGACCTTCGAGAACACGTAATCTTCACCAAATGTCTCGAGGACAAAGGCTAACGTGATGATTTTTGAAACACTTTGTAAGGTGAACATCGTTTCGGCATCTCCCGCTGATACAAAACTGCCGTCTGCATTACAAACAGCGATTCCAAGCTGGGTCGGTTCCGATTTTGCCAGTTCTGGTATATAACTCGCCACCTGTCCAAGTACGGTATAGGGGCGACATTCAGCGATCAACTCTTCTAGTTGTTGTTGCGTTACGTTCATCGTAGTCCCTCTTCCTGTCGTTTTCATTAGCTTATCATGCTTTTTCGTCACGAGATATGCCGTTGTTCTTTTTAGTTTTCCCTCTCATGAAAAAGGTCGTCTCCCCTCTGACAGTCAGAGGATGAGACGACCTTTTGAACTATACTTTAGCGGATAACCAATTCTGTACCGTCTGTATCAATCGCGACATGCGAACCATCCTGGATGGAGCCACTAATCAGAGCCCGTGCCAGTTTCGTTTCAATCGTCCGCTGGATGTACCGGTTGATTGGACGTGCACCGTATTGTGGTTCAAACGCCTCGTTGAAAATTAACGTTTTTGCCGCTTCTGTTACATCGATTGTAATTTCACGACCGGACAGACGATCTGCCATCTTGCTGACTGCTTTGTCGATGATCCGTTCGATTTCCGCCCGGTGGAGAGGATGGAAGAGGATCGTGTCATCAATCCGGTTCAGGAATTCTGGCCGGAAATACTTTTTCAGCTCTTGACGGACCGCTTCTTCTTCTGCCGCATCAATCTCCCCGTCTTTTGCCGCTTCGAGCAAAATATTCGATCCGATGTTAGATGTCATGATGACAATTGTGTTCTTGAAATCGACCATTCGTCCTTGAGCATCAGTCAAACGGCCATCGTCCAATACTTGAAGTAAAATATTAAAGACGTCACCATGTGCTTTTTCGATTTCGTCAAACAACAACACCGAATACGGACTCCGGCGGACGGCTTCCGTCAATTGACCGCCTTCTTCATAACCGACATAACCGGGAGGTGCTCCGACCAGGCGGGAAACATTGTGTTTCTCCATGTATTCGGACATATCGATCCGAACGATGTGTTCCTCACTGTCAAACATGGCTGCTGCGAGAGCTTTCGCAAGCTCCGTTTTCCCGACCCCTGTCGGTCCAAGGAACAGGAACGAACCGATCGGACGATTCGGATCTTTGATTCCCGCCCGTGCGCGGATGACAGCATCCGAAACCAGCCGGACTGCTTCATCCTGACCAAAAACACGTTCATGCAACGTATCTTCTAAATACAGTAACTTTTCGCGTTCCCCTTGTGCAAGACGGCTGACGGGAATTCCCGTCCACTTCGACACGATATCGGAAATTTCTTCGTCTGTCACAGCTTCCCGGACGAGTTCATGCGAGACGTGTTCCGCTGATTCTTCCGCCACTTTCAACTGATTTTCAAGTGCCGGAATCTGTCCGTATTTGATTTCAGACGCTGTATTCAAATCATATCGTCCTTCTGCTTCCTGAAGAGCTAGTTTTGCTTTTTCAAGATCTGCCCGCAACTGCTGAACGTTTTGGGAACTGTCTTTCTCGCGTTCCCATCGTGTCCGGAGCGCACTTTCGTCTTCCCGGACAGAACTGAGTTCCTGTTGCAGAGTCTCGAGTCGTTTCCGGGATGCTTCATCGGTTTCTTTTTTCAGTGCTGCTTCTTCAATTTCAAGTTGCATGACACGTCGGACTAACGAATCCAGTTCTGCCGGCATCGATTCCATGTCGGTCCGAATCATCGCACATGCTTCATCGACTAAATCAATCGCTTTATCGGGCATGAAACGGTCCGTGATGTACCGGTCTGACAGGATGGCTGCCGCAACCAGGGCATTATCATGAATCCGGACACCATGATGGATTTCAAACCGTTCTTTCAGCCCACGTAAAATCGAAATCGTATCTTCGACATCCGGTTCCGCGACCAGCACTTGTTGGAAGCGGCGTTCAAGTGCAGGATCTTTTTCGATGTACTTCCGGTATTCATCTAAAGTCGTCGCACCGATACAGTGCAGCTCGCCGCGGGCAAGCATCGGTTTCAGCATGTTTCCGGCATCCATCGCGCCTTCGGTCTTCCCGGCACCGACAATCGTGTGCAATTCGTCGATGAACAACAGAATCTGTCCTTCTGCTTCCTTAACTTCATTTAAGACCGCCTGAAGACGTTCTTCGAATTCACCACGGTATTTGGCACCCGCGACAAGCGTACTCATATCGAGGCTGAACAACTGTTTGTTTTTCAGACTCTCCGGTACATCACCCCGGACAATCCGTTGGGCCAGGCCTTCGACGATTGCCGTTTTCCCGACTCCCGGTTCGCCGATTAAGACCGGGTTATTTTTCGTTTTCCGGCTGAGAATCCGGATGACCCGGCGAATTTCGTCATCCCGTCCGATGACCGGATCCGTTTTACCGGACCGGAAATCCGCGACGAGATCCCGCCCGTATTTCTTCAGGACATCAAAGGTCGCTTCCGGATTTTTCGTCGTCACCTTCCGATTACCGCGCATTTCAATGATTGCTTCTCGCAAGACCTGTTCCGTCACACCCTGGCTCCGCAAATATTGTGTCGCCGGACTCGACTGTTTCACAAGACCTAACAGCAAATGCTCGACAGATACGTAATCGTCCTGCATCAAACGGGCTTCGGTTTCCGCTTCCGTCAAGACCTGCAACAAGGAGTTGCTGATGCGCGGCGTCGAGGATTGACCAAGCGCCGGTAACCGTCCGAGTGCTTCATTGACGCCTGTCTCCAGCTGATCAATCCGTTGGTCGAGCTTCTCAAAAACAATCCGTGCAATCCCCTCTTCTTGTGAAAGCAGAGCCAGCAACAAGTGCCACTCTGTAATCTCACTGTGTCGACGCTGTTTGGCAATGGCTTGTGCCGATACGATGGCCTCATGTGCCCGGTCCGTTAATTTTTCGAAATCCATTTTCCCGTCACTCCTTCACAGATAAACGATTTTCCCACTCTTCATAAAACGATGGTTCCATTTCCGGCAGTTTGACTTCCAGTTGAACCAGCAAGGCACCGCGGTGTCCCTCCCGGTTACTGAGTCCCCGATTCGGGATCCGCAGACGGGCTCCCGGTTTTGTGCCGGGCTTGATTTTTAATTTGACACGTTTTCCTTCCAACGTATCTGCCACGACTTCTCCCCCGAGAACAAATACCGTCGGATAGACACGGACAGTCGAAATGACGTCGGTTTCCTGCCGGCGGAATTGCTCATCATCCTTCAGATGAATCGTCACGTACACATCTCCCGCAATTCCTTTACGGTTGCGTTTCGAACTTTTCCCGCGTAACCGTACTTTTTTCCCGTCATATAAATCTTTCGGCAGACTCATTTGAATGGCTCCTGTCGCCAGTCGGATCGTCACCTTGTCATTCTGACTGAGATGACTTAACGGAACCGTCAATTCGAGTTCTTCGTCCGTTTCTTCCGGTTCTTGACTAAAAAATGACCCGAACATATCTTCAAATCCGAACGATTGCCCTGCCGATCCGGTCGATCGGGATTGACGCCCGTTGAATTGGCGGAAAAGATCGTCATAGTCGGCTGACTGTCCATACCCCGCTCCAGCCATCCGTTCATAGTTACTTCCATATTGATCATACTGTGCCCGTTTTTCTTCATCCCCGAGGACATCAAACGCTTCCTGGATATCTTTGAAACGCTGATCCGCACTCGCTTCCTGATTGACGTCCGGATGGTATTGTTTCGCAAGCTTCCGGTATGCGCGTTTGATTTCCTGGTTCGATGCTGTCTTCTCGACACCAAGCGTTCGATAATAGTCTTTCGCCACGCTGATCACTCCCTTAACTTTTTGTTCTGTATCTTAATTATAGAATTGGTTAGCCAATTGGTCAAATATAGTCAAACTTTTTTTGACGATTCTTTTGTTCTTTTCACTTTACGCATTTTCCTCAAACAAGTTTCGCTCCGGGAAACCATGATATACTGACAACTAGCATTATGAAAAAGGAGCGATCAAGACATGGATGGTAAAAAACGCGCCGATGTTAAAATCGGACAACACGTCAGTATCGTATTAAAACAAGACCAGCGGACAGGTAAACGGACGGAAGGAATCGTCAAGGACCTGTTGACCAAGTCGCCGAATCACCCGCACGGAATCAAAGTCCGTCTCGAAGACGGACAAGTCGGTCGGGTTCAGGAAATCTTATAAGACAGCACATGAAAAAGACACCCGTTTTCCGGTCATCATCTGCCGGAGAACGGGTGTCTTTTCGTCAATTACTGGACTCTTCGAGGTAACGTAAGGTCACTTCGATTAAAATACGGGCTGCATGCTGCATCGCCTGCTCTTCAAAGTCAAACTTCGGGTGGTGATGGGGATAAAAGGTTTCGTCGCCTGCTCCTGTGAAGAAAAAGGTGCCGGGTACTTGTTGCAGATAATACGCGAAGTCTTCGCCACCCATCGTCGGAGCAATTTCAAAGACGTGATCCGCACCCATGATGTCAGACGCAACGGTCCGTAAAAGGTTCGTTTCTTGCGGATGATTGACGACCGCCGGATATCCTCTTTCGTACGTAAACGAATAGGTCGCCCCTGCCGCGTCACACACGCCTTTAATCGTCCGTTCCATTTCGTGGACGATTTGCTCAGCGACTTCCGGATCAAATGTCCGGATTGTCCCGGTCAGTTCCGCACTGTCGGCAATGACATTAAACGTATTCCCGGCATGCAGTGTTCCGATGGTCAAGACCGCTTGTTGAAGGGGATCGAGTCGGCGGCTGACGATACTTTGCAACTCTTTGACGACCGTCGCCCCGAGTACGACGGCATCAATCGTTTCGTGTGGCTTCGCGCCATGTCCCCCGCGCCCGAACAACGTCAACTCGAACTTATCGGCCGCTGCCATGACAGGACCGATCCGGTAACCAATCGTTCCAAGTTTCGTCGTCGACCACAGATGGGTTCCGAAGATGACATCGACACCGTCGAGGCATCCGTCGGCAACCATGTCCCGTGCCCCGCCCGGAACGACTTCTTCCGCGTGTTGGTGAATCAAGACGACGTTCCCTGCCAACTGTTCTTTCTGACGGACCAGAATTTCGGCGACGGCAAGTAACGTCGCTGTATGGCCGTCATGTCCGCATGCATGCATGACACCGGGCACGGTCGACCGGTAATCGACGGTTTTTTCATCCTGAATCGGCAACGCATCAAAGTCTGCCCGCAGTGCGACCGTTTTTCCCGGTTTTCCTCCGCGAATCGTTCCGACTACCCCCCGGCCACCGACACCGGTCCGGACTTCAATCCCAAGCTCCGTCAATCGATCCGCAATGAATTGCGGGGTATCGACCTCATGAAACGACAACTCAGGATGTTGATGTAAATACCGACGCCGTTCGACCATCACTGGAAATAACTGCTCCACCATCTCTTCCACTGTCTGTTTCATTATGTACGCCCCCTATTTTTTACTGTGCAACATCTTGACGCTTTCCCGTGTATACTGCAGCCGTTCGATCGTATCGTCATAATGGACGGCAGCATAGGATAAAAACAACACATCAATCGCAAACAACTGGGCGAGACGCGAACTTAAGGCCGCACTGCGTAACGGCGCTTCCGGCGCCCGTGACGTCCATAAGGCGATATCCGCCAACTGGCTGACCCGGTTATCCCCGAACCGCGTCAAACTGATGACTTTCAGCCCGCGAATCTTGGCAAGCCGGATTAACTCGACGACTTCCTCGGTTTCACCACTGTAAGAAATCGCAAAAAAGACATCATCCGGACTGGCGTTCGCAAGAATCGTCGCGACGAGATGTTGATCCGATTCCTGAATCGTCAGTTTCCCGACGCGTGTCCATTTTTGGGCAGCATCCAGCGCGACGACGTTCGATGCCCCGATTCCGTAAAAGTAAATGGCGCGTGCCTGGTCCAAGACGTCCGTCGCTTCGGCAATCCGGTCTTCACTCAATTGTTTCGCCGTATCTTGTAAGGCTTGAATGCTGTTGCTGACCGTCTTTTCCACTAAGTCAGCAGGCCGTTCATTTTTTTCAATATCATGATACCCCTTTAAATCGGTTCGTGCCGTATCCGCTGAAATCCGCATCCGCAGTTCTGGATATCCTTTTAAACCGAGTGCCCGGCAAAAACGGACGACCGCTGCGGCACTTGTTCCCGATTCCTCGGCTAAATGATGAATCGTCATCCCCGCGATTTCATTCATATGCGCTAAAACAAAATCAGCGACTTTCCGCGAAGAAGAAGGCAACTCTTCGTGGACGGCGCTAATCTGTGAAAAAATACCACCTTTCATGCGACCCGCTCCCTTACCATGGATTAAAACAGGCGAATCCAGCGTGTCTCTGCTGATTCGCATGATGCTTCTTTTCTATTATGCGCTTTCAAGACGACTTTCGTAAATCTAAAGAAATCTGACAATAGTAAATCGTTGTTTTGTTGTGCTTAAAAGTCAGCTTAGACTCAACAAAAAAGACTCCTGCTTGCGCAAGGAGCCTGTCTGTTCAAATGAAATCAACGGATTTTGACAATCGGTTTTTTCGTATCCGGCTCGATGAATAACATCGCTTCCGTATCGCCGTTCAAGTTCGTGACGGTAATCGTTGTCGGGACATTCCGATTGTATTCCCAACGATTTTCGAGCAAGTAGGTCACATATTGAATGAACGCTACGAGTTCTGCTTTTCCGTAAAACTGAACCGGAATCTTGATTTCCAACTTCTTCAGTTCACCTTCCTGATAAAAGCCTTCTCCCATCATACCGGTGTAGTTCGGGAAATAGTCTTCGAGGCGGTCCTTGAACAAATCAAACTTCGCGGCATCATCACGGACATCGTTCGTCGCGGCACCCGATGGGTAGTAATAATATTTTTCATCATAGTTCTTCCAGTCGTTCGAACTGATCTGATTGCCGCGCCCGATAAAGGCGGAAGATACATAATGTCCGGAAACCGGTGACCCTTCACTTTCCTGCAAATACAAGGCGACGTGGATCGGTGTCGTTTTGATACCGTCCGTTTTCCGCATTTTCTTGACCAATTCATTTGCCATCCGTTTTCCTTCTGCGATGACTTTTTTCTCGTCGAGTTTCACGGTATAGGTCGGACCGTAGTTTTCATCCTGGAAAACATATTCGCTGTTTAAGACTAAAGCGACGGATGTCCCGCCGAGTTCGAGTTTTTTATCTTCTTCCAACATGTAGTCCTGTTCCAAAATGTGCGATAGAATCAAAGGAGACTTTTGGTTTTTTTCTTTGTAAGACTTTCCGGTCGTATAGGCAGGGTTCAAGCCGTTCGGATCACTGACACCATCCCCGGCTTTTCCTTTTCGTAACAACCACTGGGCAATTTGATCGGCCTCGAGCAGTTGTCCTTCTTGATAATAGTATTTATCCGGAGCAAAAAATTGAGTGGAGTGACGCATCAATCCGGTCTCGATTTCATCCAGCTCCAGGCGTGAACTGACTCGTTTTTGTGTCATCCCGCGAGCGACACTCGGCCGGAACGGTAAGACGGTCCGGTAATAGGAATCGGTCGTATCAATCGCCGGACTGACGACAGCCTGGACTTCTTTTCCTTGTTCACTCTCTGTAATGACTTCTTTTGTATCGCTTTTTTGTGATAAATCAAACGAACACGCGCCGAGGAATAATGTACTCGTCAACGTCAACGCGACTATTTTTTTAGATTTCATCTGTTTTCGCACCCCATGTTTTCAAAATCGTTCTCTCTATCATAACAGAATAGTTTTCCATCGGGGAAGGTGTAGTTTTTCCCTGATTTTCAAAAAAGTATATCCTGCTTTTCAGCAGATGAAAGGATTTTTTTATGAAACGACGACTTCTTGGTCTTCTTCTTTTGATTGCCGGCATCCTGCTCATTCTTTGGCCGATGTATACCAATCATCAAAAACAACAGGCCGCTGACGAACTAAAACAGCAATGGACACAAAATTTAAAGGCGGTCGATGCCAAGGAAACGAAGAAACCGGTCGCAACAAACGGTAGCGGCTTACTGACGATTCCATCACTTGATTTTGAACAGGTCATCTTAGAAGGTGCTTCGACGACCATTCTTGATCAAAGCATCGGTCATCTGAAAGGAACCGGCGCGCCCGGTAAAGGGAATTACGCCTTAGCGGGACACCGAAGTTTCACGAAAGGACTGCATTTCAACCGTCTGCCCGAGTTGAAAACGGGTGCACATGTCATCGTGACGACAAAAAGTCATCGGTATACCTATCAAATGAAGACCTCACAACTTGTCAAACCAACGGATTTGTCCGTCTTAAATCAAGACGTCAAGCAAGCAACCCTTACACTGATTACGTGTGATCCGCCGGAAACGGCAACCAATCGTTTGATTAAACAAGGGATTTTAATCAAAACCGAATCGTTGTAATTCTCCGTACACTTCAATACGAAACAGGGAAGGCGCATGATGCATGCCACCTCCCCTGTTTTTATTTAAATCATCTGTTTGACGGATTTTCTGTTACCCTTCGTATTTCGCCAACTCTTCAAGCAATTGTGTTTCATTCCAAATCTCGATTCCGAGCGACTCGGCTTTCGTTAATTTCGAACCGGCTTTTTCTCCGGCTACCAAAATGTCCGTTTTCTTACTGACGCTGCCGGTCACGTCCGCACCAAGCAACTCGAGCCGTTTCCCGGCTTCTGAACGCTTCAGTGATTCGAGCGTTCCGGTCAACACAATCGTTTTACCGGCGAGCGGTGCATTCGATTGATCGACCCGTTGTCCGAGAAACTGTTGGTTCAGTCCGAGTTCTGCTAAATCCTTGATCAAGGCTTGCGCTTCCGGATGTTCAAAATACTTCGTCACAGAATCGGCAATCTTACTGCCGATTCCATCAATCGCTAAAATATCTTCATATTCCGCCTGTGCGATGCCGTCGAGTGAATCAAACCGCTCTGCCAGCAGGTACGCCGCTTTTTGACCGACCAATCGAATCCCGAGACCAAACATCAACCGTTCCAAAGAATTTTGCTTCGACGCTTCAATCGCAGTCAGAAGATTATCGACCGACGTTTCACCCATCCGTTCATACGTCAACAATTCATCCCGGTCGAGGCGGTACAAATCGGCGAGCGTCCGGATGGCTTCATGTTCATACAATTGACGCACGACTTTTTCGCCGAGACCGTCGATATTCATCGCTTGACGCGAGACGAAGTGAATGATGCCTTCGACAAGCTGGGCCGGACACTCCGGACTGACACACCGAATATCCGCTTCGCCTTCCAATCGAACAAGTTCCGACTCGCAGGCCGGACAATGAGCCGGAAATTCGATCGGTTGTTCGTTCCCTGTCCGTTCTGAAACGACGACGCTGACGACTGCCGGTATGACGTCTCCGGCTTTTTTGATGATGACTTGATCGTGCAGTCGAATATCTTTTTCCGCGATGAAGTCCGCGTTGTGCAATGTTGCATAACTGACGGTTGATCCGGCGACGACGACCGGCGCAAACCGGGCGCGCGGCGTGACTTTCCCTGTCCGTCCGACACTGAAATCAACTTCTTCGACTGTCGTCATGACTTCTTCTGCGGCAAATTTATACGCCGTCGCAAAGCGGGGACTTTTCGCTGTGAAGCCAAGTTCTTCCTGATCGTCATACCGGTCAACTTTCAGGACGATACCGTCGATTTCATACGGTAAATTAGAACGTTCCATCGTCCAGTGGGCAATGTAGGCTAAAATCTCTTCGACCGTCTCACACGTCTGCATCTCCTTGTTCGTCGGTAACCCGAGCTCAGCCAGCTGAAGCATCGCTTCGCTGTGCGAACGGGCACTCAGTGTATTGACACCGACACCGTAGACGAATAAGGACAGATTGCGGGATGCCGTAATCGACGAGTCGAGCTGGCGTAAGCTCCCTGCTGCTGCATTACGCGGATTGGCGAACAAGGCTTCCTCACGTGCTGCCCGGTCCGCATTCAAGCGTTCAAATGATTGTTTCGGCATATAGGCTTCCCCTCGGACTTCGACCGTCTCATTTCGACGTAACCGAAGGGGTAAGGCTTTGATTGTCCGCAGGTTTTGTGTAATATTCTCGCCGACCGTTCCGTCGCCCCGCGTCGCACCACGGACAAGTTGTCCGTCTTCGTACTTCAAGGAAATCGCAAGTCCGTCAAACTTCAACTCTGCCACATACGTCGTCGACCGGCCGAGTGAGCGTTCGATGCGGGCGACCCACTCCCGGATTTCTGTTTCGTCAAAGACATTGCCGAGCGATAGCATCGGTAAATCATGAGTCACCTTCTCGAAGGCATCGAGCGCCGCAGCACCGACGCGTTGCGTCGGTGAATCTGGCGTGATCAGTTCCGGATGTGCCGTTTCAAGTTCCGTCAGTTCCCGTAACAATTGATCATAGGTGCTGTCCGGAACAGTCGGTTGATCCTGCACGTAATATTCGTAACTGTATTGGTTCAACTTTTGGCGTAATTCCTCGATTCGTGCCTGTTCTATCATCTTGACGCCTCCACTCATACCTTTTTGATTGGTGCGAATTTCGCAAGCAACCGTTTGACACCGACTTCCGGGAAGGCGATATCGATTTCTAAGCTGTCCCCTGCTCCGCGTGTCTGAACGACGGTTCCGCGTCCCCATTTTCCATGTTCCGCTTTGTCACCGACGTTCCAGCCGAGTGATTCTGCGCCTGATGTCTTCATCGCTGTCGGTTTCGTGACCGATCGGCCGATGACGGCTTTTCCTTGCGGTACCGGTCGATCTTCCCATGGCAATGGCTTCGGTTTTTTACCGGTCCGTTCCAATACTTCCTCCGGTAATTCGGCAAGGAAACGGGATTCGAGATTGGCATTCGTCCGGCCATACAGTGAACGCATCCGCGCGTGGGACAAGTACAATCGTTTTTCAGCCCGCGTAATTCCGACATAGGCGAGACGACGTTCTTCTTCCATTTCGTCTTCATCCTGCAGGGAGCGGCTGTGCGGGAACAATCCTTCTTCCATCCCGATCAGGAAGACGATCGGGAACTCGAGTCCTTTTGCGGAGTGTAACGTCATCAAGGTGACCTGTTCCCCCGGATCACTCTCATCCAGTGAATCGACATCGGCGACCAGCGTCAAATCCGTTAAGAACGCGATGATCGTTTGGTCTTCCGGATCGGCTTTTTCGGTCTCTTTTTCAAAGTTTTGTGCGACTGTGATGAACTCGTTGATGTTCTCGAGACGACTTTGTGCTTCGAGTGTTTTGTCTTCTTTTAAGACTTGGCGGTATCCGGTTTTCTCAAGGACTTCTTCCACCAGTTCGGACAGGCTGATGAATTCCTGCATTTGCTGTAAGCCAAGAATCATTGTCCGGAAATCCGTCAGTTTCGCTGCCGTTTTCGGGGCAATGCTCGACAATTCGATGTCGCGGATCGCTTCCATCAAGGACACGCCTTGCAGGTCGGCAAAATCACGCAGTTTATCAATCGTCGTCGCTCCGATACCGCGTTTCGGTTCATTGACAATCCGGGCAAACGATAAGTCTTCGTTCGGATTTGAAATCAGGCGCAGGTACGCCAGGACATCCTTGATTTCTTTACGGTCATAGAACTTCGTGCCGCCGATCATCTTGTACGGGACATTGGATTTCAGCAACGTTTCCTCAATCGCCCGCGATTGGGCATTCGTCCGGTACAGAATTGCGACATCGTTTAGTTTCATGCCGTAACGCAATGCATTCCGGATTTCCTGGACGATATAAAACGCTTCTTCCCGCTCATTTTCCGCTGTATGGACAATCAGTTTTTCGCCTTCTGCGTTTTCCGTCCACAGTTTCTTATCTTTCCGGGTACTGTTGTTTTGAATGACATGGTTCGCTGCATCCAAAATTCGTTTCGACGAACGGTAGTTTTGTTCGAGCAGGATGACTTTCGCTGTCGGATAATCTTCCTCAAACGACAGGATGTTTGCGATATCGGCTCCGCGCCAGCGGTAAATCGACTGATCCGAGTCCCCGACGACACATAAGTTCTGGTGGGCTGCTGCCAGGAGATTGACGAGATCATACTGGGCTTTGTTCGTATCTTGATACTCATCGACATGGATGTATTGGAACTTTCGTTGATAAAACGACAGGACGTCCGGATTTTGTTTAAACAGTTCTGTCGTCTTCCCGATCAAGTCATCAAAATCAAGGGCGTTGTTGCGACGCAGGACCGCTTCGTATCCTTTATAAATCTCAGCAACCGTTTTTTCATACGGATTCGTGACGATGGACGCGTAGAACTCGGCACTGCGCAGTTCATTTTTTTGACTCGAGATGATCGACAGCATCGACCGGGGATCCCACTTCTTCGGATCGAGGTTTTGTTCTTTTAAGACGAGCTTCAGTGCTGACTGTTGATCGCTCGAATCAAGAATCGTGAAGTTCCGGTTATAGCCGATTTTTTCGATGTCACGCCGTAACATCCGGACACACATCGAGTGGAAGGTCGAGACCCAGATGTCATTCGCGACACCGCCGACCAACCGTGAAATCCGGTCACGCATCTCACGTGCCGCTTTATTCGTAAACGTAATCGCCAGGATATTCCACGGAGCGACCTGTTTTGCTGCCATCAAATAGGCAACGCGGTGTGTCAGGACACGGGTTTTCCCGGAGCCTGCTCCCGCCATGATCAAGAGCGGTCCATCGGTGTGTTTGACTGCCTTTGCTTGTTCCGGGTTCAATCCGCTGACAAGCTGTTCACTTAAATTAAACATCTAAATAGCCTCATTTCTATATTCCGAACTTTTGTTCTTATATTTTATCGTGTTGCTGCGACAGTCGCAAGTGCCGCTTCTAAATTGTCATAGATGATGTTGCCGACGACGATCGTATCGGCATGTGTCAACATCTCCTGTGCCCGTTCGATGGAATCAATACCACCGCCGTAGAACAAACGGCCTTGCTTCAAGACCCGTTTGACGGAGGCGACGAGTGACGGATCACCATACATACCGCTGTACTCGAGATAAATGATCGGCATCCGAAAGACACTGTCCGCCAGTTGCGCGTAAGCGACCACTTGATCATCATTAAGAGGTTTTGCTTGTGTGACACGGGCGACCTTGGCGTCAGCGTTCAGGACGATATACCCTTCCCCGACCAGATCTTGATGCGCGAGCATATGTCCGACTTCTTCCAGCGCTTCGACTTGCTTGTCAATCACGTGCTCAAGCGTTCCGCTGTTGAGGACACTCGGCGTCAAATATGCATCAAATCCCATCGTCGCGGCCTCAAGCTCCGATACTTCCAGTGCCACAGCGACCGGATACCGCCGCAAGCGCATCAGTAAATCCAGTGTCGCATCGAGGGTGATATCATCGGTCCCTCCGACGATGATGGCATCCGTTCCCGAAGTCGCAATCGCTTGAAGAGCAGCCTCTTCAATCTCTTTTGCCGGATCGAGTTTAAAGACATGACGCCATTCGTTATAGGGTAACAACATGTTCGTTCCATCCTCTCTTCTCATTCTCTGTACCCAGTATAAAACAAAATCCCATCTCGCGCAGAGCGGGATGGGAGAAGCCATTCAAGTCCGGACCTGGCGTTTCGTTAACAACGCGGCAAGCCCCAGTGCAAAAAAGGCATAAAGGACGGCAAACGCCCACGGTTCTGCCAGGAAAAAACCCAGGACCGGGATATCCAGTAACGGGGAATCCGGCGAACAGAGCGCCCGTCCGTTGACGAGTGCTAAAAACGGTAAAGCCGGCACCATAAAGATATAACCAAAGTTGATCCAAAATGTCCGATTCACGTCACAACCTCCTTAACCGATGATGACTGATTCTTTCGGATAATTGTAATTCCGTTTTGGTTGATTCGCCTTCAGCAACAGGACAAACGAAATAACACCAATCCGTCCGATGAACATCAGGACGGATAAGGTCCATTTGCCGACATCGGATAACTCATTTGTAATTCCAAGCGACAATCCGGTAGTTCCGAACGCGGAACAGGCTTCAAAAAACAGCACGAGGAACGGGGCATCTTCAAAGATCAGCAGGACAATCAGTCCAATCATCGTTACACCGGTCGAAACGACGATGACGACAAAGGCTTTCCAAATGTCCGACTGTCCGATCTCGCGTCCAAAAATCTTGATGCCGTATTCGCCGCGAATAAAGGCGATGACACTGAGGACGGCGACGGCAAATGTCGTCGTCCGAATCCCTCCCCCAACGGAGGACGGCGACGCTCCGATGAACATCAGAATTGACAAGACAAAAATCGAGGCTTGCGAGAACGACGTAATATCGACCGTCGTCAGTCCGCCGTTTCGGGTCGTCACCGATTGGAACAAGGCATCGACCATTTTTTCATTGACCGGCAATCCTTTAAACGATTGATTCCACTCAAACAGCAGCAGACTGACCGTTCCGAATAAAACCAGGATGAAGAACGTCGATGCGGTTAATTTCGTGAATAATGAAAAGTGATACGGTTGACGGGTCGCTTGACGGGTCGCCCGGTACGAGATGTACCGACGGACTTCAACGAGGACCGGGAAACCGATCGCACCAAGCGTCAACAGTAAAATCTGCATAAAGACGACAAATAAATCTCCCCGAAACGGCAGGAGGGATTCTCCGGTAATGTCGAACCCGGCATTGGTCGTCGCGCTGACAGAACCAAACAATCCTTGCAGCATCGCTTCGCCGAGGGTCGGAAAATACTTCGTATAATACAAACCTAAAATAAGAGCACCAATGATTTCGATCGACACGATAATGATGATGACTTCCCGAATGTATTTAACGACCCCTTGCATCGTCGTCTGGTTTTGGTCACGGACGACAAGTTGCCGCTCCCGAAAGCCGATCCGCTTGCCAAGGATGACCCACATCGCAATATGCAGGGACATCAAACCGATTCCGCTGACCTGGACCAAAATCATGATCATAAAGTACCCAAACGTCGTAAATGTGTCCGAGACGGAGACGGTCGTCAATCCGGTCACGCTGACACAGCTGACGGCCATGAATACGAGATCCGTGAAATCCCAGTCGTAATTGCCTTTTGTCGACCAGGGTAACCCAAGTAAAATGACACCAATGATGACGGCAACAAAATAAATGATGACGAGTGACTGGATCGGCGTCAGTTTTCGAATGAAGTGTTGCAGTTTTTGTTGATACGCTAAATCCATCCGGCTTCGTCCTCCTTCACAGAAATAGCGGATAACCAATTAGTTATCCGCTACTTCCTCCTCTACGAGACCTAATCGTGCGAGCGCCAAGTCGTAGCCGCCGGAACCGTAGTTCAGGCACCGTTTCACACGCGAAATCGTGGCTGTCGAAGCACCTGTCGCCTTTTCGATTTTATGATACGTATTGCCTTCCCGTAACTGACGGGCGACTTCGAGACGTTGTGCCAAGGCCTGAATTTCATTGACCGTCGCCAAGTCTTCAAACAGGGTATAACAATCTTCTAATGAATCCATCTTCATGATGGCTGTAAATAATTGATCGAGTTCTTTTCCACGCAATTTATCGAGTTGCATCGTCTAACTCCCTTTCCCATTTGTTACTCTTTAACAGTTTAAAGTGCGACGTTTTAAATTTCAAGCGTCATCGCAAAATTGCCGGGAAAAGTACTTTTTTCCGTAAGACTTCGTAAATTCCTTGCGGCGTAATCCGGACATACGGCAAATGGGTCGACGCCAGGAACAAAAGCGTATAAATCGGATCTTCAAACTGATAGCCACGGGCGAACAGTGCTTCACGGAGCGCCGTTTCCTGAACGATCAAATCTTCAAGCGGTAAATCGGACGTCTGCCCCATCAAGGTCAAAGGAACTTCTGCCACCACTTCGCCGTCTTCGACGAGAACCACCCCGCCGCCGAATGCTTTCATCCGATCAAAGGCAATCTGCATATCCCGTTTCGATTTTCCGATCAGCAGGATATCGCCGCTGATCGAATACGAACTGACGAGCCCGCCGACATGGGTCGCAAAATTTTTCAGCACGGTATTCAGACGCCATTTTCCTTCCCGGTCAACGAGCATCAAAAATGACTCATTGCATCCGGCAGGCAGCACCTGCATGCTGGTATCGTGTTCGACCTGATAGAGCTTCATGATGACCGAATTGACCATTTCAAGGCCAACCGGCATGCTGAACGAAAAGTCCTGTTCCGTCAACTCAAGACCGACTTGTGAAGCCGGCATCAAATCGATCGCCCGGTCGAGCGCTTCGACCGGATAACACGGGATATCGTTTTTGCGGACCCAGGTCCCGCGGGCGACGACGTCAACCGGTGTCGGCTTGTCTTTTGCTTCGAGGATGTTTAAATGGGCAATCCGTCCCGGAGCGATACTGCCAAGCAGATGATCGAGGTTAAAGTGACGCGCTGCGTTGTACGACGCAATCCGGTACGCTTCTTCCGGCGCAATCCCGGCGGCAAGCATCAGACGGATTGTCTCATCCATCAGACCGGCTTTATAAAAGGATGGTGTCGAGCCATCTGTCGTCACCAGTACCTTCTCGTAATTTTGTAATCCCGCTTCAACGAGACCGGCAAAGATATCCGGTAAATCCGGACGGATCGAGGAATAGCGGATCGTTGTCGTGTAGCCGAGTTCGAGACGCATCAGCGCTTCTTCGACCGTCATCGCTTCATGGTCACTCGTGACACCGAACAACGCCATTTTCGTTAACGTCTTTGCAGAAGCCCCCGGGAAATGTCCTTCAATCGGTTTACCGAGCTTCATCGCGTCCTGCATCCATTGCAATAGCTCATCATCACCTTGCGACAGTCGCGGCCAGCCCGTTAATTCACCGGCTTGGATGACTTGTGGATGTTTCAGCCACGCTTGAATTCGTCGGTTATCAATCGTGATGCTGTCGGCATCCAGTTCTGTTTGAGCATCCAGTCGCGCCCACCAGTACATCGATGTTGGAAGGTCTGCCAGTGCGTCGACCTGCGCAAACGCTTGCTCCGTCGGCTCTAATAAAAGCAGCATATTATCGTTGACGAGTGTCGTCGTTCCGCGCTCTGCCGCAAATTTTGCAAGTGTCGCCGGATTATACAATTGGAACGGATGGGCATGCGGTTCGATGTAGCCGGGGACGATAAATTTTCCCGTCGCATCGTAGACTTCATCCGCCGTTTCCGGCATGTCCGGTCCGACGTAGATAATCCGGTCGCCGCTGATCCAGATGTTGGCTGTCCGCCATGTTTTGAGTCCTTGATTTAAGTACGTCGCATTTTCAATCACGAGTGTAGGTGCAAGCTTTCCGTTGATGACCGCTTGATGCGCGCGGACTTCTGTTTTCGTCCATGGGGACCGTCCACAATTTTTTTTCATGAAAGCTCGACCTCCTTTATATTTGAAAACGCTTTCTTATAGTTCTTATACTAAAATGTTACCGGAAAAGTTTCAAGCTTATTCGTCGTCAATTCGAGTCATTTCGCCAAAATAACACAAAACTGCCACGGAAGACAAGTTACGTTTTGTCGTACCCGTCAAAAAAGCCGGTCCTCTCACACTGATGTGAGCAGAACCGGCTTATGGAAAGTAAGAAATTATATCGTGCGAAATGCTTTTTTGGCGATATCCGTCCGGTAAAAGAAGCCGGTCCGGTCAAATGAATCAAGTCCACTGTAAACGCTTGCTACGGCCTGCTTCATGTCGTTTGCCTTCGCCACACAGACGAGGACACGTCCCCCGGCCGAAAGTATCACATCATCATCCCCTGCGGCCGTGCCCGCGTGGAAGACAAGGAGATTTGACCCGATGGTATCTGTTGAAACAGGCTGACCCGTCACCGGTTGTTCCGGATAACCGTTCGCCGCAATGACGACACCGACGACCGCGTCATCCGACCAGACGACTTCCGGAACGTCACCCTGCATCAATGGCATGATGACGTCGAGCAACTCCGTCTCGAGCCGCGGTAAAATCACTTCCGTTTCCGGATCACCGAAACGGGCATTGAACTCAATGACGGATGGTCCGCGGCTCGTTAACATCAGACCCGCGTATAAGAAGCCGGTAAACGGAATCCCTTCGCTTGCCATCTGCTCGACAAGCGGACGGAGGACACGTTGCATCGCTTCTTCCGTCACGGCCTGTTCGTCAAATTGCGGCAAGGGACTGTATGCCCCCATCCCGCCTGTATTCGGACCGGTGTCTCCGTCGAAAGCCCGTTTATGATCTTGCGACAAGACCATCGGAAGGACGGTTTCTTCATGCACGAAAGCCATCAGCGAACATTCTTCACCGACGAGACATTCTTCAATCACGACACTGCTCTGCTGACCAAAGTCACCGCCAAAAATTTCGTCAATCGCTTGAACAGCCTGTTCAATCGTCGTCGCAACCGTGACACCTTTCCCGGCTGCCAGTCCGTCCGCTTTGACGACGATCGGCGCACCCTGGCGACGGATGTAAGCAATCGCTTCATCCGCTGATGTAAAGACGGCATGGTCCGCCGTCGGAATACCGGCCCGGTCCATCAAAGCTTTCGCAAATTTTTTACTGCCTTCAATCGCTGCTGCTTCGCGGGACGGTCCGAAAATCTGTAAGCCGGCTGCTTGAAACGCATTGACGATTCCGAGCACAAGCGGTCCTTCTGGTCCGACAATCGTCCAGTCGATCTGCTCATCCCGTGCGAACTGAACCAACTCTTCAATCGCGTCTTCCCGGATCGGCACACAGACCGCTTCCGTCATCCCGATATTACCGGGTGCTGCGTACACTGTCTCGATCCGGACATCCTGTGCTAATTTCCATACGAGCGCATGCTCGCGTCCACCTTTACCGACTACTAATACTTTCATTCGGCTCGCCTCCGCTTAGTGTTTAAAATGACGCACGTTCGTAAAGATCATCGTAATGCCATGTTTGTTGCAGGCATCAATCGATTCCTGGTCACGGATCGAACCGCCCGGTTGAATGATTGCTGTAATGCCTGCCGCAGCAGCTGCCTCAACCGTATCGCCCATCGGGAAGAACGCATCCGAGCCCATTGCGGCACCGACTGCTTTAGCACCGGCTTGGGTAATCGCGATATTGGCTGACCCGACACGGTTCATCTGCCCGGCACCGACGCCGACCGTCACTTCATCTTTCGCGATGACGATTGCATTCGATTTAACGTGTTTAACGGCACGCCAAGCGAGTTTTAAGTCTTCCCATTCACCTGCCGTCGGTTTCCGGTCTGTCACGACACGTGCTGACGCGTCATCGAGCGTCTCGTCGTCACTGTCTTGAACGAGCATCCCGCCGGCAACTGCCGTATACCGGATCGCTTGAACCCGTTTGACGTCCAGTTCCAGTAACCGGAGATTTTTCTTCGCCGACAGTAACGCAAATGCGTCTTCCGTAAAGGATGGAGCGATGATGATTTCGAGGAAGATTCCACTGAGTTGTTCTGCTGTCGCAAGATCGACTTCCCGGTTCAAGGCGACGATTCCGCCGAAAATCGAGACCGGATCCGCGGCATGGGCACGACGGAACGCTTCATCAATCGTCGGTCCGACCGCGACGCCGCACGGATTCATGTGTTTGACGACGACCGCTGCCGCTTCACGGAACTCATCGAGAATCTCAAGTGCCGCATTGGCATCCTGGATGTTGTTGTAAGACAATTCTTTGCCGTGGAGCTGCTTCGCGGACGCGAGTGAAGCCCCGCGGTAGATCGGTGTTTTGTAAAAGGCCGCTTCCTGGTGCGGGTTTTCTCCGTACCGTAAGTCCTGCACTTTTTCGAGCGTAATCGTCAATTGATCGGGGAACTTTTCACCCGTCTGCGTCAGGAAGTAATCGGCAATCAACGCATCATACGCCGCTGTGTGACGGAATGCTTTGGCTGCCAGCTTTTGACGGGTTTCGAATGTCGTTCCACCAAGATGAATTTCCTGGATGACCGCCTGATAATCTGTCGGATCGACGACAACCGTCACGGCGGCATGATTTTTGGCAGCCGAACGGATCATGCTCGGTCCACCGATATCGATGTTCTCGATCGCATCGGCATACGAGACATCTTCATTCATGACCGTTTCTTTAAACGGATAGAGGTTGACGACCACAAAATCAATCGGTTTGATCTGTTGTTCCGCCATCTGTTCGCGATGACTTTCAAGGTCTCGGCGTCCGAGCAGTCCACCATGGACCATCGGATGGAGGGTCTTGACCCGGCCGTCGAGCATCTCCGGGAATTGTGTGACTTCACTGATGCCAATGACCGGAAGTCCTGCTGCTTCAAGGGCTTGATGTGTTCCGCCTGTCGAAATCAATTCAATCCCGGCGTCATGCATCGCCTGTCCGAGTTCGATGATACCTGTTTTGTCTGATACGCTGATTAACGCTCTCATACGTTTGCCTCCTCTTTCATCCACTCTTCGATGACTTGCGGGTACAATCTATGCTCCACCTGCTGAATCGCTTGTTGGAGCGTTTCCCGTGTCATATCCTCTGTAATCCGAACCGCTTCTTGGGCGATGATTGGTCCTGTATCCATGCCTTCATCGACTATATGAATTGTAACACCTGTGATTTTGACTCCGCCACGAAATGCTTGCCCGATCGCATCTTTTCCCGGAAATGCCGGGAGCAACGACGGGTGGATGTTGACGATCCGTCCAGCATAATGCGACAGCAGGACGTCTCCGATCAAGCGCATATATCCGGCTAGGATAATCCGTTCCACGCCCCGCCGCTCCAGTTCCGCAACGATTTCCCGTTCAAACGACGGTTTATCCGGGTAGTCTTTGGCTGTGAAGACGAAGATATCACAGCCGCGGGCCTGAGCCCGTTCAATCACTTTTGCTTGTTTTTGATCACAGACGACGAGTTCAATCGTAGCCTGCAGACGTCCTGTTTCAACTGCTTCGAATAAAGCTTCGACATTACTGCCACTTCCCGAGGCAAAACAGGCAATCTTCATTGGTCGACTCCAAGAATCCGGACACCCGGTTCACTCGTCACGGTCCCAATCGTATAGACGGTCTCGTTTTCACGAGCAAGTCGTGCCGAGACTGCTGTGACATCTTCCGGTTTGACGATCATCATGTAGCCGATCCCCATGTTGAAGACATTGTACATATCGTGACGCGGAACGTTTCCAGCCTGTTCGAGCCAGTCGAAGACCGGTAAAGTCGGCCATTTTTTCGGATCAAACGTCGCCCCGCAACCTTCCGGAAGCACACGCGGGACGTTTTCGTAAAAACCACCGCCCGTAATGTGGACCATCGCCTGAATTTTTTCTGTCTCAAGCGCGGCTTTGACCGCTTCGACGTAAATCCGTGTCGGCATCAGCAACGTATTGCCGATCGTACTGCCAAACATCATCAACTCATCTTCGTATCGCAGACCACTTTCGGCGACGATCTTCCGGACAAGTGAAAAGCCGTTCGAATGGACACCGGATGAAGCGAGACCGAGAATGACATCTCCCGGTTGAACGTGTTCTCCTGTGATCAATTTTTGTTTTTCGACGGCACCGACGGCAAAGCCGGCAATGTCATACTCACCGTCTGCATACATCCCCGGCATCTCGGCCGTTTCCCCGCCGATCAGGGTACAACCGGATTGGACACAGCCTTCCGCAACACCGGCGACAATCCGCTCGATTTTTGCCGGAATCGCTTTTCCGAGGGCGATGTAATCGAGGAAATAGAGCGGCTCCGCCCCTTGGACGATGATGTCATTGACACACATCGCGACACAATCGATTCCGATCGTATCGTGCTGGTCGAGGGCGAAGGCAAGCTTCAGCTTCGTGCCGACGCCATCCGTCCCGCTGACGAGAACCGGTTCTTTTAGATTTAATTGGCTGAGGTCGAACATTGCACCGAAACTGCCAAGTCCCGTCATGACTTCTTTGCGCATCGAGCGGGCCACGTGTTTTTTCATGCGGGAAACGGATTCGTATCCTGCTGTCAGGCTGACACCTGCTGCTTCGTATTGTTTACTCATGCTTTGTTCCCCCGTCTGTTCAAAGTTTGGCTTCTAGTTCTAATGCACCGATTGGTGTTGGATATTCGCCTGTGAAACAAGCCGTACACTGACCTTTTAATGGTCCGTCAAACGGGCGGTCGATTGCATTGACCATTCCATTGACCGTCAGAAACTCAAGTGAATCCGCTCCGATTTCCTGGCAGATTTCACTTGGTGTCAACCGGGCGGAAATCAATTCATCTTTTGAAGACGTATCGATCCCGTAATAACATGGATTCGTAATCGGCGGTGCCGTGATGCGGACATGAACTTCCGTTGCCCCGGCTTCCCGTAACAGTCCGACAATGCGGCGACTCGTCGTCCCGCGAACGATGGAATCATCAACCATGATGACCCGTTTGCCGTTGACGACACCTCGTAGCGCCGATAACTTCATTTTGACGCCGCGTTCGCGCAGTTCCTGTGACGGTTGGATAAACGTCCGACCGACGTAACGGTTTTTAATCAATCCCATTTCATATGGAATGCCGCTTGCTTCCGCGTAACCGATCGCTGCCGAGATGCTTGAATCCGGCACACCGGTAACGACATCGGCCTCGACCGGTGCTTCTTCGAACATCTTTTTACCAAGTGCTTTTCGTGCTGTATGAACATTGACCCCATCGATCATCGAATCGGGACGGGAAAAGTAGATGTATTCCATCGAACACATTGCCCGTTCATGCGGTTCCATATACTGGCTTGATGACATACCGGACGTCGTAATCGTCACGAGCTCCCCCGGCTCGATATCACGGATGAACTCGGCACCGACGATGTCAAAGGCACATGTCTCGGATGAAAAGACGATGCCGCCGTCCGGTGTTTTACCGAGCGACAACGGCCGCAGACCGTGTGGGTCAACGGCAACGTACAACGTATCTTCCGTTAAGAACAAGAAGGCGAATGCACCGACGAGCCGGGCCAGACTATCGGCAATCCGGTCTTCAAGCGTCGGTAACTTACTCCGTTTGACGAGGTGGGCAACGACTTCCGTATCACTCGTCGTTTGGAAAATCGCCCCTTCCGCTTCAAGTAAGTGTTTTAACGAATCGGCATTGACGAGATTTCCGTTGTGCGCCAGCGCCAAGTCGCCCGTTCGTGATTTAAAATGGAGCGGTTGTGTATTCTCGAGCGTATTTCCCCCGGCTGTCGAATAACGGACATGTCCAATGGCATGGTGCCCCGATAAGGAATCAAGCGTCTCCTGCGAAAAAACTTCCGTGACGAGCCCTTGTCCCCGGTGCGGCAGAAGCAGTTTCCCGTCACTCGCGACGATTCCTGCTCCTTCCTGTCCCCGGTGTTGGAGGCTGTGGAGTCCGTAGTACGCAAGCTGCGCCGCTTCCGGTTGTCCGAAAATCCCGAACACCCCACACTCTTCGTTTAATCCTTTGATGTCATATAACACGCGATCGCCCCTTCCCAGTCGGCTTGCAGTGTTGAACGTGTCGCTTCGATGAATGTATCGTTTGTCTTGATTTGCAAAGCATCTTGATCGGTAACATACCCTAATTTATGCGCGCCTGTCTGTTTGACGAAGGCGGCTTCCTGTTCCGGTTTCACCGTCACGACGAACCGTGATTGCGATTCACTGAACAGGTGCAGAGCCGGACCGTCAAATGTCACGTCCAGACCAAGCGTCGTTCCGAATGTCATTTCGGCTAAAGCAACGGCGAGACCGCCTTCCGCCACGTCATGGATTGCTGTGACTTGTCCCGTTTGTACCGCTTCCTGCAAGGCCAGCAACCGTTCTTGTTCGACGGCTAGGTCAATGTGCGGTACTTTTCCGAATGATTTTTCGAATTGCAGATATTGCAGTTCACTGCCGCCGAATTCAGCTTTCGTTTCTCCGAGCAGGTAAACCGCGTCGCCTGCTTGCTTGACGTGTTGTGTCGTAATCCACTCCGTTTGTTCGTGGAGACCGACCATCCCGACGACCGGTGTCGGATGAACTGCTTTTCCGGCAGATTCGTTGTATAAGGAAACATTTCCGCCGATGACCGGTGTCTCAAGGACCCGGCACGCCTCAGCCATTCCGGCCGTCGCTTGCTGCAGTTGCCAGAAGCCTTCCGGTTTATCCGGATTCCCGAAGTTCAGACAATCGGTAATGGCCAGTGGTGTCGCACCGCTCGCAACGATGTTGCGGGCTGCTTCGGCGACGGCAATCTGTCCGCCGACAAACGGATCGAGGTAAACGAACCGGCTGTTGCAGTCCGTCGTCATCGCGAGTGCTTTGTTCGTTCCGCGAACCCGGATGACGGCGGCATCAGAACCCGGTGCGACGACAGTCGACGTCTGGACCATATGATCGTATTGATCGTAGACCCAACGTTTGGAAGCAATCGTCGGTTGTTTGAGCAAGGCACGCCATGTCTCGACCACATCGTCAACGACTGGTAACGTTTCATCCATTGCCTGAAATTCTTCATAATAAGCCGGAACGCGTGACGGTTTGTTATAAACCGGTGCTTCTTCCGCGAGCGCATCAACCGGTACTTCGGCGACGATTTTGCCGTGATGGACGAGACGCAATACTTTCTCGTCGATGACTTCTCCGACGTGCACCGCATGCAGTCCCCATTTACTGACGATTGCTTCGATTTCCGACTCGCGTCCGCGTTCGACGACGAGCAACATCCGCTCTTGTGATTCCGATAACATCATTTCGTAAGCCGTCATGTCGGTTTCCCGTTGCGGGACGTCGTCGAGATGCATCTCGATGCCCATACCGGCTTTTGAAGCCATCTCAGCCGACGATGATGTCAGTCCGGCAGCTCCCATATCCTGCATGCCGACGAGCGCCGGATGACCGACGATTTCGAGACATGCTTCGATTAACAGCTTCTCCATGAACGGATCACCGACTTGAACAGCCGGACGTTTTGCTTCCGTATCCTCCCCAAGATCTTCTGAAGCAAAGGTCGCTCCGTGAATCCCGTCGCGTCCGGTTGCGGCTCCGACGTACATGACCGAGTTGCCGGCTCCTTTGGCAAGACCTTTCTGAATGTCTTCGTGGTTGATTAAACCGATACACATCGCATTGACAAGCGGGTTGCCCTCATACGAATGATCAAAGCCGACTTCTCCCCCGATCGTCGGAATGCCGACACAGTTCCCGTATCCGGCAATTCCAGCGACCACTTGTTCAAACAGTTGATTGACACGCGGTGTACCGAGGTGACCGAACCGAAGCGAGTTCATCAAGGCGACCGGACGGGCTCCCATCGAAAAGATATCGCGGATAATCCCACCGACACCAGTCGCTGCCCCTTGATACGGTTCGACGGCTGACGGGTGGTTGTGACTCTCGATTTTAAAGACGACGGCTTGATTGTCCCCGATGTCGACGACACCTGCTCCTTCGCCGGGACCCTGCAGGACGCGTAGACCTGTCGTCGGAAACTGGCGTAAGACCGGCTTCGATGTCTTGTACGAACAATGCTCCGACCACATGACGGAAAACAATCCGATTTCTGTATAGTTCGGTTGACGCCCGAGTAACTTGACGACCATGTCGTATTCTGCGTCGCTCAGTCCCATCGTTGCGTAGATCCGTTGTTCCTGAATTTGCTCCATCGTTGGTTCAGACTGTTGTTTTAGCATGGTGTGCCCCCTGTTTGACGAGTGAAGTGAATAACTTAAGTCCATCGGTTCCGCCGGTCAGCAGTTCGACTGCCCGTTCCGGGTGTGGCATCATACCGAGTACGTTCCCGGCTTTGTTCGTGATACCGGCAATGTCGCCGCGTGATCCGTTCGGGTTATCCGTATACGTAAAGGCAATTTGCCGGTTCGTCTGTAACATCGCATACGTCGCATCGTCACAGTAATAGTTGCCTTCTCCGTGTGCGATTGGAATCGTAATCGTTTCTTGTGCCGCATAGTCCGATGTAAAGCGTGTCTCATTGTTTTCAACCTTCAGTTCAACCGTCCGGCACATGAACTTTAGTCCCGTATTACGGTGTAAGACACCTGGGAGAAGTCCGGCTTCAACAAGGATCTGGAAGCCGTTGCAGACGCCGAGAACCGTTTTGCCTTCTGCTGCAAAGCGTTTGACTTCCTCCATGATCGGTGAGAATTGAGCGATCGCTCCGCACCGGAGATAGTCGCCGTAAGAAAAACCGCCCGGCAACAAGACGCCGTCATATCCTTCAAGTGACGTTTCCGTATGGAAGACATACTCTGCTTCTTCACCGAGTGCGTCTTTCACAGCATGGTACATATCTAGATCACAGTTCGATCCTGGAAACACGATGACGGCAAACTTCATACGGTCGTCACCTCTTCTACATCAAAACGGTAGTCTTCCATGACAGTGTTGACGAGCAGTTTCTGACACATCTCATGAATCATCGTGTCCGTTGTCTCATCTGAAACAAGCAATTCAATTCGTTTACCGATCCGGACTTCCTCGACACCTTCAAAACCAAGCTGTTGTAATCCACCTTTGACCGCAACCCCTTGTGGATCTAAAATGCTTTCCCGTAATGCGACCGCTACTGTAACCTTTTTCATTGTCCGTTTCCCCCTAGGCGATTGAATAGTGTTTGGTACGTGTCGATGAGTGATCCGATATTACGGCGAAAGACATCTTTATCGAGGTGTTCGCCTGTTTCTTTATCCCATAACCGGCATGTATCCGGTGAGATTTCGTCTGCGAGTAAAATTTCTCCTGCCGGTGTTTTACCGTATTCAAGTTTAAAATCAATCAGGGTGATTCCTTTTTCATCAAAGTAAGGCCGTAAGACATCATTGACGCGATGCGCTTCCTGTTCGAGCAAGGAAAGCTCCTCCGTCGTCGCAATCTTCAGTAAATTGATGTGTGCCGGTGTGACAAGCGGATCGCCTAGGCTGTCATCCTTATAATAAAACTCGACGATCGGTGTTTCGAGGACCGTTCCTTCTTCGATACCGAGCCGTTTACTCAGGCTGCCGGCGACGACGTTTCGAACGACGACTTCGAGTGGAATGATGGTGACACGACGTACGAGCTGTTCGCGCTCCGATGTCCGTTCAATGAAGTGTGTCGGAATTCCTGCCGCTGCGAGGACCTCAAAAAAGTGGCTCGTTAAGCGGTTGTTCAGTTCTCCCTTACCGGCAAACTCTGCCTTCTTCTCTCCATTAAATGCCGTAGCTTCGTCTTTGTAGACGATGCGGAGCACATCCTGATCCTGCGTCGTGTATAATCGTTTTGCTTTTCCTTCATAAAGTGGTTGCATCGATTTCGTCCCCCATGATCCTAAGATGTAGACGGGAGTCAGACTCCCGTCTCAGGTTGATTAGTTCAAGCCACACCGTTCAAAGATTTCATCGACCCGGCTCGTATGATACGTCGGATCAAAACAAGCATCGAGTTCTTCTTCTGTAAAGAGTTGTTGAATATCCGCTTCCTGCCATAAGACATCGCGGAACATGATTTGTTCTTCCCATGCCTGCATCGCCCGCGGTTGGACGAAGTCGTATGCCGCTTCACGTGACCAGCCTTTTTCGATCAAGGCGAGTAAGACGTGACCGGAGAAGATGACCCCAAACGTCCGGTCCATGTTGCGTTTCATGTTTTCCGGGAACACCGTCAGATTTTTAATGATGTTACCGAACCGGTTCAGCATATAGTTGAGTAATCCCGTCGCATCCGGTAAAATGATTCGTTCCGCAGACGAGTGGGAGATATCGCGTTCATGCCACAGCGAGACGTTTTCGTACGCTGTCACCATATGGCCGCGGATGACCCGGGCAAGACCGGTCATGTTCTCCGAACCGATCGGATTCCGTTTATGCGGCATCGCCGATGATCCTTTTTGACCTTTAGCGAAGAATTCTTCGACTTCACGGGTCTCCGTTTTTTGCAGACCGCGGATTTCCGTCGCCATCTTCTCAATCGATGTCGCGATTAAGGCAATCGTCGACATGTAGTGGGCATGACGATCACGTTGAAGCGTTTGTGTCGAGACCGGTGCCGGTTTCGTCCCAAGCTTCTCGCAGACATATTTTTCGATGAACGGGTCGATGTTCGCAAACGTTCCGACCGCTCCCGACATCTTGCCGTATTCGACTGTTTCCCGTGCTGCCTCGAACCGGACTTTATTGCGTTTCATTTCTTCGTACCAAAGGGCCAGCTTCAGACCAAACGTCGTCGGCTCGGCGTGTACGCCGTGTGTACGTCCCATCATGACCGTATATTTATGTTCGTTGGCTTTGACTTTTAAAATCTCGATGAAACGATCGAGATCGGCCGCCAAGATATCATTGGCTTGTTTCAGCAAGTACGATAATGCCGTATCGACGACATCCGTTGACGTCAGCCCGTAATGGACCCATTTACGTTCTTCGCCAAGCGTCTCGGAAACAGCACGTGTGAAGGCGATGACATCGTGGCGTGTCTCCTGTTCGATCTCATTGATGCGGTTGACATCAAAGGAAGCATTTTCCCACAGTAACTGGACGTCTTCTTTTGGAATCACACCGAGTTCACTCCAGGCTTCACATGCTAAAATCTCAACTTTCAACCAGGCTTCGAATTTATTCTGTTCTGTCCAGATCGCTTTCATCTCAGGACGTGTATAACGTTCAATCATTTAACCGTCTCCTTCCATATCTGCAGGCGCTCAACTTCGGCTAACGCTTCTTCGACCGAATCAGCCAAGATGTTCAGATGCCCCATCTTCCGCCCCTGTTTTGCGTCCTGTTTTCCGTATAAATGGACTTTCGTCCGCGAGGATAACATCGGTAATGCCTCGTCTAATGCCGTGATATGCTGACCTAGGATGTTCGCCATGACGACCGGTGTCGTCAAGCGGGTTTCGCCAAGCGGCAGTCCGCAGATGGCGCGGATATGCTGTTCAAACTGTGACGTCTCGCACGCATCGATTGAATAATGACCCGAGTTATGCGGACGGGGTGCCAGTTCGTTGACGATCAGTTCGGAGCCGACGACGAACAGTTCGATTGCCAGTGTGCCAATCAAATCGACATCGTTTGCGAGACGTGTCGCCAGTTCAATCGCTTTTTGTTCCAAGTCGATTGGGATGCGGGCGGGAACGATTGACAGATGCAGAATGTTGTCTTGATGGATATTTTCACTGACCGGGAAGACCTTCGTTTCCCGTTCGCTTCGCGTGACGATGACGGAAATCTCCTGATCAAACGGTAACCATTTTTCAGCAACATATTCGGTTGCTTCAAAGGTCTTCATCGCTGTTTGTAAATCCAGCTCTGTCCGAATGACCGTCTGGCCTTTCCCGTCGTAACCAAAGCGGGCTGTTTTCAAGACGAATGGGAAACCTAACTGCCGTTTGGCTCCAAGGAGATCTTCACTTGTCTGAACTCCCTGATACGGTGCCACCTTGTAACCAAGCTGTTCAATCAGTTCTTTCTCCCGAATCCGGTGTTGGGTCCGAAACAAAAGCTCTGTCCCGTGAATCAGTTTATAACCGATTGCTTCCGCTACTTCGTGTGAGATATTCTCAAACTCATAGGTCACGACGTCTGATTCAGCAGCAAGTCGCTTTGCGGCCTCGACATCCGTGAACGGTGCTTGAATCTGTTGATCGGAAACTTGTGCACACGGTGCGTTTTCAGTTGGATCCAGTGTGATGAGCGAATAACCCATTTGGCGTGCAGATAAAGCCATCATCCGACCTAATTGACCTCCACCTAAGATACCAACCCGTTTCATGTCAGATACACCTCGGAAGCGATGACGTCTCCTTCCAGTTCGACACGCATATGATCAAGAGCTCGGGCAATCCGTTCGTCAACCGTTCCAAGAATCTGAGCAGCAAGTAAACCCGCATTTTTGGCTCCGGCGTCACCAATTGCAACTGTCGCGACTGGAACACCACCGGGCATTTGGACAATGGAGAGTAAGGAATCGATGCCTTGAAGTGCTTTGCTTTGAATCGGAACCCCGATTACGGGAAGTGTCGTCTTCGCAGCTACCATTCCCGGAAGGTGAGCGGCTCCGCCTGCACCGGCAATGATGACCTTGAGTCCCCGTTCCCGGGCAGACTCGGCATAACGGAACATCAAGTCAGGTGTCCGGTGTGCCGACACAACTTTCTTTTCATAACCAATGTCCAGCTGATCCAGTACATCACACGTTTTCTGCATGGTCACCCAATCTGATTGACTGCCCATGATGACCCCGATTTCCACCTTACTCATCTGCGTCTCCTCCTTTTTGCATAAAAAAAGCCCAAACCACGTCTAAAAGGGTGGCTTAGGGTATAAAAAGGTACGCCAAAGAATTATCGACGAACATCCATATACCCCATAGTCCAACGATTTAGGGTCGTCGGGTAGAAACTTGCAAGCCATATCCCTGCTATTATACGAGGTGTTATATTCAATCTTCCTATCACGCCTTCATCTTAACAAGACTCGAGTCGGTTCGTCAACCAAAGGCGAACAATTTAATTATCTGAAAATTTATCGTTCGCTTTTAAGCTTAAATTGTTCTGTTCATTTAGTTCAGTATTCGGAAATTTGAAAGCAGTCAACACTATTAATAAGAAAACGACAAAAAAATACGACCCTTTCGTTTATGAAAGAGTCGTATGTATAAGAAGTTATCACGATTCAGGCATTTTCAGCTTCGAGTTTCGGTTTACAGTCAAAGATGATTTGCTGACGGATGGGATACGGTTCATCATTCGCATCCAGTCCAAAAATCGGTTCTTCCCGCCGGACGGTCGGACGATAACCCATGGCATCGATCCGATCCAAACAATCACTGATCGTTTCATTTTCTTCTACGGCAACGCGCATTTTTTGTTTTTTTGCCATGAGTATCACATTCCTTCCTTATTATATATATGAAAAAACCAAAAAAAAGTCCATAAAAAAGCGGCGGCCCTTGAGCGTATGCTCCAGAACCACCGTTTGCCTGGCAACGTCCTATCCTCACAGGGGGAAGCCCCCAACTACTTTCGGCGTTCAAGTGCTTAACTTCCGTGTTCGGCATGGGAACGGGTGTGACCAC
>NZ_JACSMV010000012.1:0-85733 GCF_018618835.1 Exiguobacterium sp. s145 | reverse complement strand
GGAGTCACGTTGACGAAGCTTGCGCTTCATTCATTGTTTGTATCCGAAGATACGTTTTTTGCCTCATCGTTCAGTTTTCAAAGTTCGTCATCGTTTGTTTTGAAAATGGTGGGCCTAAGTGGACTCGAACCACCGACCTCACGCTTATCAGGCGTGCGCTCTAACCAGCTGAGCTATAGGCCCGTCAAAAGCAAACAAAATATGGTGCACCCTGAGAGATTCGAACTCCCGACCCCTTGATTCGTAGTCAAGTACTCTATCCAGCTGAGCTAAGGGTGCGATATGGTGCGGTCGAGAGGACTTGAACCTCCACAGTGTTGCCACCACTAGGCCCTCAACCTAGCGCGTCTACCATTCCGCCACGACCGCAAATATAAAATTAGGAATCAAAAAATAAAATGGTGTGTCATGCAGGATTCGAACCTGCGACCCTCTGATTAAAAGTCAGATGCTCTACCAACTGAGCTAATGACACGAAAAACTGGGCTGGAAGGGATCGAACCTTCGCATGCTGGAATCAAAATCCAGTGCCTTACCACTTGGCCACAGCCCAAAAATGGCGGTCCTGACGGGATTCGAACCCGCGATCTCCTGCGTGACAGGCAGGCATGTTAACCGCTACACCACAGGACCACATTTTTGTGAAACTTAAGTATGAAATTAAAAATGGTGGAGGATGACGGGATCGAACCGCCGACCCTCTGCTTGTAAGGCAGATGCTCTCCCAGCTGAGCTAATCCTCCAAAATGGTGACCCGTACGGGAATCGAACCCGTGATACCGCCGTGAAAGGGCGGTGTCTTAACCGCTTGACCAACGGGCCATTTTAAAACAATAATTATTCTCAAGTAACAAATTCACATAAGAGGTCTGGCGGAGATGGAGGGATTCGAACCCTCGCACCAGTTTCCCGGCCTACACCCTTAGCAGGGGCGCCCCTTATAGCCACTTGGGTACATCTCCAAAGATAATGGCTCCGCAAGTAGGATTTGAACCTACGACCTACCGGTTAACAGCCGGTTGCTCTACCACTGAGCTATTGCGGAACGTGACGTTCGTTTCAGAACACTTTTCTATATTAGCAACTTTATTTCTCTTCGTCAATGCTTTTTTAAAAAAGTTTTTAGTGACGAGAAGTTGTTTAGTTGCTGTCGTTTTGACGACTTCTATAATTTATCATGCTCCGAAATGAACGTCAACTACTTTTGTAAAAAATCTTTCCACGACATCTTCCGCAACGGTATCGCTCCGGATTCATCTTTCTTTTCCTTCTATATAATGTCCCGCATTTCTCACACTCGTAAAGATGATTCTTTTTTTCTACTTCTTCTAGGCGCGGACTGTAACGCAGCCCCCCGTATCGTTGCAGCCACTCTTTAAAATCCTGATCTTGATGCCGGTGCCCCATTCCACGCAGATGTAAATGATAGTGGCACAGTTCATGAATGACGATTCCACGGAAGGTATCAAGGTCTCCCAAATGACTCCGATTGAAATCCAGATGATGATCGGTCAGAAAATAACGGCCCCCTGTCGTCCGTAAGCGATCGTTAAAAAGTGCAATATGTTTAAACGGTAAAGCAAACACGTCGAGCGAGAGTTGCTCGACGTATTGCTGCAACTCTTCGTTCGTCATGACGGACTGACCATCGTCAGACCGATCCGTCCGCGCTCCGGCTCGACACTTGTCACCCAAACGGTCACGATATCGCCGACGGCAATGACATCAAGCGGATGTTTGACCCGTTTTTTACTGAGTTTTGAAATATGAACAAGACCGCTTTCTTTCACACCGATATCCACGAAGGCACCGAAATCGAGCACATTTCGGACCGTCCCCTGGAATTCCATCCCGACTTGGATCATATCAAGGGATAACACATCCTGGCGCAGCAACGGCTTATCGAGTGCTTCCCGCGGATCACGTTCCGGGCGTTGTAATGCTTCAATGATATCCCGTAGTGTCGGTTCACCGACTTCGAGCAATCGAGCAGTGTCCGGTACGGATAACTCTCCGAGTCGAGTCCGTAAACTGTCCGTTCCAACGCTCTGCAACGGCAAATTCAGTTGCTTAAACAAGGATTCCACGGTTTTATATTGTTCCGGGTGAATCGGTGTCCGGTCAAGCGGATGACTACCTTCCGGAATGCGTAAGAAACCGGCCGCCTGTTCATATGCTTTTGCTCCTAAACGCGGAACTTTCAACAATTCTTTCCGGGATTCAAAGGCCCCGAGTTCCGAGCGACGTTCCACAATCTTTTTAGCCGTTGCTTTCGTAATCCCGGCGACGTAACCGAGTAATGATTCCGAAGCTGTGTTGACGTCGACACCGACCTGGTTTACAACCGTCTCGACGACGAAATCGAGCGTCTCTTTTAACTTCGCCTGTGTGACATCATGTTGGTACTGTCCGACCCCAACGGATTGCGGATCCACTTTGACAAGTTCCGCCAACGGATCCTGCAGACGCCGGGCGATTGAGATGGCGGACCGTTGCTCGACTTGTAAGTCCGGAAACTCAGTGCGGGCAATTTCCGACGCCGAATAGATACTTGCTCCTGCCTCATCCACAATCGTAAAGGCAATTTGATCATACTCTTTGATCCAGTCTGCGACAAAGGATTCCGTCTCACGGGAAGCCGTCCCGTTTCCAATCGCAATCAATTCAATTCCGTACCGTTTTACCAGTTTCGTTAAGACTTGACGTGCTTCTTGCGCTTTTTGTTCCGACATCGTCAGATACACGACGCCGACTTCCTTCATTTCCCCCGTCGGATCAATCACGGCCCACTTACATCCCGTCCGGTAGGCAGGATCAAGACCCAGCATGACTTTCCCTTTTATCGGCGGTTGCATGTAGAGTTGCCGCAAGTTTTTTCCGAACACTTCAATCGCCTGATTTTCCGCTTTGTCGGTCAACTCGTTCCGAAGTTCCCGTTCAATTGCCGGGAAAACCGATTTTTTATATCCCGTTTGAACAGCTTCCTCGACCAACTTGCGTTTTTGCTCCGGCAATCGGCTAAACGGCCGTAACAAGTTCGGTAAAACGTGTTGCTCTTCCAGAACGATTTTGACGGAAACGATTTTTAACGCCTCAGCACGATTGATCGCCAAAATCCGGTGTGGCACGATTTGACGGATCCGTTCACTGTACTCGTAATACTGGGCAAAGACACGTTTTTCATCGACTGCGTCTTTTTTTAGTTTCGTGACGATATCCGCAAACCGGTAAGCCGTCTTTCGAATATGTTCGCGGACACTCGCCTGTTCGCCCCACTCTTCGGCAATGATGGCTTGTGCTCCGGCTACCGCTTCTCCTTCGCCATGTGCCGCGACATACTGATGAAATTGTTGTTCATCGTATGATTTCGGTGACCGCAAAAAGTTGGCGAATGGTGTCAATCCTGCTTCTCGGGCAATCTCGGCTTTTGTTCTCCGTTTAGGACGAAACGGTAAGTACAGGTCTTCGATTTGCTGTAACGTCGTTGCTTCATTCAAGCTTTGTTTCAAGTCAGGCGTCAAGACACCTTGTTCTTCGATTTTCCGCAAAACATCTTCTCGTTTTGATTCCAGTTGTGTGATGCTTTTATGGCGGTCGAGGATCGCTTTGATTTCGACCTCATCGAGTTCTCCGGTTTGCTCTTTACGGTATCTCGCGATGAACGGAATCGTTCCCCCGTCCTCCGTCAATTGTAAGACAGCCTTGACTTGCGCCGGTCTGATGTTCAATTCTGTTGCGATTCTCTTCTCCATTTTCCTCACCTCTGTTTCATTATACCGAAGAATTAGCAGGACACAAAAAAAAGACCGATGCTTTCGCATCAGTCTTTTGAAAATACTTCGTTCGGTTCTACTTTGATTGCTTCTCGTAATTTTTGCAACGCACGGCGCTGAAGACGCGACACATGCATTTGCGAAATACCAAGAAGTTCTCCTGTTTCCTTTTGACTCATGTTCCGGTAGTACGCACATTCTAAAATCGAACGTTCGCGGTCAGTCAAAACAGCAAATGCTTTTTCAAGAATCAGCTTTTGATCCACTGAATCATATCCGTTTTCCTGGTTACCAACGAGATCCAGTAGTGTGACCGTACTGCCTTCCTGATCGGCTTCAATTGAACTATCAACAGATAAAGCCTGATAACTTTTACCCATCTCAAGGGTTTCAAGAACTTCCTCTTCCGATACTTCCAACCGAGCGGCAATTTCATCGATACGCGGTGAACGTTGCAGTTCTGTCGTCAGTTCTTCGACGGCTTTCTTGATTTTCGGTCCGAGTTCCTTGATTCGACGCGGGACGTGAACGCTCCATGTCTTATCACGGATGAAACGTTTGATTTCACCGATGATGGTCGGAACGGCAAAGGATTCAAAACTCCGGCCAAATTCTTTATCAAAACGACGAAGAGCGGCAAGCAAACCAATCATTCCGACTTGAACGAGGTCATCATGAATCGGACGGCCACGTGAGAACTTACGGGCAAGCGCCTCAACGAGGTCGGAATACCGAGCAAGTAAAGCAGCATGAACTTCTTCATCTTGATCATCTTGTTGATACAGGTCAATTAGACGAAGGACTTCATCATCACTGTGATGGCGTTGTTGAGACTTTGCTGGCACTTTGACCCACCTCATCTCTATTCATATATTTTGTCATATGGACAGTGACGCCGTTTGCTTTCTCGATCGTGACTTGATCCATGAGTGCTTCGATCATTAAGATCCCTAGTCCCCCCTCGTGCAGAGAGTCTAAATCATGAGATTCCGTAATTGGTTCACTTTGACGCTTCACGCTGTCTTTATCGAAAGTCACACCATTGTCTTTGACAATGATTTCAAGACGATCGTCCGGATAGACGTTACACGTTAAAGCCATTGATCCGTCCTGTTCTCCTTCATATGCATGTTGAACTGCATTCGCACATGCTTCAGAGACCGCAATTTTGATGTCTTCGATATCGTCGTACGTGTAACCCATCCGATTCGCGACACCCGAAACTGTCAATCGAGCAATTGCAACATATTCCGGTTTTGCCGGAAGTGTCATTTCAAGTTGTTCGTTCTTCATTGTGTCCCACCTCGTACACCACTATCGATTGTAATGATGCTTGAAAGACCTGTGATTTCAAACAAACGGCGGATGCGTTCAGAAACGCCGACAAGTGTAAATGATGTGCCGTTTTTCTTTGATACTTTAAGCGCCCCGACAAATACACCAAGGCCTGTTGAATCCATATAGTGAATTTCATCCAGGTGCACGACAACGTCATTTGTTTCGACTGCCGGCACAAGTTCCTGGCGAAGTTTTGGTGCTGTATACGTATCAATCTCTCCTGCGATATAGAGATGCGTCTGACCATCTAATTGTTCTGTTTTAATTGTTAAATCCATCTTCAAGTTCCTCCTCAAGGAAAATCTGCTATGTGTTTTTTCTATCTCTATCTCTGTTATCTCATAATAAAAAAAGTTCACTCTGAAATAATTCCCGGATTTGCTAATTCTTAAACCACTTTTTAAAAAAATGTTCAAAAAAAGTCGCATACAGATGTATCGACTCTTCTCTCTGATCTATGTAAGTGCCTAAAAATCAATCAACCCTAAGCTGATCGCGACGGCACTATTTACTTTCATCATCGTGTCCGGATCTAGATGCGTAACTTTATCCGTCAGACGGCGTTTATCGATTGTACGGACCTGCTCAAGTAGGATGACCGAATCACGTTCTAATCCGTGTCGCTCTCGATATACTTCCACATGGGTCGGTAGTTTGGCTTTGTCGATCTGTGCCGTGATCGCAGCCACGATTACAGTTGGGCTGAATCGGTTACCAATATCATTTTGTAGGACAAGGACAGGACGAACGCCTCCTTGTTCCGATCCGACCACAGGTGACAAATTTGCATAAAACACGTCGCCACGTTTGACTATCAAAGCTTACACCCCGCTTACTTGACGTAGGAGCGAGAACTCCGCCTCCGTTTCAATCTGGAACATTTCGCCAACGATGGATAAATTGATCGCTGCCATTTCTTCGTAACCACGTTTCAATTCCTCACGTAGCTGACGCTTGCGTTCTTCGGTCGTATGGTTCGACTTCATCCCAATCGTCTCCTTCGCTACATTTCGCTCAACAAATTGCTTTTCCCGTTGTTGGACCAAGATAATGGCACCTCCAGATTCACTGAAACCTTAACGAACGACTCACTTTCTACTTCAATATATCAGTCAAATTCAGAAAATACAATCAAAATTCAAACAAATAACATTTTTTTACCATCATATTGATGTCTTTTAAAAAACTAGATGCGCGGGACCCGTTTCGAGAACTGACACAATACCTCATAGTTGATCGTCCCGAGCCAGTGCGCTGCTTCATCAATCGGGACACCTTGTCCAATCAACGTGACTTCTGTTCCAACCGGGTAATTGCGCGGCAAGCGGATCATCAACCGGTCCATACAGACCCGACCGACGATTTCACACGGATAACCGTCGACAAGTAATGAATACCCCTGGAACTTGCGGGACCAGCCGTCCGCGTATCCGATCGGCACCGTTCCGATCCACTCATCTGTCGGCGCCGTGTAGGTCGCACCGTAACTGATCGTTTGACCGGGTTCAACCTGCTTGACCTGCATCAGACGACTCTTCAGCGTGAACGCCGGTCGTAAGAATTCGTAATATGGAATCATTTCGTCTGACGGCATCGCCCCGTATAAGGCAATCCCGATCCGGACAACATTAAAAGGATCCTGACCGATCAAACGGATGGCGCCCGCTGAGTTGGCCGCATGGATGTATCGAATATTCGGCACGCGTTCGACGAAACGCAGGAAAACGGTCTGTTGCTCGTCAAACAACCGGCTGTTCAATTCGTCGGCTGTCGCGAAATGCGTATAGATCCCTTCGAGTTCCATGACATCCGAATCCAACTCTTGTAAGACGGCGTCCAACTCTTCCGGTGTCTGCAGTCCAAGACGGCCCATCCCGCTGTCGACCTTGATGTGGAGCCGTAAATGATCGACATCCGTTAAATGCTGTTTTGCTTCCCGCAACCAGCCGGCTGAAAAAACAGGCACGGCGACGTCATAGTTCGAGGCGATCGGTGCATGTTCCGGCAAAAGCGTTTCGAGCATTAAAATCGGTGCCTGAATCCCGGCTTCCCGTAATTCGATTGCTTCTTCTAGCAGGGCGACAGCCAGTAAATCCGCCCCGTTCGCCAACGCGATTTCCGCGACCGTCACGGCACCATGTCCGTATCCGTCCGCCTTCACGACGGCCATCATCGTTTGATGACCGATTCGGGCCTTGATTTCCCGTACATTGTGCGCGATGGCTTCGCGGTCAATTTCTATCCAAGTTGGTCGATACATCTGAACTCCTCTTTTCTAATAAGACTTGTGCAGCCGCATAATGGTCGGAATGGGTAATGGAAAGGTGAATCGTCCCTTCAAACGGACCGGTCATGACCGGTCGTCCCGATGCTTCGTTCAACACTTCGAGATCAAGCCAGGATACGTCGGCACCGATGCCGGTCCCGAATGCTTTGACAAACGCTTCCTTTGCCGCGAACCTTCCTGCGAGATACTCAAGTTGCCGCTTATCAGACAAGGTGTAAAAACGATTCTGTTCTTCTGCCGTTAACACCCGTTTAACGATTCGCGGCTGACGCTCGAGCGTCTGTCGGATTTGTTCCAGTTCTACGAGATCGAGTCCTATTCCGAAAATCATTCCTGACGCCTCCACAGTTCTATTCTTCGCCATCTTCATATAGAATGAAGATGAAGCGAGGTGTTGTCATGTTTAGTCGAACGGAAAACTTACAAACGTTCACACGTTCTTATCCGGTCGTTTCGTTGTTCATTTTAATCCAAGTTGCCCTGTTTGTCATCGAACAGTTAAACGCCTTTTTCAACTTTGGCTTTTCGCCGCTCAATTACGGGGCAGCCATCAACTTGTTCATCGGGAACGGGGAATGGTGGCGTGTCGTAACCGCGACATTCCTGCATTATGATTTTTGGCATATCGCCTTCAACACGTTTGCCCTAATCATTTTCGCACCTGCCTTGGAGCGGATGATCGGTCACGCGAAGTTTGCTTCCTTCTATCTTTTAGTCGGAACGCTCGCCAACGTCTTGACGTATTTTACGAAAATCAATGAACCGTTTTACGGTCAAGCCGGGGCTTCGGGCGCAATTTTAGGACTGCTTGGTTTTTACGTCTATCTCGGTCGTTTTAAACGGACTGTCATTTCAGCTGATGACGCGCGTCTCGTGTATATCTTCAGTGCCATCACAGCCATCTTCACCTTACTCGGTTCGAACGTCTCTGTCTTTGGTCACTTATACGGTTTCGTGCTCGGGTTCCTTGCCGGCTTCATCTTCGGAAAAGGAACAGTGCCGTTTACACGTCCGTTCAATACCGGAAGACGTCCTGCATCAGGTGGTCGCATCATTCATACGAGCGGTTCCGGACAACTCGGACGGATCATCTTTTATGTCATCGTCGCCTTCGCCGTGTTTGGCCTGCTGGCCCGGTTCATTTGAAACACAATCCAAAAAGGAGCCCGCTGAACTTAAAAATTCAGACGGGCTCCTTTTTATGATGGCTTATTTACGTAATGATTCCGCAAGATCTTTAATATCATCGATCAAGTTATGGATCGTTTCCTGGTTATCTGTATATAAGGCACGAAGTTCTTCAAAACGGCCTTTCGGATCCTGTTTGACGGCTGAAATTTGTGTCCCTGCTCCGCCAAATGTGCGTTTGAACGCAGCCAGTTGCGATTGACGTGTATCTTTATGAAGCATTGATAAAGTGGCGCCTACAAGCGCTCCACCAAGCGTTGCTGCTAAAAAGTAATTCTTTTTCATCTGTTTTTCCCCCTAGACTAATTTAACTGTTGATTACAGCGGTTGCAAAAGCTGATACCGTTTCATGACCGGGGAAGGCGAAAACGACTTCCCTGCCTCTTCAGCATACTGGTCGACGGTCAGTCGTTCAACTGATTTCGCATAACGCGAAGCATCCCCGTCATTGTTGAACTGAATTAACAGGACCAGATCCGTCCCCCGCTCGACACGGGCAATCCGGACGGCCTGGAAACTGTCGTATTCGGCTCCCAGTACTTTCGGATCCGACATGACATGATGAACAAATAGATCACCGCTGTTCTGATCTGCCGGAATCGACCAATAAAATAGACTGCCTTGTTCATCAAAATTACCCCGTGTTTCGAGCAACGTATACGTGTTGCCGCTTTGGAACGGTGACTTCCCTTCTGTTTCGATAAATAAAAGAGCTTCCCCGCTTCCACTTGCCGCCCGGATCTGAGGATCACGAGATCGAATTTGATCAACAAAACTGCCGCTACCGAATGTTATGGAAAGTTTAGATGGCATCACAGGCCTCCGCGAGTTCGAAGTCTTTGCTAGTCAGACCGCCTGAATCGTGGGTCGTCGCAGCAAGCGTAACGTTCTTATAGTCAATGATGATTCTCGGATGATGGTTGAGATGTTCCGCTATCGAACCAACCTCCTGTACAAAATCAAGTGCTGCCGGGAATGAATCCAGTGTATAGACACGGACGATTTCGTCATCGACGACACGCCATTCTGCCAATCCTTCTAGACGTTCTTCCACTTCGTACTCATTCAACCTTTTCATGCCATTTTCCTCCTCCACCATTATTTTCGTCCTATACCTTATACCCTACTTTTCCGGTTTCTTATACCTCCAGCGGATGGATTTCTTCCTTTTGTCTTCCGGCACAGATAGAGTACAATGTGAAGGAGAACACTATCTCTCAAAAAAGAAAGGGGCAGACGCTCATGCGTGCGCTAATCGTGATTGACTATACGGTTGATTTTGTAGCCGATGAAGGAAAGTTGACGTGCGGAAAACCAGGACAGGCCATTGAAGGACGCATCGCTTCACTGATGGATGAGTTCTCATCTGAGGATTACGTCGTCATCGCAAACGATATCCATGAAGAAGGAGACACGTTCCATCCGGAAACCGTCCTCTTCCCACCCCACAACATCCGGGGCACGCACGGCCGGGATCTTTTTGGACAAGTAGCCGAAATGGCACGTGTCGCAGATCATGTCATCGATAAAACACGTTACAGTGCTTTTGCCGGGACGGATCTTGATTTACGGTTACGCGAACGTTCGATTCAGGAAGTCCATCTCGTCGGAGTCTGCACGGACATCTGTGTCCTGCATACAGCAGTCGATGCCTACAATCTGGGATATAAAATCGTCGTCCATGCCGACGCCGTCGCAAGTTTCAATGCGGTTGGTCACGACTGGGCACTTACACATTTCAAACAATCGATCGGCGCAGATGTCGTCGGCGAATAAGAAGGGATCTGTCTTTATGTTACAACGTAATCTTGCACTTCATACTGACCTTTATCTGCCGCGGTGGATGTATATTTATTGGAAAGAAGGACGGCACAATGAACGGGCTGTCTTTGATGTCTATTACCGTTCAAACCCGTTCGAAGGCGGCTATGTCGTATTCGCCGGACTTGAAAATATCATCGAATACGTCCAGACCCTTCGTTTTACGGAAGAAGACATCACGTATCTCCAAAAAATGATTGATTTCCCGGACGAGTTCAAAGATGAATTGCGAAACTTTAAATTTTCCGGTTCCATCTCAAGTGTCAAAGAAGGCGAAATCGTTTTCCCGAACGAACCGCTCGTGCGGATCGAAGCCCGGATTTTCGAAGCCAAACTACTGCAGACCGCGATTTTGAATATCGCCAATCATGAATCCTTGATTGCTACGAAATATGCGCGGATCCGTCAATCGGCACCGGGAGCAAAATTCCTCGAAGCCGGTGCGCGTCGTGCCCAAGGCATCGATGCTGCTTACTTCGGAACCCGCGCGTCGTACTTAGCCGGTTTTGATGTCACGAGCCTTGCTTCTGCCGGACGAGACTTCGGTATTCCGTGCGGTGGAACGATGGAGCATGCCGACATCCAATTCCATGATGATGAATTAACAGCGTTCCGGACGTTTGCCGCCTACTATCCGGATCAAGCGACATTACTCGTCGATACGTATGACACGCTGAAAAGCGGTTTGCCGAACGCGATCACCGTCGCAAAGGAACTTGAAGCAAAAGGACATAAATTGCGCGGTATCCGGATTGATTCCGGCGATTTATCCTACTTATCGAAACGGGCACGGACAATGCTCGATGAAGCCGGTTTCCCGGATGTCGACATCGTCTTATCCGGTGATCTCGACGAATACGTCATTCAAGACTTACGGATTCAAGGGGCACAGGCGAATACGTTCCTCGTCGGAACACGCGGTATCACAGCATACGAACAACCTGCACTCGGTATGGTCTATAAGCTGGTCGCACGTGAAGTCGACGGCGAACTCATTCCGGTCATCAAAGTCTCTTCCTCAAAAGCGAAGACGACGACACCACACATCAAAGAAGTGTACCGGATTGTCGACCGCGTCACGAATAAGTTCAAAGGCGATTACGTAACGTTACTCGATGAAGATCCGACTGATCTGGAGGCAATCGATCTAATCGACGTCCGTGATCCGTCATTCCGCAACCGGATCGAAAACTTTAACGTCGAACGGTTGCTGACGCCGATTTTTGTTGATGGAGAACTTGTATACACGGTCCCGACCATCGAGGAAAGCCGCCATTTCCATGAACAGCAGATCGGTCGTCTATGGGAAGAATACAAACGCCTTCGTCTGCCGGAAGTCTATGCCATCACCTTCAGCGACCGTCTCTGGAAACTGAAACTGGATATGATTCGCGACACACGGACAGCAAGCGGTCTCAAATAAACAAGTGAACATAAAAACAGCCTACTTCAGCTGAAGTGGGCTGTTTCATTTGGTGTAACTGTCATTTGGATTGCCGCTTGTTCCATTTGTTGACGAAAGTACCAAGCGAAACCAAGCGCACCTCCGATGAAAACGATATACGTAATCCGTTGACCGAACTCTGCCAAGGAATCCGCATAAAAAATACTGATTAAGTGGTCGCTTCCACTGATGAGAAGCAAACAGGCAATCAGGAGCGCTATACGATAAGCAAGTGTCGGACGGTCTGTTGGTTCAGCATGCCAATACGAGATGATGTAATGGGCAAGTAAGATGATGCCAATGATTCCTAATACTCCTATCAGTGCTTGCGGCATAATGAACGGTCCTCCTGTTTCTAATTTCTACTTCCATTTAAACATAGTTCACTAAAAAATCCTCTCTAAAACTTTCCCATCGTTTGCCCAGTCACGGTATACTGAAGAAAATCTGTTGTTCATTCAACAAGGAGGCGTTTTCTTGAAAACCTTTAAATTGTGCACCTTACGTATTTTAATGGATGAATCCGGCCGGGATACGACGATTCCCGTTACGATCAAAGATGGATTGACTGTCAGCACGGATCAGACGGCACAGTGGGTCGCTGAAATTGTCGTCCTGAAAAATGATCAACCGATCATCGACGAGTTGTTCACCAAAAATTTACGGGCCTTGATTGAAATTACGATCTCACGACCTGATAATGATCCGGCTGCGATGATTGTGACGCCGCTCGAATCAACTCCCTTAAGTGAAGGGGTATCGTATCTGTTCAAAGGAAAGATGGTCATGATGAAAAACGACTTGTCGGAATCCATCTTACGCGAAGTCGTCGAGGATCATTTCACCGGTGAAGCCTTGATTCAGGAATACAAAGACCGACGTTCGAAACGCGGCGCACATATTACGAGTATCGCAAAAGAAACGTTTAAACAGTACCTCCACGAAAATCCAACCATCTCTTAAGGACGTATCGTTTGATCTACGATATGATCCGCGACATTGATGCGGTCAATTTCATACCGGTCGGAGAAACGAATATAGTTCGCACATGCATTCTTCAGCGGTGTCCGGTAACTGAAGCTATCATCAATCGAGGATAATGCCGCTTTGATTGTATGCGAGTGACAGACGATCAACAGGCGTTGTCCCCGGTATTTTTCTGTCAGTTCTTCAATTGCCGAAAACACCCGCTGTTGGATTTCCTGTTCGGTTTCAAGTCCCGGTACACGTTCCGTATCATTCGCTTGGACGGCTTCATAGATTCCGGCGACGGGCTGTCCTGACGCCAATCCAAACTCCCGTTCGACCAACCGGTCATCCGTCTCCGTCACATCCAGTCCGACGGAACGTCCGATGATTTCTGCCGTCTCGACTGCCCGCGATAAGGGGCTCGAAATCAAGACGTCCCATTGTTCTTCCGCCAGATACGCAGCACTCATTTCAGCCTGCCACCGTCCGGTTTCATTCAGCGGAATATCCTCCCGTCCTTGAATCCGTTCGTTTAAATTCCAATCCGTCTGACCATGACGCACTAAACAAATTTCTGTCATTTCACTGTCTCCTTCAAAAGAAATATGACTGATTGTATCATGTTTTCTTTTTTAATGAAGGGTCTCCCTGGGCGGCAACGCCAGGACTTGACAGCTGAACGCTTCAATCCGTTCCAGCAACCGCTCGATTTTGAGCGGGTTTTCCGTTTGGGCAAAACTCGCCAGTGAATGTGTGCCGTTCGGGAAGGAAAACAGTCGGACATCCGCTCCGACATCCGCTCCTTTTTCCACGAAATGCAATGCTTGCGTAAACGGGACAATCGGATCTTTTTTCCCGTGCAGCAGCATGATCGGCGGCGAGTCCGCCCGTAAGTGCGTCACCGGCGAGACCCGTGTCATAAGTTCCCGCCACTCTTCCCTGCCACCCCCGTAAAACTTGATATGGGCAATCCAGGTTTGAATGAACTTGAACAGCAGGAAATTCGTTGGAGGATACAAGGCAATGACACCGCTGATCAACGGCAGGCGTTCCATTTTTTGTTCGCCGACAAATTCCGTCGGAGCGAGTGCCGTCGTCAGCATCAAGGCGGCTCCGGCTGAATCTCCCCACAGCACCATCCGTCCGCGCATGATTTGTAAATCATTCGCCTCTTGATTCAAGAAACAGAGTGCGTCCCCTACGTCCTCCAGATTATCCGGAAAATAGCTGCCGTCTTCGAATAAGCGGTAATCGATGCTGCAAACGGCGATACCGAGCTCGAGGAAACGTTCCATGATTGGTGTAAAACAAAAGACATCATCCCGGTTTCCCCTGACGAAGGCTCCCCCATGCGCATAAATCGCGACCGGGAAAGGACCGTCCCCTGGAGGATAGTATAAATCCAGCTTCAATTCTTGGGTGTGAACGGTTTTATACACAACCGTCCGCGGCGCGAGTTGGACTTCTGACAGCGGAAGAGCCGGTTCTGTCCATCGTAATAACGCACCGTAGTTGTTCCAAATGCTTGCTCCGGCCGCAGCCGTCGTTAAAATCGCTGCCCCTCCCATCAGCCAAGCGGTTTCCCGTTTCACCTCATCACCTCCGAAATTTCCTCTCGATTTCTAATCTTATTAGTCTTTTACCCGATTTATTTAGAAGTCGAACGTCTTCCCTGACTGGTACTTGACGCTTGGTTTCGGATTCGTTATAGTGAAAAGGTTCAAATCGGAATAATTACGTTTTAATATTTTTTTGGAGGGTTTATTCATATGAAAAAATTACTTTCAGCTTTCACGGTCGCCTTTGCAGGAGCTGCTTTTCTTGCTGCCTGCGGTTCTTCCGAATCCACTCAGGATGCGGCCGACCAAAATCTCCGTGTGTATACATCGACATTCGCTACCGCGGCAATCGCCAAGGAAATTGGCGGAACCGATATCGACGTCAAGATGATTGTTCCACCCGGTGCCGATCCGCACTCGTACGAGCCGACGTCTAAACAACTGACAGAAATCGCACAAGGCGATCTGTTCCTCTTAACCGGTACGACGCTTGAACCGTACTCCAAAAAAATCAAAGCCAGTCTTAAAGGCAACGATGTTCGTTTCGTCGAGACGAGTAAAGGAATCGACTTACTCGAAGCAAACGCCACGCTTCATGAACATGAAGGACACACCGACGAACATGCGGCAGAAGAACATGATCACGGCAAATTTGATCCGCATGTCTGGCTCGATCCGAACAATGCCAAAGTGATGGCTCAATCAATTACGACGGCACTCGCTAAAGAAGTACCTGCTAAAAAAGCAACGTTTGAGAAAAATCTCACCGCTTTTAATAGCAAGGCCAATAAGCTTGATCAAAACTTGCAACAGGCTGTTGATGAAGGATCCAAAAAAGAATTGCTCGTCACCCATGCCGCTTACGGATATTTAGCAGAACGCTACGGATTCTCGCAATTGCCGATTGCCGGTATCTCTCCGTCGGACGAGCCTTCGCAAAAACAACTGGCGGCGATCGTCAAGGAAGCCCAACTTCACGACTTGAAGTATATCGCTTTCGAAGAGACGGTTTCACCGAAAGTTGCCCGTGTCATTCAACAGGAAATCGGAGCGGAGGCCATTACGATCCACAACCTCGAGTCCGTCACGAAAGCACAGCAGAAGGCATCGTATTTTGAGTTGATGAATGAAAATGTCGCGACTCTCAAACAAGCACTTCAGTGAAGTAGTGTTGACATGCAGTAAAAGATGCGTTACGGTAGAAAACGTATTTCAGACAATTAAATGACTTCTTTTTATCGCGAGAGACGGAGGGACTGGCCCGATGATGTTTCGGCAGCGGACGATTAAATCGTACTGTGCCAAATCCAGCAAGCTGCGGCTTGAGAGATAAGAAGAGCGTCTTTTTCAGTAAAGACCTCCTTCTTTCTTGCGAAGGAGTCTTTTTTTGTACTTGTAGAAAAGGAGTGGTTTGATGAACGAAACGATTACACCGAATAAATGGGCACTTCTACCGTTACTTGTCTTTTTAGTTCTTTTTATCGGTGCCGGTATTTTTTACGATGACTTTTACAAGTTTCCGATTCTGATTGCGGCTTTGATTGCCTTGATTTTTGCGGCGGTCACAACAAAAGGCGGTATTAATCAGACCGTGGAACGGATTGCAGCAGGTGCAGGAAATCCGGACATCATGATTATGGTCTTTATCTTCTTGCTTGCCGGTGCCTTTTCCGGAACGGCCGATGCAATCGGCGCGATCGAAGCAACCGTCAATGCGTCATTAACATTTTTACCTCCGTCCCTCCTGATGAGCGGACTGTTCATCATCGCCGCCTTCATCTCGATGGCGATGGGGACTTCCACCGGTACGATTGCGGCACTCGCTCCGATTGCCCTTGGAATCCATGAAGCAACCGGTGTCAATGTTGCGATTGCGGCCGCCGCTGTCGTTGGTGGCGCAATGTTCGGCGACAACTTATCGTTCATTTCCGATACGACGATTGCAGCCGTCCGGACACAAAAAACCAACATGCGTGATAAATTCCGAACCAATTTCCTGATTGTTTTGCCGGCAGCTATTCTGACTATCATCATCCTGGCATTTGTCTCAAGCACAGGAAATGTCGTCGAAGCGAAGGCGTTTGAGTTTTATAAACTGATTCCGTATCTGTCCGTCATCATCCTCGCCTTGTTTGGCGTCAACGTCATTCTTGTTTTGATTGGTGGAACCGTTTTAACAGGTATCATCGGGATGATTGACGGCAGCTTCGGCTTAAGCGGTTTTGTCCTATCCATGTCTGACGGCCTGATGGGAATGGCGGAAATCTCGATTTTGACATTACTGATGGGTGGTCTCGTCAGTCTGATCACCTTTAACGGTGGGATTGCTTACCTGAAAGAAACGCTGACGCAAAAAATCTCTCAACGTCGCGGCGCGGAATTCAGCATGGCAGCACTCGTCAGTGCGACGAACCTCGCAACAGCGAACAATACGATTTCGATTCTTGTCGCCGGTCCACTGGCAGCAGAAATCGCCGATACGTATGACATCGACCGAAAAAAGTCAGCCAGTATTCTTGATATCTTCTCTTGCGGCATCCAAGGTATCATTCCCTACGGCGCCCAGTTGCTGATTGCCGCGGAATTGACGAAAACGGCCTCTCCGGAACTGATTCCTTATCTGTTTTATCCGTTCCTGCTGTTCGTTTGTGGATCTCTTGCGATTCTTTTCGGCTTCCCGCGTCGGAAAACATCGGACGCACGTCAAAAAAATGTTTCATAACAAACAGACCCGTCGCAACAGCGACGGGTCTTGTGTTTGTCTTATTTTTTCCGGTCTTGGCGGTTGAGAATGAAGTAAGCAATCGCTGGAAGCGGGAACTGAATCAGTCCTGCGCCTCCCCAGACCCATGGATTCCGCCCTGTCTTCCGGGCACCGAGGAACAAGCATGCCGCTTGTGTCCCTAATAAGGCTGCAAGGCCGGCCCACACACCTTTTGGTACGTTTTTAACAGATCGTTTCATAAAATACACCTCGTTTCCTTTATAGTTTTACCCTCCTCATTTCGCTTTCTAACCGTCTTTTTCCTCCCTTGAGCGTTGAAACAGACGTTCTTGCTTGTTCATGCTAAACTAAACGAGCAATTCCATATTCTCGTTTCATTGAAGGAGGAGTATACACATGCAATACGCAAAACTTTCAAATGGTGTCACGATTCCACAAATCGGATTTGGTGTCTGGCAAGTCGATGAAGAGACGGAAGCACCGGCTGCCGTCGCAGAAGCCCTTCGTGTCGGTTACCGTCATATTGATACGGCTGCCGTTTACAAAAACGAACGTGGTGTCGCCAAAGGAATTAAAGAAAGCGGCGTGAACCGTGAAGATCTCTTCTTAACGTCTAAAGTATGGAACGATGACATTCGTGCCGGACGCACTAAAGAAGCTTTCGCTGAGTCACTTGAACGCCTCGAAACCGACTACCTTGATCTTTATCTGATCCACTGGCCGGTTGAAGGGTATATCGAAGCATGGAAAGCCATGGTCGAACTTTACGAAGCCGGCAAAATTAAGGCAATCGGTGTTTCGAACTTCAAAGAACATCATCTCGATACACTTGCTGAAGAAGGATTAATGACACCGATGATCAATCAGGTTGAACTTCATCCGCAACTTCCGCAACATGAGTTGCATGAATATTTACAGGACCACAGCATTCAAGTCGAGGCGTGGAGCCCACTCATGCAAGGAAAATTCCTCGAAATCAATGACTTCAAGGAAATTGCCGAAAAACACGGCAAATCCCCTTCACAAGTCGTCTTGCGTTGGCATTTAGACAACGGCATCGTGGCGCTTCCAAAATCGGTCACACCCGAACGCATTGCGGAAAACTTTGACGTCTTTGACTTCCAACTCGATGCAGATGATCTCGAGAAAATTGACCGTTTGGCAACCGATGTCCGTCTCGGACCGGATCCGGACGAAATCGATTTTTAAGTACACATACACAATCGGTTTAAAGAAAAATGGTTTTTCTATAGACGAAGGGGAGGCGGATATTCACATCCACCTCCCCTTTTTCCTATATGAGTGATGGACCGTCAGACATAATAGACGAGAATCGTATCCTGCGCCTCTTCCGCCTGGTGAAAATAAGCGCATAAATTTCCGAACTGTTCCCAGACCTCATCAAAATCACCTTGTCGGCCGGCTTCCTGATAAATCACTTCAAGTGCTTGGCGATCAAAATTTCGCATGACCTCCGAAGAAATGATGAGCAACGGTAAGGGAAGGATACCGACGATTGCTGCATGCTCTTCATTGACGATCAGTTCCTCTCCGACAATCGCCCGTCCCAGATTATAATGGGTCTCTTGATCAATGAAGATATCGATTTGACTCATCAACTGATACAACGGAGTCGTTTCTTCGAGTGCAAACAATTGTTCATGATCGGGTTGTGTTTCATGGATAAATAAAATCCAGTCCATGATGATATGGGGATCATCTCCAAACGAATCCCAAACGGCATCCGCGACACGTACATAGTGTACGTTTTCCATCCTTCCCCCTCCTTTCCGGTCGTTTTTTTTAATATTCCCATTTTCACACTGCTTTAATGACGATTATTAAAATCTCTCCAGACAAAAAAAGGACCAGATGACTCTGATCCTTTTCATATTAAATCGCTTTTTCTTTTTGGTCTTCGTCCTGCCATGCTTCAAGCAGTTCTTGACCCGGAAGATTCGGAATTGAATTTTTATGGAAACGGGGATCTTGTCCCTTTTTCCGTTGCACTAAATAATCATCCAGTGCGAGCTTTGCAATTTTGGATAAGCGGAAAATCGCATATAAGTTAACAATCGCCATCAAGCCCATGAAGATATCGGCAAGTGCCCAGACAAGTCCAGCCGTTTGAACGAGTGAACCAAACACAATCATACCGAGGACGATGATCCTGTACGCAATCATGATTTTCTTATTATCGTTGATGAAGCTGATATTCGATTCACCGTAGTAGTAGTTTCCGACAATCGAACTGAAGGCAAACAAGAAAATCGCAAGCGCCATAAATGCTGTGGCAAACGGACCCACTTGAGATGCCAGCGCCCCTTGCGCCAAATCGATTCCGGCGACCGGTGCTCCACTCGCATCCTGCGTCGCAACCCCACTGACTAAAACAATCATCGCTGTCGAAGAACAGACGAGCAGTGTGTCGACAAAAACAGCAAACGACTGGATCAATCCTTGTTTGACGGGATGCGATACTTCTGCCGTCGCAGCGGCATTCGGAGCTGAACCCATACCGGCTTCATTCGAGAAAAGACCACGACGGATTCCGTTTAGGACCGCGGCTCCGATTGCTCCGCCGGCCAGTGTTTTGAACTCAAGTAAACCTTCTTGGAAAATCAGACCAAAGACGTTCGGCAATGCTTCTAAATTCGTCACCATGATATAGAGGGCAATCAAAATATAGCCTCCTGCCATGATCGGGACGAGGAACGCCGACACGGTTGCAATACTCCGGACACCACCGAAGATGACAAGTGCCGTCAACAGAACGAGTCCGACCGTAATCCACGTCTTATCAACCCCGTACTGGCTTTGAAGCGACAGTGAAATCGTATTGGACTGAACCGAGTTAAAGACGAATCCGAACGAGATTGTAATCAGAATACTGAAAACGATCCCTAACCACCGCTGTCCAAGCGCCTTTTCCATATAGTACGCCGGACCACCGCGCCATGCTTTTTCATCACGTACTTTATAAATCTGAGCCAGCGTACTCTCGACGAATGCCGAAGCTGAACCGATTAAGGCGATCAACCACATCCAGAAGACTGCACCCGGTCCACCGAGCGCAATGGCTGTCGCGACGCCGGCGATGTTGCCGGTCCCGACACGTGCCGCTGTACTGATGGCAAAAGCTTGGAAAGGCGAAACACCGTCTTTTCCTTTATCCGTTCCTTGGAACAATAGCCGCAACATTTCCGGAATCATCCGAAACTGGACGAATCCCATGCGAATCGTAAAATAAATTCCTAAACCGACCAATAAGATAATCAAGACACTCGACCATAACAAGTCGTTGATACTACCGATAACATCCATCAGTTGTTTTTCCACAGGTGTTCCCCCTTAGTTAAGCGTTCGCTTATGTAACCTTTTTTCACATGTGTTCTATAATACGTAAATAATTTTAGAAAATCAAATTCATTTTCTTCTTTTAAGTCATCACAATCTATAAAACCCTCACAAACCTCACATGTGATGTCAGGTTCATCATAAAAAACAAGGGACTGACTTTTGGGTCAGTCCCTTGTTAAGAATTGATTTAACCACTGAACACGATCAGATGAACAGATTCAGGTTCGAACCGTCCGTCGCTCCGAGATAACTTGCGACACCACCATAATCAATATCATCGAGCAACTCCTCTTTTTTAATGCCCATGATGTCCATCGACATCGTGCAGGCAATCATCCGGACGCCGGCTGCTTGTGCCTTCGCCATCATTGTCTCCAGAGCGTCAACCTGTTTATCCTTCATGACTTTTTTCATCATTTTTTGACCGGCTCCGGCCATGTTCATGTTCGAGAGCGGTAATTCACCGGCATGTTTCGGCATCATCATCCCCATCATCCGCTCCATCGGTGCCTTATCGACAGCAGGTGCATCCGGTTTACGGATGACGTTGAGTCCCCAGAACGTAAAGAACATCGTCACTTGTTTCCCCATTGCCTGTGCGCCTTGCGCAATGACGAACGATGCCAGTGCTTTATCCAAATCACCGCTGAAGACGACCATCGTCGCATCATCGGCAGTGGCAGCAGCCGACTGTACCGGTTGGTTCGTCGCATTCCCTTTTTCAAGCAGGACTTCAACGACTCCTTTGTTCATTTCCGCCGTGTGAACGGTATGACCGAGTTTTTTGGCCCATGCTTGAACATCCGGCAGGAATCCGGGATCGGATGCTTTAACGAAGACTTGATCTCCATCCTGCAATTGATCGATTTTCGTTTTCAGCTCCAAAATCGGTCCCGGGCACTGTAAACCACACGTATCCAGTAACGTAATCTGTTCTTTCGTTACTTGTTTCGGTTCGCTTTTGATTGTCGTCACAGCTGTTTCCTCCCGTACTTGGCTTCTCGCTTCACGGTCACGGTTGACCGTCGCCCATGTTTTATATCCGCCGCTTAGATTTTTGACGTCGAATCCGTTTTGCTTGAGCAATTGACTTGCGACATAACCTCGGAGTCCGACCTGACATGTCACGTAAATCGGCTGATCTTTCGGTAATTCATCGAGTGACTGACGTAATGTCGGTAAAGAGATGTTGACGGATCCCGGAATCGATCCGAGTTCGTTTTCGGAAGGTTCCCGGACATCAAGCAACAGTCCGCCGTCCGTGACAATCTGGTCAATCTCGTGCCAATGGACGTTTTCGCTGTCCCCAAGTACGATATTCGAGGCGATATAGCCTGCCATATTGACTGGATCTTTTGCCGAACTGTACGGAGGTGCATACGACAGTTCCAAATCGGGAAGATCAAGGACAGTCAATCCGCCTTTAATGGCTGTTGCCAACACATCGATTCGTTTCTCGACACCTGTCATCCCAATCGCTTGTGCGCCAAAAATCGTTCCGTCCACCAGATCAAACAACAGTTTCATCGAAATCGGACTGGCACCCGGATAATAACCGGCATGCGAGCCGGGATGAAGATGAATCGCTTCATAACGACGGCCCGATTGACGAAGACGTTTTTCATTGTTTCCGGTCGAAGCGACCGTCAAATCAAATACTTTTGCGACTGCTGTTCCGAGTGTTCCTGTGTAACGGACATCTCGTCCGGCAATGATGTCGGCGACGAGACGGCCTTGGCGATTTGCCGGCCAAGCCAACGGAACGTGAACCGGTTCACCTGTAATGTAATCCTTCACTTCAATCGCATCACCAATCGCAAAGATGGCAGGATCCGATGTCCGTAATGTCTCATCGACCTGAATCGTCTGTTTGATTCCGAGTTTAAGTCCCGCTTCTGAAGCCAAGTTGCTTTCCGGCATGACACCGATCGATAGAATGTTCATCTCGGTTTGAATCGTTTTTCCACTCGTCAAGACGACGCGCGTCCCCGCTTCTTCAAAACGTGCCACACCGTCCGCTAAAATCAGTTCGACACCTTTCGCCCGCAAATGTTCATGGACGATGGCCGCCATTTCCGGATCGACCGGTGCCATGACTTGATCGGACATCTCAACCAGCGTCACACGCGCTCCGCGTTCGACTAAGTTTTCCGCCATTTCAAGACCGATGAATCCGCCGCCGATGACCGTCGCATGTGCCGGACGCGCTTCATCGACATACTGGCGCATTTTATCGGTATCCGGGATATTGCGTAATGTAAAGACATTCGTCGCTTCCGCCAGACCCGGAATATTTGGACGGATCGGTTTTGCGCCTGGTGACAAAATCAACTGATCGTACGTTTCGTCGTACTCTTCTCCCGTATCCACCTTCCGAATCGTCACCGTTTTTTGCTCGCGGTTGATCCGGATGGCTTCCGATAAATTCCGAACGTCCAGATTGAAACGTGCGTTCATCCCTTCCGGAGTTTGAACCAACAATTTATTCCGGTCTTTAATGACGTCTCCGATATAGTACGGAAGTCCACAGTTTGCAAAAGAAATTTCTTTTCCCCGTTCCAAAAGAATAATTTCTGCTGTTTCATCCAATCGACGTAATCGTGCTGCCGCCGTTGCTCCACCTGCTACTCCACCTACAATGATCGTTTTCATTCCGGCTTCCTCCTCCAATGTTCTATGTGTACCAATATACCCATTCAGGTATGTCTTTTCAAGTTATCTGTTCGTTGATTCACAAACTTGTCGGAACTTGATTATAAAATTGTTCCTTCGATGATAACGGACATTAGTTGCAATTCCATCTAAAATGCTTGAAACTGAGATTACAGTATTTATAAGGGGGATTTTATAATGGATCAGGATCGTAACTCGAAAGACACGAACGATAACAAAGTCACGCCGATCAACCAAAACAGTCAGCCGGAAACAAATGAAAACGGGGTAACGGCTGTGCAACAACAATACCTTGAAGAATTCCAAGCTTTCTTAGTAGAAAAAGGCATTCCGATGGAAGCACGCGAAAATGAAACACACGTCTTCTTCATGACACAGGAAAAAACACCATCAGGCGCTGAACCGATGATGATGATTGTCTTCAGCAAGACGGCGACAGACGTCGAGTTATTCGCACGTACGATTACACACGTACCGGACGGTGTCGAAGATCTTCCAATCTTAAATGCAATCAACGATTTCAACCAAGAATTCAAATACTTCCGTGTTGTCCTCGACAGCGACCGTGATGTCACGATTGCTTCAACGATTGACCTCGATCACGGCTTTAATCCGGCAGCGATCTTTGGACACTCTGTCATGATGTTCCAAGCTTCGGATGAAGTATTCGCTTATCTCACGAAATTATATGACCAAGTTCAGTAAAATATCGCTTAAAAATGGCTCTCGAGACAACTCGGGAGCCATTTTTTCATTTTCAAGTTCAATTGACAATGAGAATTATTCTCGCTATAGTTAGATTTGTGAAAACGACATCATTTTAAATACATTTATCTTATTCTGGGGGAATAGATTATGAAAAAACGCTTAAAAGTAGCATCACTCTTTATCACAGCAGGACTGCTTGCTGCGTGCGGGAATAGTAGTAATGAAGACACGACAACGGCTCCGAAAAAAGAGAAAACGGAGCAAACATCTGAAACGAACACAAATGCCGGGATCGCCGCGACGACCTTAAAAGATGAACTGACCATCTTCAGCTCGATCAAAGCGGAACTCGATAAAGCAAAAGAAGGTCAAACCATTGACTGGAAGATGGTCACGACAAGTTACGACTCCAAATTAAAGGGCGGTGTCACGACAGCTGCTCCTGAAATCGACGAGGTCATCAGTTCCGCATTAGCCGGTGTCGAATCAAAAGATCTTAATGAGAATGTTGCCCGTCAGCTCGTAGACAAAGGCATTCAGTCTTATTTCTATAAACTTCAGAAATCAACACAAGCAACAGCCGAAGAAGCGGTCGTCGCTGGAAAAACAGATGAAGCGACAGCTGCACTGAACGATATTAAAGAGATGTCGAAGACCGTCTTCATTCCGACGGCGGAAAAGCGGGATGCGAGTTACGGTTTTAAAAATGAAGACTCCATTGCTCAAGCCATCAATTCCGGTCTGACGGCACAGAAAGAAGCCATCACGGCGAAGAAAGCGGCCGACTTCAATGTCGCGAAACAATTGACGGATAAATCGATTTACCGGTCGTTCTATCTCGCTGCTCTCGGTTACGCTCAAAAAATCGAAGACGGTGTCAAAGCCGGCACAGACGAAAAAGAATTGCAGATGGAACAAGCTGAAGGATACGGATTCCTGCTGGCCATCGAAGAATCACTTGCCGGCGGCGATGAAGAAGCCGTCGCTACATTAAAAGAACGCTATGATTTTTCAAAAACAAAACCGGCAGACGTTAAGTTCAAGGAAATCGAGAGCTTGTTCGCCAAAGCACTAACGGAAAAGATTGACGGCTACCACGAAGAAACACAAGAAGCACTCGAGAAAAAAGATATCGATACAGCACGCGTCGAAGCGATGGAAGCTAACATGTTCGTCATTGCCATGAAACCGACACTCGAAAATCGTTTAGGCAAAGAAACAGCACAAACAGTTTTGGCAGATGCGAGTGCTTGGTATGCTCTTGTCGAAAAAGGTGATCTGAAGGCAGAAAAAACAGGTGATCAGATCACTGACGCGTTAGAGCCGCTCAACTAATCGTTTAAAATCGGAGGAATGCGCTATGCAAATCGGAATTACAGGAGGAGCCGGCTTTATCGGGGCGGCGCTTGCACTACGGCTTCAAGCAAGCGGTCACACCGTCCATGTCATCGATGCGTTTACCGACTATTATGATGTCGAATTGAAGCTGACAAGGGCAAAACAGTTACAGGCTAACGGAATTGACGTCTTTGACGGCAACGTCCACGAAGATTTGGCAACGTGGTGTGCCAACCACTCGTTTGCCGCCCTGTTTCATTTAGCAGCATTGCCGGGTGTCCCGGGTTCTTTAACTGAACCCCATCGCTACATCGAAGATGACATCGCGATGACGGTGACTGTCCTCGAAACAGCCCGAACCCACGGTATTCCGCATGTCTTTTTTGCTTCCTCCTCTTCCGTTTACGGTGAACAGACCGGCGCCTTGCTTGAACATCAAGCGACAGGAAATGTGATGAGTCCTTATGCAGCAGCTAAGTACAGTGCGGAAACGTTTTGCCGGACCTATCAAAATCTGTATGACCTGAATATGACGATCTTCCGATTTTTCACGGTATATGGTCCGTCCGGTCGTCCGGATATGGCGTTGTTCCGCTTCATTGAACAAGCACTGGACGGTCAAGCGATTACCGTTTTCGGCGATCCGGTCCGTGACTTCACCTATATCGATGACATCACCCGGGGCATGGAACAGGCGCTTGACGCCAACGCGACCGGCCTCTTCAATCTCGGTGCCAATCGTCCGGAATCGGTTCGCGATATCGCCATGTTACTCGGTGAACGGTTTAACGTCCCGGTCATTTCGGCACCGGCACGGACAGGCGATGTCTCGATGACTTGGAGTAATACCGAGGCGGCCCGGCAGACGTTTGGTTACGTTCCTTCCTTTACGCTCGCTGATGGAATCGAACGGATGATCACATGGCATCTCGAACGTCGGTGATCCGTGGAGTTGCGAGCGTCTTCTTGACGTTGGCAACTCTTTTTTTAATTCTGCGTTTTGGCTTGGAACTGCCGACTGCCTATCAGTATGTCAAAACATTGACGACTTCGTATTGGACCTTCGTCGCAACGGTCAGCTATGCCCTGGCTTTTTATATCCGGGCCGTCGCTTGGCGGACGGCCGATGAAAAGACGGCTCCGACCGCCGTCTATCTGACGAGTCTGTATATCGGACTGGCTGTTAACCACCTGTCTCCGGTCAAACTCGGTGAAGCGGTCCGCTTGTTGACAGCCCGCGCGATCGGCAGTCCGCTTAAACGGACGACTGCCATCTTAGTCGCCCAGCGCGGGATCGACCTATCCATCCTCGGTCTTTTCGTGACAGCGGGGTTATTATTAGGTCAAACCGTATGGGTCGCCGCTTTGGCGTTCGGAGCAGGTCTCGTTCTGCTACTGCTCGTCCGTCGGTTCATCCGGACGATACCGGTCTTGATCGGATATGGCCTGCTGGCCTGGCTGTTTGAGGCCGGAGCTGTCACCTGTCTCTTTCTCGGGGCAGACGTGCCGGTCACTTTCCCGGTCATTCTAATCGCGATGAGTGCCGGGGTCTTATCCGGCATCGCCCAGTTCACACCGGGCGGGCTCGGAACGTACGAACTCGCCATGGGAACGGTCCTGCAACTTTCAGGTGTTCCGAACCCGTATGAACTCGCCTTGATGACACATCTCTTTAAATACGCTTTTGCCTTCTTAGCGCCGGTTTATGTGCTCCTCCGGCACTTTGCAATCGTTCACTTACTGTTCACCCAGTTCAAGAAGCACAACACGAAAGGATGACCATCATGAAAAGTGCTTCCCGTTTTGAGAAAATCGCCGCACGGATGTGGAACTTATTGAATGAAGGCAAACCCTTCACACCGATTTTTACCGCCGGCGTTTTTCTGAGTTATCTCGTCTTGACTCAAAGCTCGTTCAGCGGTGCCTGGTTCGGGTTCCTGATGACCGTGCCGCTGTTCGTTTTATATTGGAAATTCGACTTTCCGCTGTTTTTGCGTAACTATCTGTGGCTTCCGTTGATTGTCTGGTTCTTTATAGAAGGAACCGATTCCCGCCTGTTACCGTTGTTCGCTTACGGAGCCGGACTGTACTTCTTCTTTACCATCTTTTTTTGGGGGACGATTTATTACCATCTCCGAATCGGAACGGACTGGCTTAACTTCACGCGTTTTTGGAAACTTGTGCTGAAGAACAGTGACTCGACGAGTGGAAATGCGCAGGAACAACTGCCGAAAGTCGGACTGTTGCTCGCCTACTGGCAAACGGCTTCCATCGAGCAGACACTCGACTGGTCTTATCTCTGGTTCCCGCTCGGACTGCTCCTGTTCGCCTGGATCCTACATCATTACCTGTTTGACTGGAAACCAAAACTGCCAACGGAACAGACCGTCGACGCACCGATTCCGACGTCCAGAAAAGTCTACGTCCTGATTGTCGATGGCATGCGGAAAGACCGTTATATGGCGGCAAATACTCCTTTCCTTGAGCGATTGCGCCAAGAAGGAACAGAGTACACAAACATGGAGACGGTGTATCCGGCCCGAACGGTCGTCTGCTTCAGCTCGATGTTCACAGGTGCACGTCCGGAAGAACACGGCATCCATTCGAACATGGTCTGGAACACGACCGGTGTTAAAACAGACACCATTTTCGACCGGTTGCGTGATGTCGGCAAAACCGGCAAGATTCTCGGGATCGCCCATCTTGTCGACGCCTTCGGTGCAAAAGATGTTCATACCGTGACGGCGGTCATGCACAATGATGTCGCCGATCGGAACATCATCGACCGGGCCAAACAAATCGTCCAGGACGAGGATCCTGACTTACTGGCGATTCAGCTGATCGGAACCGATCAGACCGGTCACAGCCGCGGGACGCTCTACTCCGAATATGTTCAAAAAATCGAAGAGGCGGACGCTTTGCTGGCTGAATTTTGTGATGAGCTTGATCGCCTCGGGAAACTCGATGATGCGACACTGATCGTCATGGCCGATCACGGTCAGGCCGACGGCATCGGCGGTCACGGACATCTCGATGAAGGCGAACGGTTCGTCCCGTTCTGGATGTACGGGAAACAGATCCATGCCGGACGGAAAGTCGACACACACCGTCATATTCTGTCACTCGGACCAACCGTTGCGAAGCAGCTCGGGGCTGCAATTCCGCAGGACAGCCGGGGTGTCTTATTGACTGAAGCGTTTAAGGAGGAATCGTCATGAAAAAAGTCGTCGTTTTTCTGCCGGCCCATAACGAAGAAGTATCCTTACCACTCGTCTTAAAACGGATTCCGGCTGAAATTGACGGACTTCCCGTCGAGACGATTGTCATTGATGACGGATCGACCGATGCGACTTCGGACATTGCAAAACGCCACGGCGCACATGTCTATCGCTTCTCTGAAAATCATGGGCTCGGTGCCGCTGTCCGCGAAGGACTGCTCCGATCTTACGAACACGGAGCAACGGTGGCCGTCATGATTGATGCGGACAATGAGTATCCGGCCGATCAGATTCCAGATATCGTCCGGCCGATTCTTGCAGATGAAGCGGATTATGTCTTCGGTTCCCGTTTCTTAGGCACCGTTGACGGAATGCGTTTGTACCGCTATATTGGAAATCATGTTTTTACGTGGTTGCAGTGTCTGTTGCTGAAACAACGGATTCACGACGGTCAAAGCGGAATGCGGGCCTTCTCCCGTGCCGCCTGTAAACATGTGGAGATCATCCACGATTATAACTATGCCCAAGTCCTGACCTTGAATCTTGTCCGGAAGGGATTCCGGCTGCACGAAGTGCCGATCCGTTACCGCGTGCGGGAAGCCGGCAAGTCCTTTATCCGTTTGAATTATGTCCAGCGCGTCCTGCCTGCGATTTACCGGGAATGGCGTCGTCCCATCAGCCGCTTATCCGCTGAAGAACGTTTTGAACGAAAGGAGCACCTTGGATGAGAAAACCACTTGTATTGACCATCATCGCCTTCCTCTTCCTGCTGACCGCACCGCTGGCGGCATCCGCGTACAGTTACGGGGATCCGGGAAAAGAGGCGTTTGCGGAAGCTTATAAACAGTTTGAAGAACAACTCGATCAAAAGGATTACAAACTGGCCCGGGAAACGATTGATGCCTATGATAAAGAGTTCACCCTCTACTTCCCGGAAGCTAAAGAAAAAATCGATGCTGCTTTAGCAGATCAAGATACAGATGCTGCCAAACAGGCCTATCGCGTGGCGTTACGTCAAAATATCGAACGTCGTCTGCATTTCGCACAGGAACAATTCGATGATTTCGGTCAGGCCAAGCTGCTGCTCGCAAAAGCACGCGGCACATATGACGTCCTCGCTCCTTACGTCAAGGAAAGTGAGGATGCAAAGACGAGCGATTCCTTGTATACTGCATTTGATGAATCGCTTGCCGCTCTCGGGAATCCCGGATTGTTCGGCGTCGGGAAGAAAGCCAGCGACCGTGAAGCATTTGATCAAAACATCAAACAGATTGAAGATACGATCACCCCGTTATTCGTTTTACCCGGCGAGGAAAAGACCGGTGTCTTCGATGAAGAAGACTCGATATTCGGTCAGTCCTTCGGAACGGACGATATTTGGAAAACGGTCGCCATCAGTCTGGTCATCATCTTAATCGTCATCGTCATCATCGGTCAGCGTAAGAAACGACGCGCTCAATAAGGAGGAAGACATATGGATTTTCAGGCGTTTTTAATCACCCTTCGCGAATGTCTTGAAGCCGTCCTGATCGTCGGCTTGATTCTCGGTTATCTCGATCGACTGAATGCACCACAATATAAAAAATGGGTTTATGCCGGCGTCGGTTTGGCATTACTCGCGAGCCTGGGTGTCGCCTTCTTGTTCCAGGTCGTCTTTACGAGTTTCGCAAGCTTCGGCAGCGATACGTATCTGCGTCTCGGCATCATGATTATCTCCGTCTTCCTCTTGACGCACATGGTCCTGTGGATGGGCAAGGAAGCGAAAGAAAATCAACAGGTCTCCCAGGCGAAGGTCGCGGCCGCTGTTTCGACCGGCAGTGCGATCACGATGATCGTCCATTCCTTCCTCGTCATCGTCCGGGAAGGGATTGAAACGGTGTTCTTTTTCGCCGCGATCTCCGGCGGTGAAATTGAAAAAGTCCTAACGAGCTACGGTGCTGTCTCCGGTCTTCTGCTCGCCTTGATTTTCGGTTACCTGTTCGTTTCCGGGACGATGAAGATTCCCGTCAAACGCTTTTTCCAAGTGACCGGCGTCTTGATTTTGTTCATCGCGGCCGGAATGCTTGTGCAAACGATCGGCCGGTTCCAGGATCTCGGTTTGCTCGGCAGTCTGTTGACGAATGCGGACGGAACACCGGCTGCGCTTTACAATATCGTCGCTTTCATGCCGGAACACTACATCGATCAAGTCCAGTATTTGCGGGACACGGGCAATACGACCTTGATCAGCGGACAAATCGGGACGTTCATGGGCGCGATGTTCGGCTACAGCCACAATCCATCCCTGGAACAAGTCATCGCCTGGTGGGGATACTTTGCTTTCGCCGGTTTCATGCTGACGCGTCAAAATCGGACGTCAAAAACCGCCAAGAAACTGAAGGAGGTTTCTTGACGGTTCAGAGCGGTCATCCACAACGACGTGGACGATCGCTTTTTTTCATCGTTTGCTTGCTGATGCTCGGCTTTATCGGCATCCGTCTCGCATTCGTCAGCCCTTATGTCGCAAGTTACGATATCGCGAACTTCACGCTTGCTGTCGGACAATATGATTTAGCCAATCTGCAACCGCACTTCCCCGGATATCCGTTTTTCATTTTGCTTGCGACCGGTCTGGCCCGGCTCGGTCTCGATCCGGGCCGGGCACTCGGCATGGTCTCGACACTCGGACTCGCAAGCGGTGTAATACCGCTTTATCTCGTATTCAAACGGTATTCTTTTGATACCGTCCGGTTGCTCGGTGCGTTTACGGTCGTCTCGACGGCTTCGCTCGTTACCTTGGCTGCGACCGGTATGTCGGATGGTCTCGCGCTTGGTGTCCTCTGCTGGTTCATGTGGAGTGTCGAACAGGCCCGGTACAATCGTTTCCGCCTTTTGCCGTACCTCCTGTTCGGACTGTTAATGGCAACCAGGCTGTCCTATGCACCGTTCGGCATCATTCTATTGTTTTTACTCTGGCAGGTCCGGCGCGATCCGTGGCAATGGGTGTCAGAAATCGCCGTATTGTTGCTGGCTCAACTCGCCTGGTTGTTACCGGTGGCATTCTCCGTCGGCGGACCGGCGTCCTTCGCCCAGTTATCGCTCAGTTTCGTGACGGGACACTTTTCAGATTGGGGCGGTACAGCACAAACGGATGATGCCTCGCTGCTCGAACGGCTTGGGTTAACACTGAAACAAATCTTCTGGCACGGATTCGGATTGGCGACATGGCTCGGTCTCGCTTCTGTTTTATTCTTGTGCGCTCAGCGGATCCGTCCGCTTCCACTTTGGTGGTCCGTGACCGGAACCGGTTATTTCCTGTGGGTCTGGTTCGCACAAAACATCGATAAGCCGCGGCATACATTACCGCTTATCCTGCTGCTCGTCATTCTGCTCGTCCGCCGACTGTCAGTCCGTTGGCTTGTTCCGTTTTTATGTCTTCAGCTTATAATCGGTAGTATGGCTTTGTATCGACAAGCCCATACTGAGCCGGCAACACTTCAGCTGGCAAAAGCCGTCACTGATTTACCGGCGTCAGCAACGGTCTTTACGGATGAAGAAGACCGGCAATTTTTAATGAAACGACCTGCCGCCACTATCGTTCCGATCGGCTCCGTCAGCAAGTGGCGGGCAGAGCCGAAATCAAAAGAGGTTTACCTGACCGGCCGACTGCTCGATCGGTTACGGGCGGCCGATGTGTCGATTGAAGCGAATGAAGTTTTCCGTTTTGCGAGTGATCCTCGATTTGAACCGGAGGATGCAGAGGCAAGGTTGTATAAAACTTCATTTAATTAAAAATAGCCACAGATAAAAGATTCTTTTTTTCCGTGCTTTCCTCGGGCGAGTCGCAAGCCGCGACTTCTTGACTTGTGGTCAAGGAGCCGGGTCTTGCTTGACTCTGACGTGCGCTAAAACGCACTTTTCCCGTAGGAGTCACGGTCAAAGAATCTTCATCTGTTTTAAGATATTCTATTTAAAATCATACTGCTTTAAAAGACACCATCGTTGAGAAGCAGACAAGACGAAGTCTCCTGCGGGAAAAGCGGAACAGGTGAGACCCGTAAGTCGCGCAGGCTCACGTTTCGCCCGCGGAAAGCGAAGTCTTGTCTGCGTATCAACGATTCTTCAAACGAATTCCAAGTACTTCCTTCGTCATTCAAGTTGAATACGGTCTTTCCATATAGTCAAATTGTCCGCCGCTGATTTCAATCGTCTTGACCGGGACGAACCCAAGACGTCGGTATAAACGTTGTGCACCAGCATTTGTCTGGTCGGCATTTAACGTAAAGGCCCGTAAACCACGCCGCTCTCCTTCATCTGCTGCCGCCTGTAACAGTTCGGATCCGATCCCTTTTCCCCCGTACGCTGCATCAACGGATAAGGTGTCGAGATAATAGACATCCCCTTCCGTTTCCTGGTCAATCTGCACATCCCGTCCTGTCCACTCGCGAAGCTGACGTTTGATCGGCTCATCCAACCGTGCCGCGTCAAATCCTGCATAGGTGATGACAATACCGACGACACGTCCGTCCAGTTCCTTAACGAGAATGTTTTCGTAGCTTAACCGATTTCCCGTTTGCGTGACAAACCACGCGAGCCTCTCCAAAATCAATTCCTTCTCCTGTGTTCCGGTCAACGTCTCCGCAATTTCATGAATCGCCTGTTCAATTAACGGTGCGATTTGTTCCGCATCCTTTTCCGTTGCTTGTCTGATCATTGATTACTCTCCCTTCTTCTGCCTCTTACTCTACTTTATCGTAAAACAAAATCCCTTCTGATATCAGAAGAGATTTTGTTCATTTCATTTCAGTTCAGCTACCGCAGCAGCCGGTGCAGTCACCGGTTCACGTGTCATGACCGAGACGACACGTCCTGCAATCGCGACGGCAAGTAAGGTATACAATGTTAAGCTCAACGGCAAGTAGACGAGTGAAATCAGAAGGACGATAGCGTCAAGACCAAATAAAATCGTCCCGATTGATAAGCCGGTCAGCTTACTGAGTCCCATCGACAACAGATCGTCGCCGCCTGTTGCAGCACCGCTTTTTAAGACAAGTCCGAGACCGTATCCGGTCACGATCCCGCTTGCGATTGCTGCAATCAAGGTTGCCGGCCAAGCCTGCTCCGGAAAATGAAACAGATCCAACCGGTACCACATTTCATAAAATAGCGACAACGCGCCGGCTGAGATCAATGCTTCACCGACAAAGCGTTTGCCTTTAAAATAGAGTGCTCCGATAAAAAACGGAATATCGAGCACAATCATCGAAATCGATGGATTGATGTCAAAAAAGTAGCGTCCGAGCAACGATAAGCCGATAAATCCGCCTTCCGCCAAACCAAACTGTTCATTCAAGGTATAGTAGCCGAACGCCATAAGCAGCGTTCCGGCCAAGATGGTCATAATTCGTTTCATGTGTTGTCCTCTCCCGTATCTTCCATGGGAGAGGATGTAATTGTCCCGTTTGGGTATTCATCTATTTTCGCTCTCCCTGATTTTTTTCAAGCCATTACCTTCCTGTTCAATGAAGATTGGCGCTGCTAAAAATCAGGTAAGCTGAATAGATGATCGGTCCTCTCGGTATCCATCGGTTTCCACCCTTTCACGTTTTGTCTTTCTTATTATAACCCGAACTTCAGAAACTGAAACAGTTTTACACGTTTTTAACATAAACGATACAGGAGACTTGTCTTTTGTTCACCATTTCACATTTTAGACAAATCTATGCTCAATAGTGAACAAAGTACTTGAAAACGACTTTGTGAAGTAATACACTAAGGATATCAAATGAATGTGATTTTTATCACAAACAAAACAAAAAGGGGACTTTACTCATGAAAGTAGCAGTCATCGGTTGTACACACGCAGGAACAGCAGCAGTTAAAGAATTAACTTCACAGCACGAGCAATTGGATATCACCGTTTACGAACGAAACGATAACGTCTCTTTCCTCTCTTGCGGCATCGCGCTTCACGTCGGTGGCGTCGTCGAGCATGCTGAGTCGCTGTTTTATTCTTCACCGGATGAACTGGCTGAGCTTGGTGCAAACATGCGCTTAAAACATGATGTTCTCGAAATCGACAGCACGAATCAAACGATTGTTGCCAAAAACCTCGTAACGGGTGAAACCGTTTATGATACGTACGATAAATTGATCATGACGACGGGTTCATGGCCGATCATCCCGATGTTACCGGGAATTGAACTAAATCAAATCGAGCTCTGTAAAAACTATCACCATGCCCAAACAATCATTAAAAAAGCGACAGATGCAGAGCGGATTACAGTCGTCGGTGCCGGCTACATCGGTGCTGAACTGGTCGAAGCCTTTGAAGCCTACGGTAAAGATGTCACGTTCATCGACAGTGCCGACCGGATTTTAAATAAATACCTGGATCGTTCCTTCACCGACATCATCGAACAGGAACTCACGGACCGCGGTATTCATCTCGAATTGAACCAGACTGTTCAAAGCTTTACCGGTGTTGACGGAAACGTCACACAAGTCGTCACGGATAAAGGAACGTTTGAAACGGATCTCGTCATTCTCTGTGTCGGTTTCCGACCAAGCACGGAACTGTTAAAAGGACAAATCGACATGTTACCGAACGGTGCCATCATCGTCGACGACTATATGCGGACAAGTAATCCGAACATTTTTGCCGCCGGCGACAGCTGTGCTGTCTACTACAATCCGGCCCGGACACACGCGTACATTCCGCTCGCAACGAATGCCGTCCGTATGGGAACACTCGTCGGGAAAAACCTGCTTGCTCCGACAATCCGTTATCAAGGAACGCAAGGAACATCCGGTCTGCGGTTATACGACTTGAATATCGCGTCAACCGGTCTGACGGAAGATGCCGCGCCATTCTTCGGTTTGGAAGTAGCAAGCACGACGGTTCAAGATGCCTATCGTCCTGAGTTTATGCCAACAGCTGAAAATGTCCAATTGAAACTCGTTTATGAAACAACGACTCACCGTCTTGTCGGAGCGCAAATCATCTCAAAAGTTGATTTGACACAAGCCATGAATACATTATCGGTGGCCATTCAAAACGACATGACGCTCGAAGAATTGGCGTTTGTCGACTTCTTCTTCCAACCGCATTACAACAAACCATGGAACCTGCTGAACCAAGCAGCTTTACAAGGCATGAATGATCTGACATCGGAACGCGTTTAATACATCACCTTCCCCTTCTCTCTTCAAAGCGGAGTCCACATCCGTGGATTCCGATTTTTTTATTTTTCATCTAATTAATTCCGATAATCTGTTGCGGCTGCTTTGCCCGGTCTCCTTCCACAGTTGCTAAAAACTTCACTCGGTTAATCAATTGACGTTTAGACGTGAAGTGACAGGGAACATACTTCTTATGCAAACGAAACCACTATCACAGGAGGAATCAGTTCATGTCACAGTCTAACAATCCACTTACACAATATTTCAATGATGACTTCCCGAAACAATATCAGGAGGCGCCGGCTGTCCAGGCAAAAATGGAACCCGTTCCCGATTGTGGTGAAGAAAGCTACAAAGGATCCGGTAAATTAAAAGGCAAAAAAGCTTTGATCACAGGAGGCGATTCCGGAATCGGTCGCGCCGCTGCCATCGCTTATGCCCGTGAAGGTGCCGATGTGTTCCTCAATTATCTTCCGGAAGAGCAGCAAGACGCGGAAGAAGTCAAAGCACTCGTCGAAGCAGCCGGACAAAAGGCATACTTACTTGCCGGTGACCTCAGTGACGAAACGTTCTGTCAACAACTCGTCAAAAAAGCACATGATTCACTAGGCGGAATTGATATTTTGGCACTCGTCGCCGGTAAACAACAAGCTGTCGAGGACATCATGGACCTGTCGACGGAACAACTCCGCAAAACATATGAAATCAACGTCTTTTCATTGTTCTGGGTTGTCAAAGCGGCTCTTCCGCTGTTAAAAGAAGGCGCTTCGATTATCACGACGACTTCGGTTCAAGGATACAATCCAAGTGCGAACCTGCTTGACTACGCGTCAACAAAATTTGCCATCAATGGTTTCACACGCGGACTTGCGAAACAAGTCGCGCCAAAAGGCATCCGCGTCAACTCGGTTGCACCGGGTCCAATCTGGACACCGCTTCAGATTTCAGGAGGACAACCAAGCGAAAACATTCCAGAATTCGGACAGGAAACACCGCTTAAACGAAGCGGTCAACCGGTCGAACTCTCGAGCGTCTATGTCTTCCTCGCTTCGGATGACGCCAGTTATGTAACAGCTCAAATTTATGGTGTCACAGGCGGAATCGAACTCGCTTAATTCATTTTTTTTCAACCAGGCAGCTTTGATGGCGACATCAAAGCTGCTTTTTTGGTTATGAGTTGCTTCTCCCTGCCCGGTTTAGTCTAATGAAGGTATACATATGACAGGAGATGATTCACATGACGGAAAAAGAAAAAATGATTCAAGGTCAATTGTATTTAGCCGGAGATGCGGAACTGGTCGCTGATCGAAAGCGGGCTCAGATGCTTTGTCATCAATTTAATCAACTCAGCATCAACGAGTTACCTGCCCGAAAGTCGCTCCTGCAGGAACTGTTCCAAATCGAGCAGACCGATTTTTACATCGAACCGTCTTTTAAATGTGATTACGGCTACAACATTACATTCGGCGCACGGTTTTATGCCAATTACGATTGTGTGCTGCTCGACATTTGTCCGATTACGATCGGCGACAACTGTATGTTCGCTCCAGGTGTCCATATTTATACGGCGACGCATCCGCTCGATCCGGTCGAACGCAACAGCGGTTACGAATTCGGAAAACCGGTCGTCATCGGGGATAACGTCTGGATCGGTGGACGTGCCGTCATCGCACCGGGTGTAACGATCGGTGACAATGCTGTCATCGCAGCCGGAAGTGTCGTCGTCAAAGATGTTGCTCCGAATACGGTGGTCGGAGGAAATCCGGCCCGCTTCATCAAATCGATTTAATTTCTCATCAAATTTTAATCTAATCCTCAGTCTCCTCTCACGTACGGGCGCTATTCTAAGAATAAGAAAAGCAGCTACCACTACGGAGGAGGAATTATCATGACAAACGAAAAACGTACGGACAAACCTAAAAAGAACATTGTAAAACGAGGACTCGCTTCGATTGCTATCACAGGGACCGTTTTGACAGGCGCAGGCGCCTTCTTGCTGTTCACCGGTCCAGGACATTCGCTTATCAATTCAACGGTTACGACGTCAGAACAAGTGGAACAAAAAGTCGAAGCCGCTTCAACAAAAATATCAAGTAACGTCAAACAGTCGCTTCCAAGCTCATTCCAGGATGATGATCAGGAAATGGAAGGAACGTTAAAAGAAGTAACCGACAATTCTGTTACGATTACCCGCAACGGATCGGATCAATCTTATTCGTTCGCTTCCTCCGCTGAAATCGAACAGGCACAAGCCGGCGACTGGATTAAAATCGAACTCAATCAGGACGGTCTTGTCCGGGAACTCGAACGCGAAGATGACCGCAACGACCAAGATGGTCGAGATAATGATTCCGCCGATGACCGCAATGAAGTGAACGGTGTCGTCAAAGAATTATCGAATGAACAAATCGTTTTGACGCAAAACGGTTCCGATCAAACGTACCGCTTCATCGAGCAGGCAGAACTTGAACAGGCGCAAGCCGGGGACCGCGTGAAACTGGAATTGAACGCGGACGGTCTCGTCCGGGAACTCGACCGGGAAGATGCGGATGACCAGGACGCTCGAAGCGATGACCGTCAAGACGATGCGACGGATGACCGAGATATCCGCGGTTCATTGGTTCGTGTGACCGACTCACAAGTCGTCATTGAACAAAACGGTAAAAATGTGACGTTTGAACGGGCACAAAACATGGAACAGGATAATGATGTGCAGATTGATTCACCCGTCGAACTGGAATTGAACGGTTCACGACAAGTGACAGAAATCGACGAACAGTCGTAAGGAGGACAATGTATGACACCTACCATCTTAATCGTCGAGGACGATTCGAAAATCGCCCGATTGCTCGAACTGGAATTAAACCATGCCGGATACGCGACGCAGGTCGCCTTCAACGGTAAAGATGGCTTAGCAGCTGCTGAGACTGACATCGATCTCGTCTTACTCGACGTGATGATGCCGGAGCTCAGCGGCTTCGAGGTGCTTCGCCGGCTCCGAGCAAACGGTAATCCGGTTCCGGTCATCCTGTTGACGGCACGGGGAGAAGTGTACGATAAGGTTGCCGGACTTGATCTCGGGGCCAATGATTACGTGACGAAACCGTTTGAAATCGAAGAACTGTTGGCACGGATCCGCGGGTTACTCCGTTTGACGATCCGTACAGCGGTCGAAACCAATCAACTGCATTACGCCGATCTCTTACTCCATTTGGACCGGCATGAAGCGTTTCGAAGTGATGTTCCGCTCGATTTGACGCCACGTGAATTTGATTTGTTGTCTTATCTGATGGAAAACAAGGAGCACGTTTTGACCCGTGAGCAAATTCTCAATCGGGTCTGGGGTTATGATTACTTCGGGGAAACGAATATCGTCGATGTTTACATCCGGTATTTACGCAAAAAAATGGACCGCCATCAGCCTTCCCTTATCCAGACGGTTCGGGGAATCGGTTATGTTTTGAGGGAGGAGAAAGGATGAAGTTGCGGACGAAACTCGCCTTATCCGTCACATTGTTCACGACCCTTTTATTGCTGTTGTCTTTTTTAGTCGTCACGTATGTCGTCCGTGATCATTTGATCGAATCCCGCTTCACGCAACTCGAACAAGCGGAAGAACTGATGGAGGATGATTCGACGACCCGGGCGTTATTGACACTTCATGAAGATTCCGTCGTCCTGTCGCGGAGTGACGGACGCTGGGTCATCGCGAACGATGAAGAGGAGGATGATTCCGCTACTGTCAACGGTGATGTCCGGGCACGCGATCTTCCCGGTATCCCGACGACCCGCGACGAACCGTTCAAATCCGGTGACTGGTTTGGCGTCGTCCATCAAGATCAGGCGTATCTATTTGAAGACGATACGGTGGATGATACGGTCTCGACGCTGATTTTCGCCTTTTCGATCGTCCTGATCGCCGCCGTCATCATTGCCTTTCTCAGCAGTTTTTTCATCGCCTATCAAACGTTGCGTCCACTCCGTCAACTCGGTCAGACGATGGAACGGATTTCCGACTCCGGCACACTTGAAACTGTTCCGGAACAGCAAAATGATGAAATCGGACAACTCGGAAAAGTCTTTAACCGGATGATCGGCCGTGTCGATCAAACAATGGAACAGCAACGGCAGTTCGTCGCCGATGTTTCACATGAGATGAAGACACCACTGACCGTCATCGAAGGGTATGCAAAGCTCCTGAAACGCTGGGGTAAAACAAATCCTGACGTCCTTGAAGAATCCATCAGCAATATTCTGAACGAAACGCATACGATGCGGAGTGGACTGATTGAACCGATGCTCGAATTATCACGGCTCGGCTACGGCGAAACAACGACAGAAACCATCGATTTGAAACAGCTCGGCGCCGAGGTCGCGGACCGGATGCACCATGCCTATGCCATCACGATTCCCGTGGATGCGATCGGTACCGTTACGGCCAATCACGAGGCACTCGTCCGGATTTTGACGATTTTCATCGATAATGCGATCAAATACGCTAAAGATCCGGAAATCCGTCTCCGACCGGACCGGCTTGAGGTCCTGGACCGCGGCACCCACTTATCTGACGCGCAGCGCGCTCGTTTGTTTGATCGGTTTTACCGGCTCGATGAAGCACGTGACCGGTCCGGCAGCGGTCTGGGTCTGTCGATTGCGGCCGCTTTGGCGGAACATCATCAGCTGTCGGTCGGCAGTGAGGCCCGCCCGGACGGCGGCAGCTGTTTTTACATCACCTGTCGCTGAACACTCGGAATGAAACCTTCCCTCGTCTTTTGGCGTACACTAGAGACAAGAGTCAGATGAGGAAAGAAGGTTATGAACAATGGCTAAAAAACGTTGGGGAGGCTTAGCCGTCGCCGGAGCATTTCTGCTCTCAAAAGGTAAAGTGCTGCTCGCTCTCTTAAAATTCTCTAAATTTGGCGGAACGTTAATCTCGTTCGGAATTTCGTTATTGTTTTACGCACAAATTTTCGGCGTCTGGTTTGGCGTCGGCTTATTGTATCTGTTGTTCATTCACGAAATGGGGCATCTCGCAGCCGCCAAACGGCTAGGCTTCAAGACAGGACCGGCCATCTTTGTGCCGTTCATGGGAGCTGTCATCGGAATCAAGGATACATTCCGGACACCGAAACAAGAAGCGATTTTGGCTTACGGTGGACCGTTTGCCGGATTACTTTCCCTCATTCCGCTTTTAATCGGATATGCGGTGACCGGAAACGATTTTTGGCTTGTCATCTTCCACTTGGGTGCCTTGCTGAACCTGTTTAATCTGCTGCCGGTCAGCCCGCTTGACGGCGGACGGATTTTAGCCGGTCTGCCGATTGTCGTCTGGATCGCCGGTCTCGCGGCCTTGATTGCCTACGGTATCACCCATTTCAGCATTATTCTGTTGTTGATTGCTTTCCTTGGCGGAAGTGCAGTCTGGAAACGATATCAGTTCGCTAAACAATATGAGAACAACAAATCGGTTCTGATGTTATACCGGGCAGCCCGCAACCGTGTTCTGCAGGCGAAAGTCGAGCAGGAACACGCGACCGCAACAGAAACCGGTTCGGACGAAATGATTGATGAAACGGACGACACAACGGTTTCCACTTATGATCCGATTGCCTGGTCACTCCGGCACGACCTCCAGGATTTACGGAGCGCCAGTCCGGAAGACGCAAAAAGTGCTGCCGATGAGTTGCTCCGCTATCAATATGACTCGGCCAATGATTATGATGCTTTGATCCGTCGACTTGACCAACGGATTGAACCGTTACTCGAGGCTGAAAAATCAGTTGAATACCATCAGATGCCAAAGAAACAACAGACGATTACGCTGTTTGCTTACCTGGCTCTCGGTGCGATTCTCTTCATTGCATTTGAATACTCAAAAGGATATCTTCCGACGCCATCCTAAGCGGTCGCGACATTTAAACAGACACTCCGTCGTTCATATCCGGAGTGTCTTTTAATCGTTTTGCACATTGCTTGATTCGATTACTTGCATCCGTCCGGGGAAGCGACTAATCTGAATGAAAATCTATGTCCCTGTTTTGAAAAAAAGGAGGCTCTCCTGATGATGAATAAAAATACGGCACGTTTGGGAGAAGCACCCATCAATAAACTCCTGATCGGCCTGTCGCTCCCGGCGATGATCGGGATGCTCGTGACCGCCCTGTACAATATCGTCGACACGATTTTTGTCGCCCAGGGAATCGGAACGGTTGCCGTCGCTGCTGTCGGTATCGCTTTTCCCGTCCAGCTTGTCTTGATGGCGATTTCGAATTCGGTTGGTATCGGCGGTGCAGCCATTGCTTCTCAGCGGCTCGGTCAAAAAAATCTGGCCGGTGCCAGCAGAGCCTATGCGAATGTCCTGATGACCGTCTTCGTCGTCAGTATGCTTGCGATTATCACGGCCTTCATCTTCGTCGAACCGTTGTTACGAGTGTTCGGTGCGACGCCGGAAATCATGCCGTACAGCATTGATTTCCTCCGGGTCCTGTTACTCGGTTCCCCGTTCTTCATGTTGACGATGGCTTCCAGTGCCATGCTTCGGGCAGAAGGACGGGCCAGTTATCAAATGCGGGTCATGCTGACGACGGTCGCAATCAACATCGTCCTGACTCCGCTGTTTATTTTCGGACTCGACTGGGGCATTCAAGGTGCCGCTCTCGGGACAGTTGTTGCGCAAATCGTCGGATCCGTCCTGATTTTCCGATTCTTTTTTACGAAATCAAAAAAGACGAGTCTAGTCCTTGACCGGGAAGCGTTCCGGTTTGATCCGAAACTGGTCGGCCGGATGGGACAAATCGGCTCTTCTTCTTTTATCATGCAAGTATCACAGTCGATTTTGTTCATCACCGTCAATCATATGCTCGTCCGTTACGGTGGTACGACAGAACTCGCAACCTTTGCCGTCATCAATAAGTTCATGGCACTCGTCGGAATGCCGATCATGGGCATCGTCCAAGGCATGCAACCGATTGTCGGGTATAATTTCGGATCGAAACAGTTTGACCGGATGTCACAAGCCATCAAACTGGCCATTCGTTACGGCTTGACGTCATCCATCACCCTATGGCTGTTGATTCAGCTGTTTCCCCGTTTTTGGGTCGGGATGTTTACGGAAGACGCGACGTTACTTAACGAAGGTTCGACTGCGATGCGGATTTTATTCGCCATTTCATTCGTGTATGGCATTCAGATGATTGTCAACGGTATGTATCAATCGCTCGCCAAGGCACGGATCGCCCTGTTCCTGTCGCTCTCACGGCAGACCTTATATACGATTCCGCTCGTTCTGATCTTACCGATGTTCTTCGGCGTACAAGGAGTTTGGTTCGCCTTTCCGATCGCCGATTTGATGGCGGTTTTAACGGCAGTTGTCTTTGCCTACCGTGACCGGATCATGCTCTTTAAGCCGGATGAGTATGCAGCACCGGAAGAACAGGAAAAAGCGGCACAAGCCAAATAACCAAAAAGTCCGTTCTGTCTTAAAGGCAGACGGACTTTTTGGTTAAAATAAAAAGACGAACATGCATTCTAAATCAAAATACGGTATGCTGTTTAAAAAGGAGAGATGACATGCCACCTTATACCTTAGCGATTGATTTTGAAACCGCGAACCGAAACAGCCGCAGCATCTGTGCCTTCGGCTGGTCTGTTTTATCCGAAGGACGCGTCGTGACGAGCGAGCAGGTTCTGATTAATCCGGAAGAAGATTTTGATGCCGGCAACATCCGTGTCCACGGCATTCGCCCGAGTGACGTCTGGGATGCACCGGCCTTACCGGAAGCAATGGAAGCACACGGATTGTTTAAGTTAATCGAGAAGGCCGAACTTGTCATTGCCCATAATGCGGCTTTTGATATGGGAGCGCTCCAAAAAGCCGTTCAAAAATATGACTTATATCAAATGCCGGCGTTTCAATATGGCTGTACGGTTAAACTGTCACGCAAGCTGTATCCATGGTTACCGAACCATAAGTTAAATACGATGGCGGAATTTTTAAATGTTTCGTTTAAGCACCATGATGCGAAAGAAGATGCCTACATCTGTGCTTTATTACTGCAGGATATGTTTGACCGGACGAATATCGAACATCCGGTCGAACTACACCGTTTTTGTGGCGTTCGGATGGGTGAAGTCGCTTACTGATGCTAAAAAAGGAGCCACTCAAAATTCTGAGTGGCTCCTTTTCGTATTTCTTATTTCGTTGTTTGTTTAATCGGGAACCAGCCTGGACGGCTCGTGATTCCCTGCCATAGTGCATCCGGTACGACGAGTTCCGCCTGTGCCGACGGATCGAGTTCTGTCCGGATCGATTCCGTTTCACCAGCTTCGACTTTTTCGACCCATTTCGGTTCCATGATTAACTCACGGCCCAGGGCGACGAGTGGCACGACTTCAAGCGAACGCTCGACTTCTTCCGGTGTATGGAGTGAACCGACACCGATAACTGGAACCTGTTGACCGACACGCTCTTGAACTAAGCTTATTGGCGAACGTGTTTCGTTTTGATCACGAATTGATCCGGCAAAGAAGTCCATCACAGAAACGTGCAGGTAGTCGAGATCTTTTTTCGCAAGTGCATCAACGAGTTGCATCGTATCGTCGAGTGTAATTCCCGGATTTTCAACTTCTTCCGGTGAGAAACGGTAACCGACGATGAACGAAGGATCTTGTTTTGCAACGGCTTCAACCGCATCGACGACGGCTAGTGGGAAAGCAAGACGTTTTTCAAGACTGCCGCCCCATTTGTCCTCACGACGGTTCGAATGCGGAGAAACGAATTGTTGAATTAAGTACGTGTTCGCACCATGAATCTCCACTCCATCAAATCCGGCTTCCATTGCCCGGCGTGTCGCTTGACCGAACGCTTCGATGATCGCTTCGACTTCTGCTGCTTCCAGTGCACGTGGTGTCATTGCGCCTTCACGTTCTGGTGCTACTGCACTTGCGCTGACGGTTTGTCCGCCGACGAGTTCCGGTGGTGCCATACGACCCGCGTGGAAAATTTGCAGAATCGCTTTTGCGCCTTGATCTTGGATTGTTGTCGCGAGACGTTTCAGGCTCGGAACCAATTCGTCGCGCTCCGCGCCAAACTCATTCGGGAATCCTTGACCGTCTGATGTGACGTTAGCACATGCTGTGATGACTGTACCGACTCCACCTGAACGTGCTGCGTAATAGGCAAGCTCCGCTTCTGAAACTTCACCGTTTTCTTCTGCCGCGTAGTTCGTCATCGGCGCCATCATAATCCGGTTTTTAAGGGTCACTCCGTTTGGAAGTGTAAACGTATCAAACATCTTTTCATTAGCCATTGAAGCATATCCTCCTCTGAAATCTTAACTTGAATATCGTCAGTATACGCCCGCTCTGCTTTAAATGACTAATGATGTGCTTCACTGATGTTCTGAACGCTGATCAGATCCGGTACTTCCGTTTCCGCCGCCCGCCCGGCCACCACCAGTTCCAGTGTCCGAACAGCTTCATCAGCGCCGGAACGAGGAACATGCGGACGATCGTCGCATCAATGAAGATCGCAAGCGCAATTCCGACACCAAGTTGCTTGATCGGACTGACGCCGGTAAAGGCAAAGGCCCCGGTGACGACAATCATGATTAAGGCGGCTGAAGTGATGATTTTACTTGTCTTCGCCAGTCCCATTTCCGTCGCGAGATCATTATCTCCGGTCTCATCGTAGTATTCTTCCATCCGTGAGACGAGAAACACTTCGTAATCCATCGACAGACCAAACACCAGCGAGAAGATGAAGACCGGTGTTAAAATACCAATTGTCTCGGCCGGGAATACCCAACCGGACTCAAACAAAATGACAAGCAACCCGAATGTGGCACCGAGGCTGAGCAGATTCATCAAAATCGCTTTGATCGGAATCAAGATCGACTGGAATGCAAACAACAGGATGATGAATGTGGCAAGTAAGACAAGACCTAACGCGAGCGGCATCTTCGAGTAGATTTCATCATAAATTTCCTGATTGAAGGCCGCCGGTCCTCCGACCTGATAGCCCTGGTCCCGTACTTCACGGACCCATTTTTGTGAACTCTTGTCTCCCGGATCTCCCGTCAACTTGACGTTAACCCGGGCAATTCCTGAATCAAACGCAATCAACGATGCTAACTGTTGTTTCCCTTGTTCACTTGCGGCAATCTGAGTCACGCTCTGTCCGTTCGCTTCCGCCAGTGACGTCGCTGAGATGACGCTGCTGACTCCGGCATCTGCTTCGAGACGTGTCGTCAATGCTTCCAGTTTTTCGACACCCTGTTCTGTTTGAAAATCAGCTTTCAGCAAGACAACGGCATCCGTTCCGTCGTCCCCGAAGGTTTTTTCCCACGCTTCAAAGGCAAGGCGCGATTCATAATCTTCCGGCAAAGCACTCGCTTGCGGAATGTTCAGTTCCAAATCACGCAACGGAATTAAACACGGCAACAGCAATAGAAGTGAAAAGATGGTAATGGCGACCGGACGTTTCATGACGAACCGGGCGAGCTTACGCCACCTGACTTCTCCCTGCTCCGAATCCGCTTTGAAAATCCGGCCCTTTTCCAGACTCCCGCCCAGTAATGCCAGCAAAGCCGGAAGTAAGGTTACGGCGCTGATGACAGCACCAAGCACCGAGACCAATGTTCCGATCGCAACTGCTTGAAAGACGTCGACGTCAATGACAAGTAATCCCGCCAATCCGACAAAAACACAAATTCCGGAAAATAAAATGGATCGTCCGGCCGTCGCCACCGAAACTTCCGCCGCTTCCGTAATCGATCGTCCGGCTGTCCGTTCTTCCCGGAACCGATTGACATACAGCAGGGAAAAATCAATTCCGAGGGCAAGTGAAATCATCGCTACGGCATTTAAGACAAAGATGGATAATTCCTGTTGTCCGGCGATGAAATACAGTGTTCCGGCCCCGAAGATGAATGTGACGAGTCCCATGATGAGCGGCAAGATAGCCGCGAGCGGTGTACCGAAAACGAGAAACAGGACCAGTAAGGCTGCCGGGACGCCAATCAATTCAGCACGGACCAAATCATTTTTGGACGCTGTATTCAAATCGTCAACGATCAACGGCTCCCCTGTCAGTCGAATCGTACTGCCGTCCTGCGGATCGAGTTTTTGTTGTACTGTCTTGACCCAAGAGGAATCAATGTCCGGTATCCCGATCGAGACATATCCTTTCCCGTCTTTGAATGCTTCTGGATTTTCCTGCGGACCGACGACCTGTCCGACACCTTGAATCGTCCGAAACGCTTTGACGTGGCGTTCCATTTCCTGCCGGATGCTTTCTTTTTCCCCTTCAAACAACACGATAATTTGGTGAGGATCCTGCTTAAATTCCTTTTCTAACGTGCGTTCGACTTGTTGAAATTCCCCGTCCCGCGTAAAGCCGTTTCCTTTCAGCTGATCCGGCAGCTGCACTGCAAAATAACCGAGGATCAGCAACAATACCACCCAAGTCACGCTGATGCCTTTTCGAAAACGGACTACGTATCGACCAAAACGTTCCATCTGTCATCTTCCTCCCTGTATACAAGAAACACATCCTTCGCCTGCTGCGACAAAGGATGTGTTTACGTCTTCTGAAAAATTTGGAGCCACGTATTTCCGAAATTTGCCGACGTCGAGACGATGGCCAGTCGTTGCGCCGATTCATCCAGTAAGATCGTCTTTAACAGGATAGATGACTGGCATCCATCAAATTTAAATTTCAGTTGCTCTTTTTCGTACAGATAAAATCGATTGGCATCCGTTACAGAAAACAGATGTTCCCGGCTGTCGACCAGCAAATAATCATCGTACTCGGAAAACGGAATCAATTGTTCCTGTTCCGTAAACGCATCCCAAATGACATAACGCGCTTGATTCACATCATAGGAAATCATCGTTCCCGGTGCCAGCAGACGTTCAAACGCATACTGCGGGTCATACCCCCGTTCAATCAAACGTCCTAATAAAGGAGCTTCGTCATAATCCGAAAAAGTTCCTTCCTGTTTTTCAAAATCATAACGTACGACATCGGTTTCAGCCGAATACATAAAAATTTGTTCGCCTCGCCATTCATAAAGATTACTGAACCAAGCGTCCGCAAAGTGGCTGGGACGATTCATATATTGGAGACGTCCGTCTCTTAAATCGAGTAAACCAAACAATGAAGTTTCTTCAAAAACGATGAACACACGGTATCCGTCCGGTTCAAAGAACCAGGTAAACGGAACATACGCACATGCTGTCTCCCACCGTATTCTCAAATCCAAATCACATTTTGTAAATCCGCCTTGATCCCGGTATAAAACCAGATCATCACCGAATCGGTCAAAAAGTGAAACAGATTCATGGAACAACAGCTCAGCGGCTGGTTTATACATACGCATCACTTCCTACTCCCTACGGTATCAACCTTCTTCATTTCTAGCTACTGTCGATGCGCTCGAAGAGCATGTCCTGTATACTTAAAGGAAACAAAAAGGAGGTCTACACACAATGAAACCCCTACAACTGTCTGCTGATACAGCTGTTGAACTTTCGAAACGTCTCAATGTGCCGCTCGAACAGTTAATGCATATGCCGCGGCATATTTTAATACAAAAACTGGTCGAATTAGAAGCGGAACAATCCGACTCTTCTTCTGCGGATGATACATCTTCAGAAGACAAATGATACAAATATGCCCTTCTTTCGTGCGCTGGCCGCATAAAAGAAGGGCATTGTTCTTTATAAAATTAAGATTGTGGATTATATTCAGACTTTCCATAACGGAATACATTAACAATCGCTTTTCCATCACTCGGATAACCGTTCGGATGATCGATCGGAAACAACGAGAAGAAAATGAAATAGAACGAGAAATAGGCGAATTGATACGTAAAGATCGAAGCCTCGAAGACACCCGCATAAATCAAACCGTTTACGATCAGGATACTCGCCAGATTGAAGATGGCTCCACCGGCGTAAACCATGATGTTCGTAAACTTATTTTCGTGACGAAGCGCCTCGTACTGACACCACCCGTCCCAAAAATAAACGCGGTTCAAGCGGATTGGACCGACGCGTAACAAGGATTTTCCCGATCCGATATTGATTTCCATGTTACCGCCAAACAGACGTGCAAAAAAGTAATGACCCATCTCATGAATTAACGTGACGATTGGTAAGAGTAAAAAAAACGAGAAGAAAAATTTCCAGATATCATTGAAACCAAACATACGATACATCCTTTCAAAAAAACCAGCACTCTAAATACTACTTATAGTATGTTCCCGGAAGTCATGAATTAAAACAGTAAACTTAGAAATTCATTAAGTCATTCTGATGACACCGCAACACGACTGTCACGTCATGCACTACGGCTAAATCAAAAAAAAATCGGAGTCCACATCAGCGAACCCCGATTCTTACAAGCGTCTTATGCATCATTTATTATTTTTACGTCGTTTGTTCGCTGCATAGAGCAAACCAAGAATCGTCAGTGCGGCACCGCCTGCCACTGCATATTTCTTATAGTCTGCTTTTCGTTCGGCAATCACCGTCGTCGATAAGGCTTTCACGACAAGTTGTTTTTCTTCGTGTAGACGGGGGGCGTGGATTTTTACGACCCCTTCTTCGACGAGAATTTCGAACTCGCCGCTCGGTAACTCGATTGTCACATCATGGTCCGTCGCATTGTGATATACCCGCTGACGCTCCACATATCCTTCGTACGTCCGCTTCAATTCATACGCAATGATACCTTCCCCTTCTTCGAGGAAGCGGAGATGTTTCCGAATCATTGCTGTATTTTCCAGACGGAACATCGGATACTGGCGCCGCAGGGCAATCAATCCTTTGACATATTCGACGCCGGCACGGAATTGTTCCGCGCGCTCATAATCCAATTGATTCACGACTTCTCCGGAATTAAAACTGTCCCGAATCCCGTTTTTCGTCCGGAAAAACTCCTGCCCTGCATGTAAAAACGGAATACCTTGGCCGGTTAAGATAATCGCATTCGCTAGCATTTGCCGCTTTCGACGGATTTCATCCGTATCTTCCGGTTTTGACACGGACAATTTGTCCCAAATCGTTAAATCATCATGGGCTTCAACATACGAAACGACCTGATTCGGTTCATCCGCAAAGCCTTGCGAAGAGACGTTTCCGGCGATTCCCCGTTTGACTTCATTCGTCCGCTCGAAAGCCCCGCTGATGAATCCCCGGTCAGCCGGTGTCTGAACGTCACCTTTGACACCGTCACGTAATCCGTTGTTGAAATGAGCGATTCCCGGCATCTGCGGCGCATTAAAGTAGTTGGCTTTTTGATCGGCTGCGAGTGGTGTGTCAAGATCCCACCCTTCCCCGATAATCAAAATCGACGGGTCAATCCGGTCAAGGGCATGACGAACCTGATTCATCGTTTCGACGTCATGTAAGCCCATCAAATCGAACCGGAATCCGTCCAGATGATACTCTTTCGCCCAATAGGTCACACAATCAAGAATGAATTTCCGCATCATAAAGCGTTCTGATGCTGTGTCGTTCCCGCAGAAACTTCCGTTTGAAAGTGTTCCGTCCGCTGCCTGCCGGAAAAAGTAACCCGGAACGAATTGTCCAAGTGGTGCCGTTTCCGCATCATAGACATGATTAAAAACGACGTCCATTACAACGCGAATGCCTCGATCGTGCAAGGCTTGAATCAAGGCTTTTAATTCCCGGATCCGTGCTGCCGGATCATCCGGATTCGACGAATAGGATCCTTCCGGCGCAAAGTAATTGACGGGATCATATCCCCAGTTGTAGTTATCCGGATCATTTGGTGCCGCTTCATTGACTGAACCGAAATCATAAATCGGAAGAAGTTGGACATGCGTCACACCTAGGTCCGTCAGATAATCAAGACCCGTCAATCCGCCTGCCGGTGTCCGTGTTCCCGCTTCCGTTAATCCGCGGAATGTGCCCCGCTCGATGACCCCACTCGCCGGATGGCTCGTCGCGTCCCGAACATGCAATTCATAGATGACAGCGTCTTGTGACGAATGGAACAAAGGACGTTCCTCAATCCAACGTTCCGGGTGAATCGCCGACGGATCGATTAATGCCCCCCGTTTGCCATTGGTCCCGACTGCTTTCGCGTACGGATCGACTGCTTCGACTTTCTGTCCGTTGATGCTGGCTTGAAACGTATAAAAGTAACCTTCATACACAGCGCGATCCAGTTCGACGACGAATGTCCCCTGCTGATCTGCCGTCAATTCAAGTTCTTCAACTTTCCTTGCCCGCAATGTCCGGTACAAACGAATTACGACACGTTCCGCCGTCGGTGCCCATAAACGGACACGTATCGTATGCTCATCAAACGTCGCTCCTAAATCCGATCCTTTATAGGCATAGCGCTCATCCAACTCTTCCGGTGTGAGCGTCAACATATCTGCTGTTTGTTTCAAAGCCATGCACCCCTTTCATTTCATGGTTTTCATTATAACAAAATTTCATCCGGATGAACGATTCGACTCTCTTCCTTGCTTTTTCTTTGCCGAAAATTCAACCTGAAGTCAAAGCATTTCCGGGCAAATATGCTAAAATGGTTGTGGAACGAAAGGGGAGATTCTTATGGCAGCAAAAGACAATTCATTTGATATCGTGTCACAAATCAACATCGAAGAAGTTAAAAACGCGATGCAGGTCGCACTAAAGGAAATTACGAACCGCTTTGATTTCAAAGGATCAAAAAGCGACATGAAACTCGAGAAAGAAGATTTGATTCTGATCTCAGATGACGACTTCAAACTCGATCAAGTCAAAGATGTCCTGACAGCTAAACTCATCAAACGGGAAGTCCCGACGAAAAACCTGCAATACGAAAAAGTCGAGCAGGCAGCCGGAAATACTGTCCGTCAACGCGTTATTCTCAAAAGCGGAATCGATCGTGATGATGCTAAAAAAATCAATAACGCCGTCAAGGAATCAAAACTCAAGGTGAAAACTCAGATTCAAGACGATCAAATCCGTGTTACGGGAAAATCACGCGATGACTTACAGCAAGTTATGCAAATCGTCCGTGAGTTGCCGTTATCGGTCGACGTCCAGTTCATTAATTTCCGTTAAGCATAAAAAATCCCTTGCTCCGGTTGGAGCAAGGGATTTTTTATGCTTATTGAGCGGTATATCCGCCGTCAAGAACGACAGCTTGACCGGTGACACCGGCTGCTTTGTCACTTGCGAGGAAGATCGCGTAGTCGGCAATCTCTTTGACTTGCAGTAAGCGATGTTGCGGAACGAGCGGGTAGATGACTTCTTCAAGTACCCGGTCGAGCGGCACATTCCGTGTTTCGGCAAGCGAAGACAATTGTTTTTGGACGAGCGGTGTATCAACATAACCCGGACAAATCGCATTGACGGTAATACCGGACGTTGCCCCTTCTAGTGCGGCAACTTTCGTCAAACCGATGACACCGTGTTTTGCACTGTTGTAAGCGGCTTTACCGGCAAATCCGATCAAACCGTTAATGGATGACATGTTCAGGATACGACCGAATCCTTGTTTTTTCATGATCGGGAACACGTATTTCGTATAGAGGAACGGTGCCCGTAACATGATGCTTTGAAGTAAATCAAATTTTTCAGTCGAGAACTCTTCGATTGGTGAAACATGTTGCATGCCGGCATTGTTGATGACGATATCGATCCGTCCGTAGTGATTCATCGTTTGTTCAATGCTTGACTGAATCGCCGTTTCACTTGTGACGTCCCCTGCGACAGCAAAGGCTTCGAATCCTTTACTTTGAAGTGTTTCCGCCGCCTGTTTGGCTGCATTCTCCTGTAAATCAACGATGACGACTTTTGCACCTTCCTGTGCAAATTCTTCCGCAATTTCGAGACCGATTCCGCTTGCTGCTCCGGTAATCAATGCGACTTTTCCTTCAAGTTGTTTCATCTTCATCTACTCCTCTTTACTCGTTTGTTTCTTTTACTGTACGCTTAGGCAATGAATAATAAAAATGAATACTTGTTATGATAGATATAACAAAAACGAATAGGAGTGAATCAGATGGATTTTCGCCAGTTGGAATATTTCACGGAAGTCGCCCGCTTCAAAAGCTTTACAAAGGCGGCGGATCACCTGCATGTCACTCAGCCGACCCTCAGTAAGATGGTCCGCCATTTAGAAGAAGAATTGGATATCGAACTGTTTGATCGGAGTAAACGGCAAATCGTCTTAACGGATGCCGGGGAAACTTTACTTGTCGAAGGCGAAAAAATTCTGAATCAGCTTGCCGATCTGCCGTCTCATCTCTATGACGTCATGCACTTGACGAAAGGGACAATCCGGATTGGTGTTCCGCCTTTGATCGGTTCATTGTTTTTCCCGCGTCTGCTCCGTTTGTTCCGTGAACGGTATCCGATGGTGACAATCGAGATTACGGAAGCCGGCGGACACGCGCTTGAGAAGGCTGTCGTTGCCGGAGAAGTCGATTTAATCGCGACTGTCTTTCCGGCCGATGAACATTTGACGGTCTATCCCTTCATTGAAGAGGAGCTGCATCTGTTTTTACCGGAGCAACATCCTCTCGCGGATCAGCCGTCCATTGCCTTGGAAAATGTCGCCGAGATGCCGTTCGTTCTGTTTAATGAAACCTTTTCACTTCACGACGTCGTTTTACAGGCCTGTGAGACAGCAGGGTTCCGCCCGGCCGTCGCCCATGTCAGTTCGCAGTGGGACTTCTTGTGCCTGCTCGTTGCGGAAGGAAATGCCGTGACTGTTCTTCCGCGGTCTTTGGCACAGCAAATGACGATCAAAGGTGTGAAAACCATTCCGCTCGATGTCCGTGTACCGTGGCAGATCGGTGTCGCTGTCCCGACCGGACGCTATCAGTCTTATGTGACACGTGAATGGATTCGCTTCATTCAAGAAAATCATTCTTAAAATGAATGACACATATAAAAACCATGTATTTGTAGCATGAGTATTCTTCCTTTAAGATAAACCGTATCGTTCATAACAGAAAGGAAGTTATTCATCATGGCTACACACTTAAACAACCGACACGAAGTAGGACTTAAAAAATTAAACGAATTTACCGATACGAATTCTGCGCAATCAACACACGAAAAAATCGCCGAATCGTTAAAAGATATCGCTCCGGCAGTTGGTGAATGGATCACCGATTTTGCTTACGGGGAAGTTTACAGCCGCAACGGGCTCGTCAATCGCGACCGCGCGATCGTCACGATCGCAACACTTGTCACCCAAGGAACTGAACCACAACTCGCGCTTCATATTAATACCGGATTAACGGCCGGATTAACAGGAAACGAAATCGTCGAAGCCATCATGCACCTTGTTCCTTATACCGGCTTCCCGCGTGTCCTTAACGCACTCGAAGTCGCAAAAGTTGTTTTCTCTGAACGCGGCGTGACCGTCGACCCGGCTTAATTAAAAACAGGATGAGCCGCATGAAACGCGGGGTATACTCTTAGTACAAGGGAGCGATGCCACATGCAGTATGCACTCATCACCGATCTGCACAGTTCATTATCCGATACACGTGCTGTGTTGACAGCTATTCAACGGACGGCTCCGCAAGCAATTGTTTTTTCGCTCGGAGACGTCCACGAATGTCATATCGGAAAAAAACGGGTCAAGCGGTATACGTTTGAAGAAATCGAACAAGTCGTGACGCTTGATCCGGATTTTTTGAAGTTGCTGTTTTTTGAAACGTTGCTCGGAAATCAGGAAGAACGGTTGTTTTCATTGATTCCGACAGGCGTATCCCATTATCTCGATCAGCTGCGCTCATCGGATCGGACAAAACAAACGGATTCTGCTTTGTTCATTCATGGTGATCAATTGAAATGGAGTTATGATTTGACGCCCGACACCTCTTCTTATGCGGACCGGCTCTTATTTTTCGGTCACAGTCATGTACGCGGATTGTTTAAAGAGGGCAAACGATTAACCGTTCATCATGATATTCCGATTTCGATCAAACGCGGCCGTTACGCCATCAACGTCGGACCGGTTCTGGTCGAACGGGAATGGTTGCTGTACGATACGACGACCGAAACCATCACGTTTTATCGAGCCAAATGACTGCCTGACATGAAAAATCCCCCGTTCCTTCACAATTCGTGAAGGAACGGGGGATTTTGAGTTATCCGCTGTTACAGATAACGGACAAGAGAAGCACGAACTAAATCCACTTGTGTGAACTCTGTCTTATCGGCAAACTGGTTGACGACGTGACGGACTTCACCTTGACGACGGACGAAGCTTGTCGGAACCGGTGTTTTCCGGACCAATTGTTCGTATAACGTCGTCAACTGATGATCATCGATGACCGTCGTCATCTGATCAAGGAATAACAGGACATGGAGACGGTTCAAATAGTCCCACGGCTTGTCTTCCGAACGAAATTCATTGCGGGCCAACCATTTCTTCAAACCGATCGCATCAATCTGGTTCAACGTCTCTTTTGTACGGGGTGCTTTCCATAACGCCAGCAACTCACCGAGTTTTTTGCGTGTCTGCTTTTTCGTCATGAAGAACTCAAAGTTGGTTTTCGTATCGAGTGCGTCACCGCTGATTGGAGCAATTTGATCAGCTCCTGGTGCTGTCACGAAATCGAATACGAAATCAACTGATTCGCCCGGAAGCCATGCAGCGACTTTTCCGTGAAAGTCAGCAATAAAAGCGATCGATGCAGCTAAGTCTTCCTGGTTCATTTGTGTAGATGCGTGCTGTAACCGTTCCATTGTCTCTTTGTTCATATGATAACCCCATCTTTAATCTGATTTATTTTACATTTCTTCCGGAGCGCCGACGCCAAGCAGGCGTAATCCTTCCGTCAATACAATCGTAACCGATTTTACGAGTGCGAGGCGAGATTGTTTTTCCGCATCGTCTTCGAGGACACGAACTTGTCCGTAGTATTTATTGAAGCTTTGAGCCAAATCAAGGACATAACGGCTGATGATCGACGGTTCGCGGCGTGTAAACGCCCGGTCGATGACAGCCGAGAACTGGTTCAGCATAGATACGACACCCCATGAATAATCATCCACACTTCCGTTGAACGCTGATCCGTCATAAGCACCTTTACGAAGCAGTGAATTTGCCCGTGCATTCGTATATTGGACGTATGGACCGGTTTCTCCTTCAAATTTCAACATCTGCTCGAGATCAAACTCAATGTTGTTCATGCGTTCATTTTTTAAATCATGGAAAATGACGGCGCCGACACCGACTTCGCGTGCTGTCTGTTCTGCATTGGCAAGGTTCGGATTTTTTTCAGCGATGTTTTGTTTGGCAACGTTAATTGCATCTTGAAGCACTTCTTCAAGCAGAACAATCCGTCCTTTACGTGTCGACATCTTTTTCCCGTCTTTCATGATTAAACCAAACGGAACATGGTGCATGCCGTCAACATTTTCAAATCCGAGTTTCTTCAGGACAGCAAACAGTTGTTTGAAGTGAAGGGCTTGTTCGCCGCCGACAACATAAAACGCCTGTTCGAAGCCGTAAGTCTCAAGACGATACACGGCAGCCGCCAAATCACGTGTCGCATACAGTGTCGCACCGTCTTTTTTCTTGATCAAGGCAGGAGGCATGCCTTCTGCTTCAAGGTCGACGACCATTGCGCCTTCCGACTCGACGAGCAAATCTTTTTCTTCCAATAAGTCGATGACGTGTTGCATTTTATCATTATAGAAGGCTTCTCCGTTTAAGCTGTCAAAGCTGACACCAAGCATTTCATATACACGGCTGAACTCGACGAGTGAGACTTCACGGAACCATGTCCAAAGTGCTGTCGCCTGTTCGTCCCCCTGCTCGAGTTTTTTAAACCAAGCCCGACCTTCGTCTTCTAAGCCTGGGTTTTCTTCCGCTTCTTCGTGGAAACGAACGTACAGTTTCAGCAATTCTTTGATCGGCTCAGAGCGGACATCTTCTTCTTTCCCCCACATATTGTAGGCAACCATCAATTTACCGAACTGAGTTCCCCAGTCTCCTAAATGGTTGATGCCGACGACCTCATATCCTTTTTTCCGTGAAATCTGGTTCAATGCATTTCCGATGACCGTCGAACGCAAATGTCCCATCGAGAATGGTTTTGCGATGTTCGGAGATGAGAAATCCGTGACGATCGTTTTTCCGTTCGGTTCGCTTGATCCGTATGCCTGTTGTTCTTCTAAGACACGTTTAATGATTTCACGCGAAACCACTTCCCGGTTCAGAAAGACGTTTACATACGGTCCGGCTGCCTGGACGTTTGAAAACAGCGGGTTATCGATTTTTTCAGCCAGTTCCGTCGCAATCATCATTGGAGCTTTGCGGAAGGCTTTTGCGAGTTGGAAACATGGGAAAGCCAGGTCTCCGTGATCCTCGTGCTTCGGCTGTTCGATCAGTTGTTCAATCTCTTCTTGTGACAGGGCGTCACCGATCACATCGTGTAATACTTGGGCATACTGTTGCTTGTAACTCATTTTATTTCCTCCAAACAATTATTTTTTCCAATAAAAAACGCCCTTTGCGCAACACGCAAAGAGACGGAAAGACCGCGGTACCACTCTTCTTGGTGTCGACGGTACGACACCCACTTTAACGGGGATAACGGGGTTCCCCCGGCTAGGCCTGATCACATGGATTCGGATAGCATCTCGGAAGTGCGTTTCACGATGGTCTAATCTGTTCAGGCTTCCACCATTCCCTGATTCGCTGGTCGATTACATCCTATCGTTACTTTCTTCGTCATCGATTGTCTGATATCTTTCACATTATACGCAATTCACCCCATTCTCTCAACCTTATTTTTTTGTAAATCCCTTATCATAATTTCCACAAAACGGGTATAAGTAGGGAAGGACTGTTAAAGGAGGGGGACGCACCATGGTCTACTATCAAAAAGTGGCACGAAACAGTTGGCTCGTCTTGTGTCTCGTCGCCAGCCTGCTTACCTTCACTTTACTTACACATCCGACACTCATTGACTTCCCACTCTCACTCGGCAATGCCGCCTACCTTCTCGCACTCATCATCCTGTTTCAGTTCGACAACATCCGGCGGGGAGGCATTTATTATACGTTTCAGGAAGGAATCATCTTATTCATCTTCCTTAACTACGGATTAGGGCCGTCCATCCTTCTCAGTCAGATTGGTATCATCATTTTTCAATATTTTTCTCACAAAAAAGAAATTCGCCGTCAACGCTTTTTATACTTGTATCCAATCAACGTTCTGTTTGATTTGGTTTATCTCGCCTGTCCATCCCTTGTCTATTTAGCACTCGGTGGACCGATTGGGACCGGTTTTACTTACTCGAAAGCGCTCCTTCCGCTTCTCGGATATTTAACGACCGTGATGCTCGTTTCCTATCTCCAGTGCCGGTTCGTCAACCGGATCCTCTACTTAAAATATGATTTGGTCCGCCTTGTCCGCCTGCAGACGCTGGTCTACGGTATCAGCATCTTATGTGCCCTGCTCGGAATCTGGTTTTACGATGAGAATCCGCTCATCGCCGCATCTGTCTCGACACTGATTTTATTTTTATTCAAACGTTTGCTCCAACAACGCGTGGAGACGATTGAAGCGAATGAGAAAGCCAAACGGTTTGATGACGCAAAAGAACACCTGCTGATTTCCCGGTTTGAACAAGAAACGATTGATTCCTTATTATGCGATTTGCCACACCTGATTGATTTCTCAGAAGGATGGATATCGATTCAGCAACAGCGTAAGCAAACGATCTACAACATACGAACGAAGACAATCATTGACGTGTTGCCTCTATTCCATTCCCTGTCGGCCGAACAGTTACACACCCCAATCATCCACGGTCTCCGATGCGATTGGGGCTCGGATATTCAAATCGATTTACCCGTTGACCGTCATTCGATGATTGCCATTCCGTCGATTACGAACGAAGATGTCGATGTATCGATCGTTCTGTTCCATCAAATTGCCGATGCCTATGATGCGACAAGTGCAGACGAGCTTTCGCGTTTGTTACGCATTTTTTGCCGGGTGGTGCACCGTTCACGGGAAACGTATCAACTGTACGCCGAAAGCCGGACGGATGCCTTGACGGAACTCGCCAACAGCCGTGCTTTTTACGAGGAAGGGGCCCAACAGTTTGCTTCCGACCGTTATCCGTTGTCGATTGTTTTATTTGATATCGACCACTTTAAGTATGTCAACGATACATACGGGCATAAGGTCGGTGACCTCGTCCTGCGTGAACTCGGTCGCAGAATCCGGTCCATCCAGCAGAAAAAGCACAATGTCTTCGCAGCACGGTACGGCGGGGAGGAATTTGTCCTGTTACTTCATCAGTCTCCACAGAATCAGGCCATCGATGTCGCAGAAGAGGTCCGGCATGCTGTACTCGATCGACCGTTCGTCGTCGACGGACATCGTTTATCCATCACCATCAGCCTCGGCGTCGATACCGTCGAATATCAGTCGGAACGATCGTTTGAAGAATCGCTTCGTCAAGCGGATCATGCCCTTTATGTCGGAGGCAAACACAACGGTCGCAATTGTACTGCTCATTACGCTAATCTTTGAAAGGTCGTGACTATCTTGTCGATTACTGAAATTGAACGATTGGTTCCTACACTTGAAATGCCCCGAACGATCCGAATTTATCGTCCGACTGAACTCCCGGCCGATGAAGCACTCCCGGTCATCTATATGCACGATGGACAAAATGTATTCAGCGGTGAAACCGCCTCTTTCGGAAAAGGCTGGGAAGTCCATCATGCTTTACACACCGTTCAGTTACACGCGATGATCGTCGCCATCGACAGTCCGGATGACGGGATGGACCGTTACGATGAATATGCCCCCTGGACAGATGAAGCCCTTTTGATGCGCACTGCATATCCGTCTCATCGCAAGACGATCGGCGGTAACGGAAAACAATACATGCACTGGATTGTTCATGAATTAAAACCGTATATCGATGCGCAGTATGCGACGATTCCGACGGATACGACCATGATCGGCAGTTCCATGGGAGGTGTCATTTCACTGTACGGCCTATTTGCTTATCCGGAAGTCTTCACACGTGTGGCTGCTTTATCGACGGCCGGTTGGGCGAATTTTTCTTCTTTACTGGAATTCATCGAGCGCAGTCCGGGTTTATCAGAGGACCATCGTTGTTACATGGACGTCGGTACGAAGGAAGTCAGCGGACCGATGACAGAAAATGACTATCTGCATACGAACGAGGTTTTGGCGAAAGCGGTGCAGAAAAAAGTTCAACAAGCGGCTTATGAAATCATTCCGGGTGCCATCCATCATGAAACCGAATGGGCAAAACGGATGCCGGATATTCTCCGCTTCTTATTTTCATCCTAAAAAAAACAGACTGACAAAATCCAGAAACCGGATTTTGTCAGCCTGTTTTATTTATACGCCGTCACTTTACCAATTCTTCCATCTGCTCTTTCACATAACGGTTGCGCGGGTGTTCCCGGCATTCGTCTGAACAAGATCGCATGACTTTCGGTTCACACTCTTCACAGCAGAAGTGTTGACGATTACATTCCGGATTTGCACAATTCACGTAACGTGTTTCGTCTTTCCCACAGTAATAGCATGTTGAGACGACGGTTGGATTCACTTCGTTGACCGGTACTTGTATGCGTTCGTCGAACACATACAATTCCCCTTCCCAGTCTTCTCCGCGTGTCGCTTCATCTTTCCCGTACATGACGACGCCGCCTTTAAGGTGGAAGATGTCATCACTGTTTTGACGTTTACGGAAATACGCTGTGAATTTTTCACAACGAACACCACCCGTGCAGTACGTCAGGACTTTTTTTCCTTCAAACAAGTGTTCATTTTCATCGAGCCATTGCGGAAACTCACGTGACGCATCGACATCGACCTTGACGGCATTTTTAAAATGACCGAGATCGTATTCGTAGTTGTTCCGAACATCGAGAATGACGACATCTTCATTTTGCATCATGTTTTTCCATTCGGCCGGTTCAAGATACGCGGCATGTTCTTCCGGGACGTTGAACTCGTCTTCAAAACGCCATGTGACCAGTTCGCTTTTATAACGAACGAAGATTTTTTTGAAGGCATGTTCGTCGACCTCATCGATTTTAAATTCGATATCATTAAACCGTGGGTCGGCAAGCAGGTCTTGCATGTATTGATCGGTTTGTTCGACTGTTCCGGATAAAGTACCGTTGATTCCTTCCGGAGCAATCAAGATTCTTCCTTTGATGCCGAGCTCTTTGCAATAAGCAAGGTGCTCTTTTGTTAATTGTTCCGCATTGTCGATCGGAACATACTTATAAAATAATAGTACGCGATAAGGTTTCATAATCCTCATTGGCCCCCATGTCAGTTTTTTGCAGTAAAACGAACGTTGGCGAACGAAGCGTCATAGCTATAAGCTAGCTGGGAACGCCTGCAAAACGCACCCATTTAAGTATAATACCAACTTCATTTGAAATGCACAATTACTAGTTTCAGAAGAAGCTCCGGACAAACTTTCTCCCTTTCTGGCGGGGAAAGAGTTAAAATAGAAATTAGCAGTTTATATTGTAAGGAGGATTCCGAATGCTCCAAACCGTCCGTCAGTGGATTGAACAGATGATTACGTTTCTCCAGGATCTTCCGGGTGGTGCTGCGACCGGATTGATCGCACCCTTTTTGGAATCACTTTTTCCGTTCCTCCCACTTGTTCTGATCATTTCCGCCAATGCCGCCACTTATGGATTTTGGATGGGTGTGCTCGTCTCTTGGGTCGGAAGCATGCTCGGCTCACTTGTTGTCTTTGCCTGTATCCGTTATTTATTCCGTCGCCCTGTCACGAGGTGGCTTGAACAACATAAAGCCGCTCAACAGTGGATTGAACGGGTTCGCCATATGAGTCCGATTTCGCTCGGTTTTTTCTTTTCCCTTCCGTTCATGCCGGCGTTCATCATTACAGCCATCTCCGCCATGATTCAACTGTCGCTTCGGACGTATTTGATTGCTGCCGGAGCAGGACGACTGATCGTCGTCATCATCTTCTCCTTAATCGGTAAAGAATGGTCGACATTTTTGGAACGGCCGATCCGGCTTGTTTTTCTGTTCCTAATTTTACTCGCCATCTGGGGAGTCAGTCGCGGCGTCGAAGAAATCATCAAGCGCCGTGCCTTGGCACGACGTTCGAAGTCATTACGTGAGCTTGAACAAGAAATCGAGCACAATAACAAATGATTTACCTCTAAAGATACATCCTGATGAAGGGTGTGTCTTTTAATTATGCTGTTTCATCACGCTTTTCTAAGGTTTGAATCCATTTTCCAAAGCAGGACTTTTGAATCATTTTTTGAAATCAATATGTTATTAAAATAACGTTCACATTTTGTTCACCATTGAAAACGCTTACAATTAATTGGTAAGACCAATACTAGTATAATATCTCTGTTTCCCCCTTCTAAATTAGGATAGATTTTCCAAAGTAAGTGTCTCTATAATGAATTTAAATTCATTTTCAAAGGAGGCGTCCCATGCATCAGGTATCCGAAACAGCTAAGACGGAAACAACACGCTCTGCTGAAGCGATTGTCGAAAGTCCATCATTTAAACAATTGATGCGAGAAAAAAAGGCATTCATCTTACCTGCTATTCTATTTTGTCTCATTTTTTATTTTACGTTGCCTATCATGACCAGCTATTTTACCTTCTTGAATCGGCCGTTGCTTGGTGATATTACAGGAGCTTGGCTATTCGCTTTCCTGCAGTTCATCATGACGTGGACGTTCTGTACCCTTTACAGCAAAAAAGCACGTTCGTTTGATCGGTTGGTCGAACAAATCAAGGAGGAATCGAAATGAACTATACAGCTGTCACCCTATTCGCCGCGATTGTCGGGTTGACACTCGTCATTACATACTTCGCCGCCCGTAAAACGAAGACGGCAAACGATTTTTATACCGCGGACGGTGGTTTGACCGGTGCCCAAAACGGAATTGCCATTGCCGGCGACTATATGTCAGCTGCTTCTTTCCTTGGAATTGCCGGAATGATTGCCTTGGCCGGATTTGACGGATTCTTTTATTCGATCGGTTTCCTGGTCGCCTACCTCGTCGTTCTTTACCTTGTCGCCGAACCGTTGCGTAATTTAGGAAAATATACGATGGCAGATATGATTGCCGCCCGCTTTAATGCCTCGAAAGTTCGGGGTGTCGCAGCGATGAACTCCATCGTCATCTCCATTTTCTATATGATTGCCCAGTTGGTAGGAGCCGGTGCCCTGATTGAGTTATTACTCGGGATTCCTTATACGACAAGTGTCATCATCGTCGGTATTTTGATGACGGTGTACGTTGTGTTCGGCGGGATGACGGCCACTTCCTGGGTGCAAATCATTAAAGCCATTCTGTTGATGGCCGGAACAGCTGTTATTTCCTTTATGGTATTTGCTAAATTCGACTTCTCAGTCATGAAGATGTTTTCGGAAGTGAAACAAGCAACGCCGCTCGGTGATTCATTCCTGAACCCCGGTAATAAGTTTAAGTTGCCGCTCGATACGATTTCCTTAAACTTGGCACTTGTTCTCGGAACAGCCGGCTTGCCGCATATCTTAATCCGCTTCTTTACGGTTAAAGATGCACCGACTGCCCGGAAATCAGTAGTGTATGCGACCTGGATCATCGGTGCGTTTTATATCTTAACGATTTTCCTCGGCTTTGGAGCCGCGGCTTTCGTCGGAGCAGATGACATCATTGCTGCGAATGCTGCCGGTAACATGGCGGCCCCTCTCCTTGCGCAGGCGCTTGGCGGAGACTTACTGTTCGCCTTTGTTGCGGCTGTTGCTTTTGCGACCATCCTTGCCGTCGTCGCCGGACTCGTTTTATCGGCTGCTTCCGCCTTTGCCCATGATTTCTACAGTCACATCCTGCGCAAAGGACAAGCGACGGAAAAAGAACAAATGACGGCTGCCCGTCTCGCTTCCATTGCCGTCGCACTCGTTTCGATGGTACTGGCGTTATTCGCGCAATCGATGAATGTCGCTTTCCTCGTTTCACTGGCCTTTGCAGTTGCAGCCAGTGCTAACCTGCCCGTCATTTTGCTGACGATTTTCTGGCGCCGTTTCAATACTGGCGGAGCTGTCACAGGTATGGTCGTCGGTCTTTTCTCTTCACTGCTTCTCGTCGCGCTCAGTCCTAACATCTGGGCAGTCGACGGTTCAGCCTTATTCGTCGGGGAAGCGTTATTCCCACTGTCGAATCCGGGAATTGTTTCGATTCCACTTGGTTTTCTAGGTGCGATCATCGGAACACTTGTTACGAAATCGGACGAAGTGGCCGGTAACTTCGAACGTATTCTTGTCAAAGCCAATACCGGTATTGATACAGCAACTGAAGTTGCGGCATCAAAAGAATAATCCCCTTAACGGCTCCTTCAACCCCCTTGAAGGAGCCGTTCCCTTTTACATTTTGCGAAGGGATTGCCATACTAACCGTATGAAAGAACGTGAAAGGAATGTCTCAAATGGAATTTTATTATTTTTTACCGCTCGGCTTTTTCATTGGTATCATCTCCGGTTTCTTCGGAATCGGCGGCGGCATCATCTTAACACCGCTTTTGCTGATTCTCGGTTTTGCCCCGAGCGTCGCCATCGCGACCAGCTTAATGTTGACGCTCGGCTCGACCGTATCTGGTACGCTCTCACACTTGCGCCTTAAAAACGTGGTCTGGCGTGACAGTCTGGTCGTCGGTCTCGTCGGGATCATCGGTTCTACCATCGCAACGCCGATCGTTCTCCGCTTGGAAGAAGTGAACGGTGCCCATCTCGTCATCTCGATCGTCTATATTGGTTTGCTGCTGTATTTCGCCAATAAATTTTTACGTCCCAAAACAACGACCGGATCACAGACCGGTTGGAAAAACCGTTACCTGGCGCTTGGATTCATCGGACTGTTTGCCGGATTCATCTCGTCGTTGCTCGGTGTCAGCGGTGGTTTTATCATCACGCCGCTCCTGGTCGGTATTGCCGGATATGAGTTGAAGCGCGCAGTCGGAACAAGTATTGCTTCTGCCTTATTGATCGTCTTGTCCGGGCTCGTCAACTATACGGTCGCAAGTACCGATGTCGATCTGCTCGTCGGAGTCATGTTGATCATCGGAGCTTTACTCGGTGCACCGATCGGGGCCAAACAATTGGCGCATTTCGACAGCCCGTTCGTCAAAAAATATCTCGGTATTTTTTATCTGACCGTTGCAACAAGCGTTCTTCTTGAGGTCCTTCATTTCAATACGGCTTCACTGATTGTCTTGATTGCCCTCAGTCTTGTCTTCTTGCTGACACTTGTCGTCTACAGTCGTAAACGCTCTGTCCGCCGCTGATTCTTTGTATAATCTCGCCTCCCGACAGTTCCCCGGTAAATCCGGTTAACTGTCGGGAGGTTTTTTGTGTCTGATTTTGACGTGGAGTCGTTTTATATTTTGTTAAAATTTACAACTTACAGGAATTTCTTTGTGCTTGTACACAACCAAAGATATACTTACTTCAATAGGATTTTTTAAATAGAGAAAGAAGGTCTGATTTTTATGTTGGAAGCGACGTATCATTCCCTTGAGGATTTAGCCGAAGCGATTGGTGTCGCACTGAGTGCTCCCATTACGATCGAGGACCGGAATCACCGGTTACTTGCCTACAGCACACACACAGCTGATACGGATCCGGCCCGGATTGCAACAATTATTGGGCGGCGCGTCCCCGAATCGGTCATCGATCAACTGTGGAAAGACGAAGTCATCCAGAATCTTGCTGCGCAAGACGAACCTTTAATCATTTCAGCCCGGACGGGTGTCGGATTGAATGACCGCGTCGCGATTGCAATCAAACAGGACACAGAAATTTTAGGGTATATTTGGTCGATTGCCCGCAGCACTCCCTTTTCGGAAACGGAGTTATCCGATTTAAAAAAAGGAGCGTTGCTTGCCCAGCGCCAGTTGCTCGCGATCGACATGCAAAAGAAACGCCAGGAAGAAAAAACGGAACAATTCTTTTTTGAACTACTGCATGAAGACATGCCCGAATCGGAAATTTTAAAGACCTTCTCTAAGTTACATGTTGCGCCACCCGGAATCAGCCGTCTGATGGTGATCCGGTTTTCAGAAGCCATCACGCCACGACTCGCGGATCGTTTACGCTATTTGCTGACTATCCAGCAAACCGTCCGACCGCTTTTGTACGCATATGATGAAACTGATTTTATTTTGTGGATCAGCACAAACGATCAAGATGCCCATCATGAACGACTCCAGTTCGATGCGTTCATCCAGTCATTCCGACAGATGCTCGCGGAACGGTTTAATTATACGAACTTCATCTCTGCCAGCAGCGAAGTGTTTACCGGCGTCCAGTCGATTCCGGAACGGTACGAGGAAACCGGCATCGTTCTGCGGTTAAAAGATGCTTTTCCGTTTGAACTTAGTACGGTTACACGATATGAACGTCTTGGTCTGTTTCAACTCTTGCCGATTTTTTCTGAACGGTTGCGCAGAAGAACTGTCCGCTTGGAAGAAATCGAACGCTTGCGTTCCTATGACGAGAAGCATGCCGCTTCCCTTTGCGAGACGTTGGAATGGTTCCTTCATTATGACGGAAACGTCAAACAGGTCGCTTCTCATCTCCATGTTCACCCGAATACGATTTTGTACCGGATGCGAAGAATCGAAGAAGAAGCCGGTATTCGGATGGAGTCGCTTCCGGAACGGGCCCTTCTCTACCTATACCTAAAAGCAGACCGTTATCCTTTGTGATTTTTCACAAAGGATTGCTTGTATTTTTGAAATCGCCGATAAAGTAGAGCGCTTTCATTTCTCGTATACTGAAGAAGAAGTGACACACTGTTTGTTTATTCGCGAAAGGGGATCGCATTTATGATCATCGGAGTATTAAAGGAAATCAAAAACAATGAAAACCGTGTCGCGTTAACGCCTGCTGGGGTAGCAGCATTAACGGGTCAAGGACATACGGTCATCGTCGAAACAACTGCTGGTATGGGGAGCGGCTTTACAAACGAAGAGTACACGCAAGCAGGGGCACAAATCATCGAGACAGCGGCTGAAGTTTGGGCGACTGCAGAACTCGCACTGAAAGTGAAAGAACCGGTTGCTTCAGAATATCAATACTTCCGTCCGGAACTGACACTGTTCACATATCTTCACCTGGCTGCAGAACCTGAATTGACACGCGCACTCGTCGATTCAAAAATTACAGCTATCGCATACGAAACGGTCGAAAAAAACCGGACATTACCACTCTTGACACCAATGAGCGAAGTCGCTGGTCGGATGGCATCACAAATCGGAGCGCAGTTCCTCGAAAAACCACACGGCGGCATGGGAATCCTGCTCGCAGGTGTTCCGGGTGTGCGTCGCGGTAAAGTAACGGTCATCGGCGGTGGTGTCGTTGGAACAAACGCAGCGAAACTTGCGGTTGGTCTCGGTGCAGACGTAACAATCATCGATGTCAGTCCGGAACGCCTTCGTCAACTCGATGATATTTTCGGTAATTCCATCAACACATTGATTTCAAACCCGTATACGATCGCAGAAGCTGTCGCTGAAAGTGATCTCGTTGTCGGTGCCGTCTTGATTCCTGGAGCAAAAGCTCCGAAACTTGTCACGGCTGAAATGGTCGAGCGGATGAAACCGGGTTCTGTCATCGTTGACGTAGCGATCGACCAAGGTGGAATCTTCGAAACAGTTGATCGTATTTCGACACACGATGATCCGACATATGAGAAGTTCGGTGTCGTTCACTATGCGGTCGCCAACATGCCAGGTGCGGTTCCACGCACATCGACACTCGCTTTGACGAACGCGACACTTCCTTATGTATTAGAGCTTGCGAACAAAGGCACGCATCGCGCGCTGGCTGAAAACGTCGCTCTTGAAAAAGGTCTGAACGTTGCCCAAGGATTCGTCACGTACGAAGCAGTTGCACGCGATCTTGGATACACGTACAAATCGGTGGAAGATGTGCTTCATCTACACGCTTAAGCCTATCTGATAAAGACAAGAAACAGCCCGTTGCTGAAGCAATGGGCTGTTTCTTGTCTTCTCTTTCCATTATCATGAAGATATCACATGACATAAGGTGGTCTTCACATGATCCATACGTTACAAGCACAATCAAATGAGATTACAATCCCTTTCGCAGAGCTTGATCTGTTGTCGCATTTGACGTCTGAATTTGAACCCAAGCTGTTTCAGCAAAAAATTGAACGCCTGCACCAGTTGGACCCTGGGCATCCGCTTCCCGGGATTGCCAAAGCCTATGCTTTCTTTCACGAACAAAACTTTTCAGCCGCACGTCGACAACTTGAACAGGCACGTTCCGAAACCGGTGATCATGTCCGGGCGCACCTGCTGCTCGGTTTGATGAGTGAAGTCGAAAATTTTCAACATGAGGCCGAACGGCATTTCCTGGATGCGTTGTCGCTTTTTCCGGAGGAGCCGAGTGTGCATCGTCATTTAGCCGTTCATTATCACGAACGGGAATTTTTCGGCGAGGCCGCGTCTCATGCACTCCAATACCTGAAAAAAATCGGTCCCGGTGGAGAAGGGACCTTGATGACCATCGATATGATGCAGTCGATGCCGGGGCATGATGAACATGTGCTGGAGTCTCTTTACTCATTGCTGTTCGAAATTCCGGAACACCACCACGATATGGTGTTCCATTCGATCGCCGCCAACAATGCGGAAATGCGTTATGAGTTATTCCAACAGGCACTGGACGGCGAACCGGATGAAGCAACCGTCTTTCGGCTCGATTCCATGCTTTCCCTGATGGTCGAACACAGCATGTGGGCAGCCGTCTACGATCAGACGAAAGACCGGATGTGTCGGACCGTTTTTGATACGCTTTGCCGTGACTTGACGTATCGCCATGCCGGAATCCGGTCCATTCCGCTCTACCTGACGATCCGGTCCCGGTATTTCATGCGTTGTCTGTTGCACCGTTCGTAATTCACAGGGCGAATGCGACAAGAGCTCCGATCGTCAGCGGAATCAACAGGTTATCGGTATCCCGGTAAGAGACCGCTTCAATCAAGGCCGCAATGTTGGCCAGTAAAAAACCGTAACTGACGGCAAGCCAAGCCGGTTCTTCATACAATAGGAAGGTCACTGTCAACACGAGAAACGAGGCGAGAAACATCGCGATGCTACCTTCGAACGAACGACGGATTTTTCCGCGGGTGTAGAATGTTTTCCCAAAGCGTTTTCCGACGAGGGCGGCTAATCCGTCTCCCCAGGCAAGGACCATACTTCCTGCGACAAGCGCCATCGGTTCCTGTTCGAAAAAGAACAGAACCAGCAGGGCCAAGGCCATCGGGTAATACACTGTTCCATACGAAACCCGTTCCACCTGATTCATCCGCCCGGTCCCTCGTTTCAATGTAATCCAATTGATCAGTGTGAAAAAAAGCAGCGGTGTGATGGCGACATACCAATGCTCCATCCAAGCGAGGGCTAAAAACACCCAGTGCCCGACCGCGATATGAATCCACTTCCGTATCGTCTCGGGTTGCATCTGCAATTTTTTTCCCGTCCATTCGAGAAGGGCTAAGACGATTCCAACGATGACGATTGTTCCGACTGCAGCAATCCACTCCATACGAATCCCCCTTTTTTGATAGTTTCATTGTACTTCGTTCAATTGGCGTTTGCTCTTTCGAACCTTCATTTGTTAACATAAGGTCAAATGACGTTCTAGAGAGGAAGTATTCTGCATGTATGATGCTCAAGCAGTACAAACGTTATCCAGTTGCCTGCTTCGTTTGAAAGAAGGCAAAGGAATCGGGACACTTGTGTCAGAAGATGAAGCCGATCTGCCGAAAGTAATGACCCGTCTCAAACAGTTCGATCCTTCCAAAAACGGTTTATCCATTAATGAAATCGTTCACCTTGCCAATGCATTGATCGGGGAACATATGTCGGCAACGACGATTCAAAATTGGACGAAGCGCGAAGTCCGTGACATCATCGGCGTTCCGCACCGGGGTAAGAAGTATTCCATTAACCAGGCTGCCATCATTTACTTACTGGATGATTTAAAGCATTTGTTTTCACTGGAGGAAACACGTGAATTATTGACGATTGTCTTCAAAAATCCAAACATTGATGAAGATGATTTAATCAGTCCGCTTGACTTCTATCTTGTGTATACACAACATGCGGAAACAAGCGGTCCGATCGAGTTGACGGAAAAACGCTTGAGACGGTCCTTAGAGCGCATCAACGCCTACCGCCCTGAAACTGTCCACGTTCTCCAACTGTGCCTCTATGCGCGCCGTATATCGCATCTGACGCACGAAGCGAAGCAACGTCTTCAACATGTCTTACAAACTTAATAAAAAAAGATGTCCGGTCATCATCGATGGCCGGACATCTTTTTTATTTTAGACTGCTGTAAGTGACTTGTAGTTGACGTTATTCGTCAGGCTCTTTAGAACCGAGAGTAATTCGTACATCGAAAGCTTATCCGCATCTTTGACGAGACGGTATTCATCGCCGTCTTGCAGCAATTCTGCGACGACTTCTCCCGCTGAACTCCGTACTGAGAATTTTCCTTTTGTCAGGTCGAAGGAAATGGTGTACGTACCTCGTTCGTAAACGTTGTACTCACATTTCTTCGAGAAGAGTGAAAATTTCTCACGCATTTGACCTACTTCTTGACCATCGTGGTTCATCACGACCCATTTCTTGCATGTCGGGATGAACTTACCAAACGCTACCCCTCTACCTTCACCATTCATTACTTGAACACGACCTGTATCGTCGTGTTGAACCGCCCCAATCATTTGGTGGGATTCATCATAAATCGCGGCATGACCTTGCGAAAAAACGCAACCCTGCACATAGACAACTTTGCGCAACAGAAATTCTCCTCTCACTGCTAAAAAGTGCTGGTATTTCGTCCCCAGTATATTTAGACATTCCGTATAATTTTGATTTTCTTTATCTGACTGATATTTCGTTAACGAAAATGATTATTGCACCGTTTGAACAAATTGACAACCCCCTTTTGTCGACAATCATTCGACAACATTAGCGAAAGCCAATTTCATGAGCAAATTCCAGTAATTCGTTCCGATCAATCAACCGAACCTGATTCGGTTCTGCCAGACGATACGCGGCTTCCGTATAGGTCGAGTTCGTCACGACCCATCCTTCATCCATACCGTAAAACGGGACGGCCGCCGCCACTTGTTGAACGGCTTCGAGTCCTACGACCGAACCATATCGTTTCGCTTGAATCGCAATCCTATACCCTTGTGCGTCTTCAATCAATAAATCTGCTCCGAAATCACGTGAGGCCGGTGTCAACTCGACACGATACCCGGCTTTTTCAAAAAGCTCGACCAACCATTCCTCAAACTCTCGTCCTTCCATCCGGTCCAGCCGATTGGCGAGTGACGGTGTCAGGAAGGAAAGGATTAAAAAGAGTGTACACCCTACTATACTGACAATCAAGATTAAAGGTTCCCAAGAACTCGAAAAAAAATAAGCAGCGGCTCCCCCGCCTCCTGCAAATAAGAAGGCAATCATTCTTCGTTTCGTATGTGTTTGCATCGTTTTGTTCCGCCCTTCCGAGTCCGCTCGTCGGTTTACGTGTCACACCCGTCCGTAGTCGGATTCGTTCTCTATATTCATCATACTAAATTCGTGCCTGTCTTGCGTAAGTGATAGGAACGACGTCATGGGATGGAGAATATATAGAGAATACGTCACCTTACTGACTTTTTTGTACACATTCGTCTACCGCTCATTTCTTTTAAGGAGGCAGCTCATGGCAGAACATTCATCTCCTTCTTCCAGCAGAGTCATCCATGCAACGTTGCGCGCTCTCGAAGAGCCTGTCGTGTTAGTGGATCGACTTGGTATCATCGACTTTGCGAACCCTGCATTTCATAATCAGTTCCAGCTGTCATCAGCTGATACATCGCTTTCTTCATTCTTCTTACTGGAGGATACACTTTTCCCGATTTCAAGCCGGATTCAAGTCGTCTCGCTTCCATACACGTTGACGATTTCTCCGGTCGAGCAGACGGATTTCTTTTTAGTCACGATCAAGTCACTTGATCTCCACCAACTATTGAATTCAACGATTGATGCCGCGATTCTCGTGACAGATCCGGATTTCCGCATCACCGCCATCAACGAGACAGCCGGCACGATGTTCGGCGTCGATCCCGCTGCGCTGCCTCAGGAGATGACACCGATCTCGATTCATGATCCGGAAGAATTCCAACTCCGGAAACAACATCTTGAACAGTTAAATCTAAAAAACTTGTCCGATGAAGATATTCTCTTGTTACACGGACGGGATACAGAAAATGACTGGACGTATCACCGGACAGACGGTTCTTATTTCTACGGCCGCCTGTATATGACGCGTCTCCAAAATGGCGGTTTCTTTTTATTCATCACGGATATCAGTTCTCAAAAGCAAGTCGAGCTGCATCTTGCGAAAAGTGAACGGCGTTTCCGTCTGATTGCCGAATCGGTTCTTGAAGCCGTCATCTTTCATGATAACGGCTTCATTCTCGATGCGAACCGGGCGGCGGAAATTATTTTCCGGACCCGACTCGAACTGATGAAAGGTCATCAGATTCTCGACTTTATCCAACCCGAGTTTCAGAACTCCGTCACTCAGCGAATCATGAAGCATCATGAAGAACCGTATGAAGTCATCGGGCGGCGGGCGGACGGCACTTCTGTCGAAATTGAAGTCTTTCCCCGTGAAATAACCTACGAAAAGACCCGGATGCGCGTCGCCGTCGTTCGCGACATGACCGAACAAAAGAAAATCGAAAAGATGTTAGAACGTGAAAAAAATGCCATCATGCGCCAACGCGATATCACACAGTCGATTCTCCAAGCTTCCAATGAAGGTTTTTTACTGACCGGGGAAGACGGCAGTTTTACCTATATGAACGTCAAAGCACGCAAGCTGCTGGATGTACCGGGTATCGCGCCAAGTAAAATCCAGGAACGGATCAGCATGATTCCGAATCTCGATTTAGCGACACGGTACGCCATGCTGCAGCAGGTCGAGGAATTGTTGGCAGGGAAACATTCCGAGATCTCCTTCCGCTTCACCTTGCAGCAACCGGATGAATCCGGTCATCATTACTTTGAATTTTATGCGACCTCGATCAAAAAAGAACGGAGCCGCTTTTCACGACACGGCTTCCTGTTCGTCTTCCGTGACCGGACGGAAGAACAGAAAATGGATCACGTCAAAGATGAACTGATCAGCACCGTCTCCCATGAATTACGGACACCGCTCTCATCTATCCTTGGTTTCATGGAACTGTTGCGTTACCGGCAACCGACACCTGAAAAAACGACGCGGTATGTGGAAATCGTCCATGAAGAAGCGAAGCGCCTGACGAATCTTCTCAATGATTTCTTAGACATCCAACGCATGGAAGGCGGCAAACAGGATTATGCCTTTAAACCATTTTCGTTACGCCAATTGTTGGAAGAAACGATCGAAACCTTCGGGGAGACAGCAGAGATTCATACGATCCATGCTGTGACGGACGATGACCCAATCCTTATTTTTGCCGATGAAGACAAGGTCAAACAAGTCATCATCAATCTGTTGTCCAATGCCATTAAGTATTCCCCTGCCGCTGATCATATTGATGTCCGTTTGGAAAAAACAGCAGATCAGGCCATCTTAAGCGTGACAGATTACGGCATCGGCATTCCGCCCACCGCTTTTGATAAATTATTCACGAAATTTTATCGCGTCGATAACTCCGCCGTCCGAAAAATCGGCGGAACCGGCTTAGGACTAGCTATTTGTAAAGAAATCATCGAATCTCACGGAGGCGCCATCTCCGTCGAATCGGAGTTAAATCAAGGATCGACGTTCACGATTGTATTGGAGCTGGATCCACGAAAGGATTTTGAGAAAAAATGACGCGAACTTATCTGATGACAGGATTCCCCGGATTTTTGGCAACGAAGCTGATCGAACGTTTAGCTTTGGTTCCTGAACAAATCGACTGCTTTTATCTGTTGCATCTTAAACATGAATACGCGAGCGCCGTCTCGCAGAAGGAACAGTTTTTACGGACGACGTCGCTCAAGGAAGAACAGCTGATTTTAATTGAAGGCGACATTACGAAAGAGGGGTTGGGTTTGCCCGAGTCCATCCGGAAGGAGCTGGTAAGTCGCGTCACTCATCTCTTCCATCTGGCTGCTCTTTATGACTTGGCGACTGCTTACGCTGCTGCCTTTCGGATTAACGTCACCGGCACCTCGAATGTGACGCGCCTTGCCCATACATTCGTCCACCTGGAACGTTATGTCTATTTCAGTACGGCTTATGTTTCCGGTCTCCGGATCGGAACGATTTCTGAAAACGAGTTAACACATCAGGTCGACTTTAAAAATGCCTATGAAGAAACGAAATATTTGGCAGAAGTACGATTCCGTGAAGAAGTCGGAACGTTACCCTATACGATCATCCGGCCCGGAATCGTCGTCGGACATTCCCAGACCGGTGAAACCCCGAAGTGGGATGGTGTGTATTTTGTTCTGAATGCGCTACGGCTGCTCCGTCCTTTTGCCCCGTTACCGTATGCCGGACGAGCAAACGCACTCGTCAATCTTGTTCCGTATGATTACGTCGTCAATGCGACGACGTATCTCAGTCATGCGCCAGCCGGCATCCGGACGACGTATCACCTGACCGATCCGTTCCCGCATGGTGCCCGCGCGATTTACGAGATGCTGCACGTCGTCTATCACGGTTCATATCCGAGAGGTACTGTTCCGTTTCGACTGGTCACGTCTCTTCTCACACCGCGGATCGCGAAACGCCTGCAGATGCAACGGCAGACACTCGATTACTTCGCCCATCCGGCCCGATATGATACGAGTAACGCCTTACGTGATTTGGACGGAACGGGTATCATCTGTCCGGATTTAGCGGAACTGATTCCCCGCCTTGTCACCTATTACAAAACAAAACATCCGCAGACAGGAGAACCCGTATGAATGTTTTAATAACAGGTATGAACGGAACGGTCGCGCCCGTTCTCGCAGACGTCTTCCGTTCCCATCACTACGATATCACCGCCTGGGACCGGTCCGTCGTCTCTACGACTGATTCTGCCGTCATGGAAGCGTTCATCGATCGTGTTCAACCCGACCTCTTGCTGCATATCGGGATGGGTCCGGCTGAATTCGCCGAAACACTTGCACGACTGTCGTTCGAACGAAACATTCCGTTTCTTTTTACAAGCACGGCTTCCGTCTATTCCGACGAACAAAAAGGACCTCATGATCCTGCAATCGTCCCTGCAGCAACGGATGAGTACGGAGCTTACAAACGAACGTGCGAACGGCTGATTCAAGCGGTCAATCCCGATGCCTACATCGTCCGGATTGGTTGGCAGATTGGGCAGGCAGCCGGCTCCAATAATATGATTGATTATTTGGAACGCCATGCTATCGCAGGTCCAATTCCCGCCAGCACACAGTGGTATCCTTCCTGTGCTTTTCTAGAGGATACGGCCCAGACGCTTTATACGATCGTCACGACGTATACTCCCGGTCTCTATTTGGCAAACGGAAATGCAAGTCATTCCTTTTTTGACATCGTGACCGCTTTGAACATCCTGCATGGGTCGAAGTGGCACATTACTGAAGATAACAGTATGACGCGCGACGATCGGATGACCGACTCACGGGTTGTCATCCGACCAATTTCAGAACACCTGTCCTTCGTTCATTAAAAAAGTGTCGTCCGTCCCATAAAAAATGGGAGAGACGACACTTTTTTAACCATTCCCGGAAAATCAGCCAATCAGCATATTTTCTTTCGGATAACGAATCAAACGATCGTGTTGAGCGGCAAACGTAAACAGAATCGTTAACGATCCGACACGTCCGAGTAACATCATAAACATGATCAAGGCTTTCCCGAAGTCGTTTAATTCCGCCGTGACATTCAACGACAGACCAACTGTCCCGAATGCGGACACCGTCTCGAAAAACAGACCGACAAAGGAGAGATTCGGTTGGGACAAAGCAAGCAACGTCGTCACGAGAGCGATGAACAACAGACTGAACACGGCGATGGCGTAAGCTTTTTGAATTGCCTGCGGCCGGACAGTTCGCCGCATCAAGACGGTTTCCCGTTGTCCGCGCAGGTACGTCCAGACGTTTTTCAAGATGACCGCTGCCGTCGTGACCTTGATTCCGGATCCTGTCGAAGCAGAACCTGCCCCTATATACATCAAGACCATCATCAAGCCGATTGATAACGGGACCATCGTCGTTAAATCGATCGTTTGGAACCCTGCCGTCCGCGTCGTAACGACTTGGAAGAAGACGATGTGCAATGCTGCAAAAAAAGATTTATCGTGAAGCGATCCGAGATGTGATACCCACTCATAAATCATCATCGCAAGAACCCCAAGACCGTTGATGACGACAAGTGATAAGAGCATCAATTTCGAATGTAAGGAGATCTTCTTGAAATTCCGTTTAGCCGATATATCCGCGATGACGGTAAAACCGAGTCCACCGATCATCAGTAATGCTGAAATCGTCAGGATGAACGTCGTATCCTGTTGAAAACCGACCAGATTATCGCCCCATAACGCAAAGCCCGCATTATTGAAGGCCGATACAGCATGGAACAATCCGTAATACAAGGACTTACCGAACGTGTACTTATATTGAATGAACAGATCAAGCGCAATCAACAGCATCCCGATCAATTCGACGACGACAGTCGTCAGAATAATGTTCCGGGCCAGACGGATCGTACCGCCCGGACTGTCGAGATTAAACATCTCTTGAATGATGATGCGTTGCCGGATTCCGATCTTCCGTCCTGTTACGCTCAACAGGACAAGCGCAATCGTCATGAACCCGAGTCCCCCGACCTGAATCAGCAGCACCATAATGATTTGTCCCAACAGATTAAAGGATTCGGCAATATTGACCGTCGAAAGACCGGTGACCGTCCCGGCCGAAGTCGCGACAAACAAACAGTCGATGAACGGTATGTCCTGACCGTCCTGTTGAGCAATCGGTAACCACAGTAAAAATCCACCCAATAAGATGGTCAACGTAAAACCGGTCGCGATAAAACGGGCCGGTTTATCGAATAACTGATGATAAATCAGTTCCCCGAACCGTCCGAACTTCGCGAGCCGCGAACGTCTTTTATGAGAAAACATATTCGTACTCCTCCTAGATGAAATGACCCAATTGCATCTATCATACTCCCTCAAAAACATTTGTTCTATTTAAATTTTGAATCTGCTAAACGTTTTCGTTTTTTTTTGGTAAAATAGATAAAAGTCGACGTTTAATCATAAAAGGAGGTTGAGGGAAACAGTGGACCCTAGGACGGCTGACCATTCGATTGAAGATGTCTCGCGAAGGCTTGAACGCCAATCGCAATGGATGCCCGCACAGTTATATTATCAATTCGAGGAGTTATTATCGCTGCATGTGGATCAATCAATTCTAAACGAATTGTATATTGCATTAAAAAAATACGATGTATTAACCGATATAGAGCGTGACGAACGAAACGAAAGCATTCAATTGCTGATCGACGAAAACGGCGCGTGATTCTCGGTTTTTGGATTTCCGAGCAGAAGACGCCCTCTTCTGCTCTTTTTATTTTTCGTTCACGATTGGACAACATGAGGAAAGGTGGCACAACTGAAATGGATATCGTGTCGATTATTGGTATTATACTGGGGCTCATCACCTTAGTCGGAGGAATGATTTTAAAAGGGGCCTCCCCGATTGCATTGCTGAACCCTGCAGCACTTGTCATCATTTTTGTCGGTACAGCGGCAGCAATCATGATCTCATTTCCAAAAGAACGTTTAAAGATCATCCCGGCTTTGTTTAAAGTCATTTTCTTTGAGCAACAACTGATGACGAAACAAACATTGCTCCAACAATTCCTGACCCTTTCGACACAAGCCCGAAAAGAAGGTTTGCTGTCGCTTGAGACGGCACTCGAAGAAGTCGATAATGCGTTCATGCGCCGTGGTGTCATGATGGTCATCGACGGTCAGCCGTCGGAATATGTCGAAGATGTCATGACGCGTGACCTTGAAAACATGACCGAACGACATCATGCAAATGCCAATATCTTCACGCAGGCCGGTACATATGCCCCAACGCTCGGGGTACTCGGAGCCGTCGTCGGACTTGTCGCCGCGCTGTCTGATTTATCCGATATCGAAAAGCTCGGACATGCGATTTCCGGTGCCTTCATCGCAACGCTGTTCGGGATTTTTACAGGATACGTCCTCTGGTTCCCGTTCGCGACAAAATTAAAGCAAAAATCAGCGACTGAAATTCAACTGTATGAAATGATGATTGAAGGGATTTTATCGATCCAGAACGGAGAATCGCCTAAAAACCTGGAGGATAAGTTACTTGTCTATCTGACACCGAAGGAGCGTGCGACGTATGAAACGGAAAAAGAAGCCGCATGACGAACACATTTCCGAAGGCTGGCTGATTCCTTACGCCGATCTCCTGACGCTGTTACTGGCCTTATTCATTGTCCTGTTCGCTTCGAGTAACGTCGATGCCGTCAAGCTGAAAGCGATGTCCCAATCGTTCAGCTCCGTCTTTAACGGCGGCTCCGGCATGATTACGAACAGTTCCTTATCGACCTCACAAGAAGAAGAGGACTCGAAAAAGACGGATGCCCGGACGAAAGCACAAAGCTATGAAATTGCTGAACTTGAAAAAATCAAGGAAGAAGCCAATGACTACATCAAACAACAGAAGCTTGAGAAGGACATCAAAGTCGAGGTTACGAATGAAGGGCTTGTCTTCACCATTCGCGACCGGGCTCTCTTCTCCCCTGCCCAAGCAGATGTCAAAGGTGACGCGATTCAAATTGCCCAAGGCATGAGTAATCTGCTCGTCAAAGCGGGACAGCGTCAAATTCAGGTGTCGGGTCATACCGATAATATTCCGATCAATACCGTTCAATATCCATCGAACTGGGAACTCAGTGCAGAACGCGCCATCAGTTTCATGCGTGCTCTTCAGCGGAATCCAAAACTGGCCCCTAAACGATTTACAGTCAGCGGCTACGGCGAGTATCAACCGATTGCTTCGAATGATACGGAAAGCGGCCGCAGTCAAAATCGCCGGGTCGAAGTCTTGATCCGTCCGCTGATTGATATCAAGGCACAAAATGTCCTCGATGAGACAAAGGTCAAACCATAATATCCACTCACTAATCAAAACAGGCCCACTCCGAAAAAAATCGGAATGGGCCTGTTTTAACGTGCTGTTTAATAATATGGACGAATCATCACATACACGATGACACCCGTCAGACTGACATATAACCAAAGCGGCATTGTAAAACGGGTCCACTTTTTATGTTTCTCAAAGTTTTGATTCAAGGCATGAGCGAGTGACATCAAGACGAGCGGGACGATAATCGCCGCCAAAATGATATGCGAAATGAGAATAAAGAAGTAGACGGGACGGACAAATCCTTCGCCGCCGAATTTCGTTGATTCACTGACCGCATGATACGTCACGTACGAAATCAAGAATAACGTCGTCGTCGTGATGGCACCGCCGATGAAACGACGGTGATTGATCCGGTTGCCCCGGCGAATCGAAATCCAGGCACCGAGCAACAGCATAAAGGTAAAGCTGTTAAAGATCGCGTTTAAAAAAGGAAGCAGCGTCCAGTCAAACCCGTCACCGACCTGAACAGGCGGTGCAAAAAACAACAGTGCGACCAACAGATTGATGACGAGCGTCAAGAGGATGACGACCGGAACGAAATTACGTTTTTTAGCAGATTGTTGCATGTATTATTCTCCTTGTTTCCAATCAAAGTATCGTTTTAACCATTTTGGCAATGGACCGTCAAACAGACGTTCACGCCAGTAAAGATCGGCGGCACGCTGGACGGCTGCTCCCCGGATCGGGTACGGATGCACGACACGTGACAGCTGACCGACTTTATCTTTGCGAGCCATCGCATACACGACTTCCTGCATCCATTCACCGGCCTGTTCGCCGATGGCATGGGCACCAATCAATTTCCCGCGTTTATCGGCAATCAGTTTGACACGCCCTTCTGTCCGGCCGTTGATGACAAACCGGTCGACTTCATCCAGTCCGGTTTCGTAGACTTTGATGTCGCTGTACTTTTGACGGGCTTCTTCTTCCGTCAGTCCGAGGTGGAACAGTTCCGGTGTCGTAAACGTCACCCACGGAACGGCACGGTAATCCGGTTTGGTCCGTAAACCGAACAGAGCGTTTGTGACGACGGTTTTTCCTTCAAGACCTGCGACATGCGTAAACGGTAACGATTGAATCGTATCACCGACCGCAAAGATATGACGTTGATTCGTCCGAAGTGAACCGTCAACTTGAACATAACCTTTTTCAACATGGACGCCGGCACGGTCGAGACGTAACGCATCAATCCGCGGCTTGCGACCGACCGCAACGAGGACGGCATCCGTTTCAATGACACGGGACTCTTCACCGGTTTTGACCGTAACTTCGATTCCTTTTGCCGCTTTACGGACACTTGTCACCGTCGTATCCAAATGGAGCGTCAATTCCTGTTCAATTTGCCGTTGTAACACTTCGACCATACTGCGGTCTTCTTTCGGCATCAGTGATTTGGCACCTTCAATCACGGTTACTTCCGTTCCGAGATGCGCATAAGCTTGCGATAATTCAAGGCCAATCGCACCGCCGCCGATAACGAGTAATCGTTCCGGACGTTCCGTTTGTTCAAAAATCGTCTCATTCGTTAAGTACGGAATCGTATCGAGACCCTCAATCGGTGGAATAATCGGCTGTGATCCGGTCGAAATCGCGAATTTCTCTCCGACGACCAACTGCCCCGCCACTTCCACTTCATTGGCACTCAAGAAACTGGCTTCACCGATATAGACATCCACGCCTAAATCCTTAAACCGTTTTGTTCCGTCATGCGACTGGATGATGTTCCGGGCACGGTCAACGCTTGCTTTCGTCTTGCTGTAGACCGCTTCCCCGTTCAACGTCACATTGTATTTGGCGGCTGTCTGCTTCATGACATGAACATCGTGTGCCGCTTCAATCAATGCTTTTGACGGGACACAACCGTAATGCAGGCAATCACCGCCGAGATGCGTATGTTTTTCAATTAATGCGACGTGTGCGCCGAGACTGGCAGCCCCTGCTGCAATCGTCATTCCAGCTGCTCCGCCGCCGATTACGACCAACTGATAACTTTTCATCGGGAAGCCTCCTTATAGCGTGCCGAGATGTCTTCCATTCGTTTGCGGTTGACGCCCCAGTCGGAATAGCCGACGCGGGAAGCTGAACGGAAATGGATTTGTTGAGAAGACTCGTCGAAGTAAAATTCAACATCATCTTTAAAACGAAACACTTTACTCGAGAAGATGGCATGAATGTACGTCGAATCTTCTTTGACTACTTTCACCCGCTCAAGACTTTGAAGAATCCGCATGATTTGAAATTTTGATTCTGCTAGATTTCCGTGAAAAGGTAAAGGTGTCATCTTCAACGCTTCTTTATCCGTCTGTGTCGATACCGCGTTCGGTTTCCCTGTGAGCGGACTTAATTTGCCGTTCGATACGCCAAGTGCCATGACTGATTCCTCCATTCGTTTCGTCTTGCTGTGAATCATGATTCTGATTTTACTTTACCAGTTCAGTTTCGAAAGCGCTTCTCATTTGACTTTCCCGTTATGCTTTCGTGACCGGCAACAGGATGGTCGCAATGGCTCCGCCTTCCGGTTGGTTATCGATGAACAATTTCCCTTCGTGGGCTTCCACCAGTTCCCGGCAAATCGCCAGTCCGAGTCCTGTTCCACCTTTCCCTTTTTGGACCTGATAAAACTTCTCCGTCACGTGGCGGAGATGATTTTTCGGAATCCCGGGACCTTCATCGCTGAAGGATAAAAAGAGGACACGTTCCGAACGGACAAGACGGATCGTAATTTCACCGTCAACCGGCGAAAAGCGGATTGCATTGTCGAGCAAATTCAAAAAGACCTGTTTCAAACGGTTCTCATCATATAAACCGACGACCTGTGCCGGTAATTTTCGGATGATCCGGATGTTTTTCTCCTCCAGCTTTTGCCGGAGTTGCGCCGTCACCGTCTCGATGACTTCCGTCAGATTCACTTCCTGCCGGTACAGAACTAAACGACTCGTTTCGAGCTTTGAAAAATCCAGTAACTGTTCGACGAGGGAAATCAGGCGTTCGGTTTCGGAATGGATGATCCCCATTCCGAGCGAGGCTTCTTCCGGCAATCGTTCCGGCTCTGCGAGCAACGTTTCACTCCACCCTTTGATCGAGGTCAAAGGTGTTCGCAACTCATGCGAAATACCGGAAATGAACTCATCTTTTAACGTTTCCTGTTGTTTGATCTGTTGTCCCATATAGTTGATCGTCCGGGCCAGCTCCCCCAGTTCAAACGTATACTCTTCATTGACTTTGACATCATAATGCTGTTTGGCAATTTGATCGGACGCACCGATGACTTCCTGAATCGGACGAACGATCGACGATACGAGACGGGACGAATAAATGTAGGCCAGTCCCCAAATGACGACACCTAACAGGAGAATCGCCAAACAAATTTCAATGACCCGCTGATCGATTTTCGCAAGCGACGTCGTATAACGCAGTGCTCCCGTCGTCTGTCCGAAAGAAACAATCGGTTCCGTCACTTCAAGCAGATGTTCCCCTGTCGTCGGATCATCATAACGTTTCGTGATTGTTCCCCCGCTCAACAGACGGGTCACTTCCTGTTTCGTCATGTTTCGTTTTGAGACGAATCCCGTCGACGAATAGCGGGGAATCCCCTTCGCATCTAGGACTTCGATTTCTGCATCCGTGTAGGCATAGGAATCGAGTACGTCATGAATCGTCGCCTCTGAATCTTGAAAATCATAGGCAAGACCGCTGTTCGCAAATAAGACGGCACTGGCATTCGCATGTCGTTTCAAGACATCGGTCGCCGTCACATAATAATAGTTATACGTCACGAAGGATAAGATTCCGATGACGAGCAGCACCGTCACCGTGATGATCGTCATGAACCGCATCAAAATCTGTCGTTTCATTTTTCGTTACGCCACTTATAGCCATGACCCCACAACGTCTCGATGAATTGGGGTTCCGCTGGATTTTCTTCGATTTTCTGACGCAACCGGCGAATGTTGACGTCGACCGTCTTACGATCTCCGAAATAATTTTCGCCCCACACCGCATCGAGCAACTCATCCCGCGACATGACTTGATCTTCATTTTTGATGAAATGGCACAACAAATCATATTCCGTCGGTGTGACTTCGACATCGACTCCTGCTTTTTGCACCCGCTTCGCTCCGAGATCAATCCGAAATGGTCCGGAGACCAGTTCACGCGGTTGTTTCCGGCGGCGGAGCGTCTCGACCCGGCGGAGCAGGGATTGAATACGTGCCAACAGTTCAGCCGGACTGAACGGCTTCGCAATATAATCATCCGCCCCGACGCTGAGTCCCATGACTTTATCTTCTTCGCGCGTTCGCGCAGTCAGCATGATGATGCCGACAACTTCATCTTTCGAGCGGGCCTGTTCGCAGACCGCGAATCCGTCGACTTCGGGCATCATGATGTCGAGCAGCAGGATATCGAACGTCTGCTGTTCAAAATAGTCCAGTGCTTCCCGTCCGTTCTCCGCTTCAATCACTTCATATCCTGCACGTTTTAAATTAATGACGATGAAACTGCGAATCGCATGTTCATCCTCGGCCACTAATATTTTAGTCATCTTATTTTCCTCCTGCTTTTTCCTTTATTCCACGAGTGCTACGTTGGCAGCGTACTCTTCATAGGATTGATTGGTCGAGATGACATACACGTAATCAATGCCTTCTTTGATTTTTTTCTTGCGATGACTGGCGATGTATTGCGTCTTCGGAATGATTTCGAGCTCAAAATCAATCGTCCCGGTATCCCGGTTGATGAACCGGACCCGGTTGTCCTTTTTCTCAATCGTTTCACGCGTCGCCCAGTTTGCCGGGAAACGCATCACGAAATTGTATTCGAGATCGATGTATTGCTCTTCCCGAAGTTCAAAGCCGCTTTCGAGAAATGGTTGCACGTCGGCGCCATTCCAAGCGTAATATGCCGTAATCCGCGGTTTTTCTTCGGCCGCGCGTCCGATGCTTCCGTCAGGCGTATATTGATGCGCAAATTCGATGACACCGTCCTGATCGACATCTTTCGGGAACGTATACATCGGCTCGACGATTTCTGATGTCTCACCCCAACGGACGGGTGTCAGCCGGGTTTCTTCAAGCTGAAAGACCAGCAGATGCATCTTGGCTTCACGGGTAAAGGAGACGAATACCCCTTTTTTCTTGGCCGGATTGACGGTATCGATTTCAAACAGGTCATGATCCGCAAACAAATCACCGTCTTTGACCGGCAGTGTGATGTCTTGCTGGTTGGTCGGATTTAAGGCTTCTTCATAATATATGAGTTCTGTCGTCTGTTCTTTTTTGAGCAACACCATATCCTGACGTCGATCCTGATTCAAATCGGCAATCGTCAATCGATCATATGTATCGATTTTCGTAACGTGAATCGATGGCTTCATCAAATCTTTCAGGAGATAAACGGTATTCTTTTCAAGACTCGTCACACCAATCATCAGTTGATTCGACTTTTGGGATTCATCCAGGATGACATGGAGTTGGTCAATCGATCGGCCTGTCGCAATCGGCTGGCTGACACGCAACACCCACTTCTTTTTCAGGCGTTCATGTACCAACACTCTGATTTGAAATGCTCCCTGATGTTCAATCCGGTAAAACGTAATGGCTTCGTCCCGCCCATCCCGGTTTAAATCAATCAATTCATACAGCCTGGAAATGGATTGATTACGCGGCGCCACGATTTCCGCCTCTGTCGGCAAATCGGTATCAATTCTTGCTTTTAATGACTTTTCCCATTCCGGTAAAGCCGGGTGCTCCAGCAAGGAAGCAGGATGAGGCAGCGTAAGACCACATCCGGCCAAATATAGGGTCGATAAGAAAATTATAAAATATTTCATCAGACTTAAATCCTTTCCATACATGCTCTTCTCAAACTTTATCACACTCTTTCAAGCGAGAGTATATTGTGGAAGAAGAGTCAACTTGTTAAGATGTAACAGATATTCGAAAGGGGTTTATATTTATGGCTTACGAAATGATTGTACTTGATCTTGACGATACATTATTGACGAGCGACCACACGATTTCTCCAAAAACAAAACAATCGTTACTCGATGCACAGCGTCGCGGAAAAAAAGTCGTGCTCGCGAGCGGCCGTCCGACTTACGCGATGATTGATTTGGCAAAAGAGCTCGAACTTGCCCGCTACGGCAGTTATATTCTGAGTTTCAACGGGGCTTCGATCATCGACTGTAAAACAAACGAGTCCCTGTTCTCCAGTACCCTTCTTCCGGAAACCGTACATCGCCTTTACGATTTAAGTAAACGTGAAAATATCGATATCCACACATATGTCGGGCACGAGATTTTTACGGAACGGGCTAACGAATTTTCGACGATTGAAGGCGAACTGACAGGAATGGATGTCATCACGGTTCCGGACTTCAAGGCAGCCATTACAGAACCGGTCGTCAAGTGTTTGATGCTTGCGGAAGAAAATCGTTTGGCGGAAGTCGAGCTGAAACTTCAGCTTGAGTTAGCCGGTGAGCTCGCCGTCGCCCGCTCCAAACCGTTTTTCCTCGAATTTACGGAGGCCGGCGTGACGAAAGGAACAAGTCTCGCGTTGCTGGCTGAACGCCTCGGGATCAAACAGGCAGATGTCATCGCATGCGGAGACGGCAACAATGATTTATCGATGATTGAATGGGCCGGTCTTGGTGTTGCCATGGCAAATGCTGCCGATACCGTCAAAGAAAAAGCCCAGTACATGACTGCCTCTAATGATGAAGACGGCATTGCCCTCGTCATCGAAAAATTCATGATGGACTGAACAAAAAAACCAATCCACTCCATTGTTGTCGGTGGGCTAACCTAAAATTTTGAGACAATATAAAACACCTTCGGAGTGGTACACTTTTAAAAAGTACTAACATCGGAGGTGTTTTTGCATG
>NZ_JACSMV010000011.1:0-88045 GCF_018618835.1 Exiguobacterium sp. s145 | reverse complement strand
CATGCAAAAACACCTCCGATGTTAGTACTTTTTAAAAGTGTACCACTCCGAAGGTGTTTTATATTGTCTCAAAATTTTAGGTTAGCCCAGTCTCTCAACTGAGAGCACCCCGTTTTTTATTGATGTCCCTGTTTTCGCATGGAAGAAAGCGGATGTGAGCCGACCTGTTTGTTCAGCCAGCCCGCGATATCTGCAAAGACGCGGATCCGTTCGAACTCATGGAATAACTCATGCCGCAATCCACGGTAGACGGTGAGTTGAACGCCTTCGACACGGACACGGTTGTAAGCGTCAAACAGCGTGTGGATTCCTTTACCGTCAAAGGCAACCGGATCATCTTCCCCGGAGATCAGCAACAAAGGCAGATGGCGCGGGTGTTGGTACAGATAAGCTAGTGAGTTGACGGATTTGGTCGCCGCCAGCAACTCATGGAAAAAACCGAGAGTTACGGTTTGTCCCGATAAAGGATCTTCGTCGTAACGTAAGACCGATTGAGGATCGGAAGATAACCAGGCATTCGATGAGAGTGCCGGGAAGAAACGTAAGTTGTACCGGCCGAAAATCAGCTTACTGATTCCTTCAGCAGGATGCTGAGAAGAAGTTTGTTCGATGAGACGTCCGACAATTTTTTGACTGACGGTTCCAAGTAAACCGCTGTCAGTCGGAGGACCGCTTGCAATGATACCTGCCAGCTCATGACCAAGTGTCTGACCGAGGCGTCTTGAAATAAGCGACCCGAAACTGTGACCGAATACGAAAATCGGCAAATCCGGATAACGGTCCTTGATATCGTAAACCAGTTCTTCAGCATCCTGTATCAGTTGCGCAAAACCATGATTCGGCTCCAGATGCCCCAGTGACTCCAGTTGCTGCGCACGTGCACCGAAACAACGTAAATCCGGGATGATCGTGTGATAATGGTGGGCATAAAGAAATTCAGCAAACTCTTGATAGCGCGCGCCATGTTCCATCATGCCGTGGAAAACAATGACGACCCCTTTCGGAGCAGTAGCTTCTAACAGATGCATCGTCGTCGTATAGCCGTCTGATGCAACCCAGTGTGTATGGTCGATTGTCACATCTATCATCCTTCCCTGATTAAGAAAGTCCGTATATCGTTCCGTCTTCAGAAATTCCCATCTTATTGGCAGCCGGTATTTTCGGTAAACCCGGCATGGTTAATACATTCCCGGTCAAGGCGACGATGAATCCCGCACCGATGGATGGTTTGATTTCACGGACAGTAATCGTAAATCCTTCGACACGTCCGTACTTGCTTGGATCATCCGTCAACGAGAAGGGAGTCTTTGCCATGCAGATCGGCAGATGTCCGAGTCCCTGTTCGGTGCAACGTTCAAGCTCACGTAATGCCTTTTCTTCGAAGTGGACATCTGCTGCACCATAGACCCGTTTGGCAATCCGTTCGATTTTTTGTGTCAGCGGCAGTTCAGCCGGATAAAGCGGTGTAAACTGACTCTCTTCCTCCAAAGCCTCAAAGACCTGTTCAGCCAAAGCTTCTCCGCCGGCTCCCCCTTGGCTGAAGACTTCGCTTTCCGCTACACGGATGTTCCGTTCACGGCACCATTCAAGCACTGTCTCGCGTTCCGTATCGGTATCGGTTGCGAAACGATTCAAGGCGACGACGGCCGGGACACCGAACAGATCCATTGTCTCGACGTGTTTCTCGAGCAATGCCAGCCCTTCGACTAAAGCAGCTAAATTTTCTTCCGCCAATTGATCTTTTGCCACCCCGCCATGCATTTTCAATGCACGGACGGTCGCGACGACAACAACGGCGTCCGGATGTAAATGACCAATCCTTGATTTGATGTTAAAGAACTTTTCCGCACCGAGGTCGGCGCCAAAGCCGGCTTCCGTAACGACATAATCACTCAATTTCAAAGCAGTACGGGTCGCGATCAGCGAGTTACAGCCGTGGGCAATATTTGCGAACGGACCGCCGTGGATCAAAGCCGGTGTGCCTTCGACCGTCTGGACAAGATTAGGACGGAAGGCTTCTTTTAAGAGTAATGTCGCAGCACCGGAAGCTTTGATATCCTTGACTGTCACCGGCTGTTGGTCGTACGAATAGGCAACGACAATTCGGCTGATGCGTTCCTCTAAATCCGTGATGGAATCCGCTAAGCAGAGAACAGCCATGATTTCCGAAGCGACCGTGATATCAAACCCGTCCTGACGCGGAACGCCGTGGGCCGGTCCGCCGAGTCCAATCGTGATTTGTCGCAAGGCGCGGTCATTCAGATCAAGGACACGTTTCCACGTGATGCGACGCGGATCAATCCGTAAGTCGTTGCCTTGATGAAGATGATTATCGAGCAGGGCACTGATTGTGTTGTGGGCTGAAGTGATGGCGTGCATATCACCTGTAAAATGAAGGTTGATTTCTTCCATCGGCAAGACCTGGCTGTATCCGCCGCCGCATGCTCCGCCTTTTAATCCCATCGTTGGTCCGAGTGACGGTTCGCGCAAGCAAATCATCGTCTTATGATTGAGTCGGTGTAACGCTTGACCCAGTCCGACCGTGACTGTCGATTTTCCTTCTCCGGCAGCCGTCGGATTGATTGCCGTGACAAGAATCAGTTTTCCATCTGCTTTCGTCGCCAATCGTTTCACCAGTCCGTCTGTCAACTTTGCTTTGTATTTTCCGTACGTGTCATAATCCGCGTCAGTTAATCCGATATGTTCGGCGATTTCGGAGATGGGGCGTAGGATGGTTTGCTGGGCAATTTCTAAATCAGAACGAATCGTTTTTTCCATGGCGTAATCTTCCTCTCAAGATGAGTTTCTCTATATTTCCTTAATAGTAGCTTATCTGAAACGGACACGCCAAATAATCGTTCAATATATTCCACCCAATGGGTCAAATGGTTGCGTTTTCATTTTATGGAAAGTTGCGTAGTCTAGGGATAGAGGAGGGATGAGCAATGGCAGTAAGCAATAAGAAAAAAGTAAAGCGCGGACTTGAATTTTGGATGTTTGTCGGACCCGTCTTTTTGGTGTTCGCAGTAATCGTTCTCGTACCTTTTTTTAATGGTGTCATGTATTCATTCACGGATTGGAACGGAATTACCGGTGAGTTAAATTGGATTGGGTTTGACAACTATGTCCGGCTGTTCACGGTGGACGAACAGTTCCAACAGTCCTTCTGGCTGACGACGAAATACACCGTCGTAGCCGTGGTTTTAACGAATCTGGTTGGATTTATCTTAGCGTTTTTACTCACGCAAAATATTCGGACTCGAAATTTCTTACGGACGATTTTCTTCATGCCGAACTTAATTGGCGGATTGATTCTCGGATTCGTCTGGCAGTTCATTTACGTTAAAGGATTTGCTTCGATTGGAGAACTGACAGGTTGGAGTTTATTCGAACTTCCTTGGCTTGGTGACGCTCGAACCGGTTTCTGGGGTATTGTCATCGTTTCGATTTGGCAAGGCGGGGGATATATCATGGTCATCTATATTGCGGCCTTGCAAAATGTCCCGCAGGAACTGATCGAAGCAGCCAAAATTGACGGAGCCAACCGCCTGTCGACGTTACGGAACATTACGATTCCGCTGATCATGCCGTCGGTCACGATCTGTCTGTTCCTGACGATTTCCTGGTCCTTCAAACTATTTGATACGAACTTATCGCTCACGAACGGCGGTCCGTTTAAATCAACGGAAATGCTGGCGCTGAACATCTATAAAGAGTCATTCACAAACAATAATCTGGGTCTCGGTTCCGCCAAAGCCATCATTTTCTTTGTGGTCGTTGCCGCGATTACCGTCACCCAAGTGTACTTGACGAAAAAACGGGAGGTGGAAGCATGAGTACCGCACAACCTTTACCGAAACCGGAGCTCAAGCCGGAGCAACCGGCACCGAAAAAGCGCGGCCGTTATTCCGTACGACTCGGAACCGTGGAGATTGCCGCTTTGTTGATGGGTTTGTTGTATATGATTCCGTTTTATTATGTCATTTCGAACTCGTTTAAGACGCAAGGGGATATCTTTACGAATACATCGGGTCTTCCGAAAGAATGGATTACGGAAAACTATACGAATGCCTGGGAAGCGATGAATTTCGGGAAAGTGTTCCTGAACTCCGTCATCATCACGGTCGGTGCCAACGCCGTCATCGTGATTTTCTGTTCGATGGCCGCCTGGAAACTCGTTCGGACCAAAAGCCGTCTGTCGACGATTATCTTTTTCCTGTTTGTCGCCGCGATGATCATTCCATTCCAGTCGATTATGATTCCATTGTCGAAACTGTCAGGGGATCTCGGACTGCAAAACAGTTATTGGGGTCTGATTTTAATGTATCTCGGCTTTGGTTCCGGTCTATCGATTTTCTTGTATCATGGATTCATGAAATCGATTCCGGAAGAGATTGAAGAGGCAGCCATTATCGACGGTTGTTCGCAGTGGGGTGTCTTTTGGCGGATCGTCTTCCCGTTGCTTAAACCGATCACGGTAACGATTGTCATCCTGAACACACTATGGATTTGGAATGATTTCTTGTTACCATCGCTGATGTTACGTGATGTCGAACTGCGGACGATTCCGCTTGCGACATTCTATTTCTTCGGCCAATATACAAAGCAATGGGATTTGGCGTTAGCCGGACTGATTCTTGGGATCATTCCGTTGTTACTGTTCTTCTTCGCCATGCAAAAGCAAATTATTCAAGGAATTACGAGTGGTTCCATCAAGTGATATGTAAGCGCGTTCTCGCTTCTGCGGGAACGTTTTTGTTTTGATTGGTTAATCTGATTAGTCAGATTATTTTATTTTTTTTTGAAAAAAAGGCTTTTCAAATACTTGCCGGATGGTGTACGATGTTCTCAATTCAATTGTAACAACGACGTTGAAGGGAAGAGTAACATCTTGTAAAACCGGATTAGCGAGCTGGGGGCGGTGAGAGCCCAGTCGGAAACAAGTTGCGAAGAACATCCCGGAGTCGCTACCCGAACACTGAAGTCAGTAGGCGTAGCCGGAGTTGCCTGTCCGTTATCATATGGCCGAAGATTGAGATGATAATTGATCATCAGTCTTTTGAGTGAGCAGCTGAGCTGTTAACATGGGTGGTACCGCGGAACCGAGTCTTTCGTCCCATATTCTTGGGAGAGAAGGGCTCTTTTTTATGGCTTCTTTTTCAAACACACAATTGAGGAGGAAGATTACCATGACAACACTCGTATCGATGAAACAGACACAGGAAGCTATCACACTTGTAAAAAAACGCTTTGAGGAGCAATTCTCAGCCCAACTAGGATTGACACGCGTCGAAGCACCGTTATTCGTCGAAAGCACACTCGGAGTCAACGATCACCTGAACGGAACTGAACGCGTCATCCGCTTTGATGCGATTGATCATCAGGCAGAACTCGAAATCGTTCAATCGCTTGCGAAGTGGAAACGCCAGGCACTCCACACATACGGATTCGCAAAAGGCGAAGGCTTGTACACATTGATGCATGCCATCCGCCGCGACGAAGTATTGGATGAAACGCATTCGATCCATGTCGATCAGTGGGACTGGGAACGTGTGATTTCAAAAGAAGAGCGGACAATCGACTACTTGCAGAAAACGGTGCAAGCGATTTACGCATCGATTCGTCAAGTGGAACGTGAAGTCGAAGAACAGCTCGCGATTGAAGCGATCTTACCGGAAACGATCCATTTCATGACGACACAGGAACTGGAAGATGCGTACCCGACGCTTTCGACGAAAGAGCGTGAGACGGAAGTGACTAAAGAATACGGGGCTGTCTTCTTGATGCAAATCGGTGGAGCCTTAGCGTCCGGAGAAAAACATGACGGCCGAGCGGCTGACTACGATGACTGGACACTCAACGGCGATATTCTAGTCCATCATCCGGAAATCGGTGCATTTGAACTTTCATCGATGGGCATTCGTGTCGACCGTGAAACGTTACTCGCACAAATCGAGACGACAGGCGAGCATGCGAAACTCGATTTCCCGTTCCATCAAGGGGTACTGGCAGAAACACTTCCACTGACAATCGGCGGCGGAATCGGACAATCCCGGATGGCGATGTTCCTCTTGAAGAAACGTCACATCGGTGAAGTTCAGGCGTCGGTCTGGTCGGAAGAAACACGCGCGTCGTACCGTGAGCAAGGTGTGCACCTGCTGTAAGAACGAGTGATGTACTGATAGATATAATGACAAACCGTACTGCTGACCATGACTTTATGGATGGCAGTACGGTTTTTCTATGTGTCAAAATAAGTTCATCCGACCTCAGACTGAGGAAAGACGTGTGAAAACACGTTATAATGGGCATATGAACTAATAAGAGAGAGGTGAAGACATGTCAGCGATACTCATTACAGGATTAGTGTTTGCCTTGCTGTTCGTCGCGTTCCTTTGGTTTAACATCAAAGGATTGCGGACGATGTGGCGTGATTACAAGCGTACAGGATCAATGATGGCACTGGGCTTCTTTATCGTCGGAATCATCGGGATTTTTACAGGAGTCTGGACGACGCTCGTCGTCATCATTTATTATCTTCTTCGTCCTGCACGAGGCTGATTTAGAGGAGTGGTTGGATGCTGGAATGGTTATTCTCAGCCGGAGAGTCGAATCTCTGGCTGTTTTTAGGAATTATGATTCTTGGACTCGGGACGGAATTAATTCCGGCTGAAGTCGGTTTGCCGTTACTCGGTCTGTATGTTTCAAACGGAACGATCAGTTGGATGGCAGCTGTCCTAATCGGTTTCATCGGCAGTCTGATGGGCGCGACGCTATTTTACTTTCTCGGTCGTTACGCCGGACGTCCGATTTTGGTTCGCTACGGAAAATGGTTGATGATCAAGGAACGGGAAATCATTCAGGGAGAACGAATCGTATCGAAATACGGTTCATGGTCTGCCTTGTTCGGTCGTTTCTTCCCGGTCGTCCGTTCGGTCGTCTCGATTCCGTGTGGTCTGTTTAACTTGTCGTTCAAACGATACGTCCTCGCCTCGAGCATTGGTTTGTTCCCGGTTTCGTTTTTTTATGTTTGGCTGGGAGAGAAGTTTGGGGTGGAACGGGCAGAGTCCATGCTGAAGGGGCTTGAACAGGAATTATGGTGGATTCTCGGCATCATTGTCGTTGGAATCATCGGCTACATCATGTATCGCCGCTTGAAATCGAAGCGTTAAGAATACAAAAAGGGACTGACTATTTAAGTCAGCCCTTTTTTCATGGAGTTTTAGGGAATAAAAATCGTTTGAGCGTTTTAATCCGGTGTTTCGGAGTTAATAGAAGCAACTGATCCCGACCTTCAAAAATCGTGTCTCCACGAGGTGTCACGATTTGGTCGTCCCGGATGATTGCCGTGATTAAAAATTCCTGCGGAAGATCAATATCCATGATGGCTTTCCCGACGAATGGATGGGAATTCGGAATCGTCAATTCGATGATTTCCGCATTCGGTTTACCAATCGACATGAACTCGATAACCGTTTGAATGGCGGAAGAACCCGTGTCGTTCAAATGAAGGCGATCGGCGAGGAACGTCAGCATGCTCCCTTGAATTAACGTCGATAACAGAACGGTGAAAAAGACGATATTAAAAATCATTCCGGCGTTGTCGATGCCGGCGACAAGCGGATACGTCGCAAGAATGATCGGAACTGCTCCTTTTAAACCGGCGAAGGAAACAAACACTTTTTCCTGCCAAGAATATTTAAAGGGAAGCAGACTGAGCCAGACCGACACCGGGCGGGCGATGAAGATTAAAATCAATGCAAGGGCAATCGAGGATAGAATCACCTGCGGATCAAGCAACTGCTTCGGGAAGACGAGTAATCCGAGCACGATAAACATCCCGATTTGGGCCAAGTGCGCCATACTCATCGTAAAACGGACAAGCGTCTGACGGTAAACCAATTCATGATTGCTGATGTAGATGGCGGTCACATAGACGGCTAAGAAACCACTGGCATGAATCGTATCGGCAATACCGAACGAAAGAAAGGCGAACGACATTAAAAGAATCGGATAAAAGCTCGAGGAACTGAGATCAATCCGGTTAAGTAGTGTCGAAGCAATCCAGCCGATGAACAGACCGAGCAGTAGACCGATCACCATTTCCCAGACTAACGAAGTTAAGCCGGAAACGAGTGAAGCCTCTTTTGGATTCGTCACGAATTCCAGGAAGAAGACTGTCAAAAAAACAGCCATCGGATCATTGGTCCCGGATTCGAGTTCTAACGTTGAACCGACTTTTCGCCGGACGGATTGCCCGCTGAGTACTGAAAAAATCGCGGCAGCATCCGTTGATCCGACAATGGCACCAAGGAGAAAAGCATTAGCCCAGCTGAAGCCGAGAATGTAGTGGGACGCCACGGCAACGATTGTCGTCGCAATGAAGACACCAAACGTGGCAAGTGACAGAGAGGGTGAGAGTTCGGTCTTAACTTCTTTCCAAGCCGTTTGAAGACCTCCCTCGAATAAGATGATGATCAGCGCCACCGTACCGAGTAACTGTGCCAGCTCGGCATCATCAAACCGGATGAACCCGGTAATGTCACTGCCGGCAATCATGCCAAGGGCAATGAAAATCAGGAGAGCCGGAATATTGAGACGACTCGACAATTTCGTCGTCCAGACTGCTGTAAACAACAATAAGCCAATTAATAAAATCGTGAACTGTAGGGACATTGCATCAGACTCCTTCATGGAATATCATAACTACTTTCATCATACACTAATCCCGAGTTTTTTTGTCGGATAACGATTGTTCAATATTTTCCACCGCACCGGACAAAATTATCCGTTTTTATTGCAAGCGTTTTCATTTATTGTAAAAGCGTAGCACGATTATCAACTCGAAAATCAGGGAGGTATCCGAATGCGTAAACGTAAATGGGCAGCACTACCAGTTATGACGACCGCAATGGTCGTAGCACTTGCAGCATGTGGTGGCGGTGGAACACTCAATAGTGATGACTCAAAGGACAGTGGCTCTTCTAAGGACGGGAAGACCCTCAACGTATTCCAATTTAAAGCTGAAATCGCAAAAGACATGGAAAAGATGGCAAAGGCGTATGAAAAAGAAACGGGCGTAAAAGTCGTCGTTCAAACAGTCGGCGGCGGATCAGATTATGGCGCCGCCTTGAAATCTCAGTTTGCTTCGGGTAACGAACCGGATGTTTTCAACAACGGTGGATTTACAGAAGCGAAAACATGGCAAGATAAGCTGGAAGATCTTTCGGATGAAAAGTGGGTCAGTGATTTAACAGACCTATCAAAAGAACCGATGACAATTGACGGGAAACTGTATGGTATGCCGATGAACTTAGAAGGTTACGGTTTCATTTACAACAAAGAAATCTTCAAGAAAGCCGGTATTACAGAGTTGCCGAAAACGTTAACAGAATTAACAGAAGCGTCCAAGAAGCTGAAAGCGGACGGCGTGACACCATTCTCGATCGGATACGGCGAGTGGTGGATTCTTGGAAATCACTTGATGAATATCCCGATGGCCCAACAGGATGATCCGGATCAGTTCATCGCCGATCTGAATTCCGGCAAAGGGAAGTTCGAAGACAATAAACAATTTAAAGAGTTCATGAATCTGTTTGATTTAACGATCGAGTACGGAAACAAAAATCCGTTGACGACAGATTACAATACACAAGTTTCACAGTTTGCTGAAGGAAAAACAGCAATGATCCAACAAGGAAACTGGGCGCAACAATTGATTACGGATGTCAATCCGGATATCGAGATGGGCTTCATTCCGATGCCGATCAATGATGACAAAGAAAAAATGGATCGACTTCCGGTCGGCGTACCGAATAACTGGGTCGTCAACAAAAACTCGAAAAATAAAGAAGAAGGTAAAAAGTTCCTCGAGTGGATGGCGACATCTGATACAGGAAAAGATTATATGGTCAACAAATTCAAGTTTATCCCGGCGTTCAAATCAATCGAAGCAGCCGATCTTGGACCACTTGCTGACGATATCATCAAGTACTCTAAAGAAGATAAAACCATCTCATGGAACTGGTTTAAATATCCGGACGGTGCTGTTAACGAATTTGGTGCCATCATGCAGGCATACGTAGGAAAACAAAAAACATCAGAAGAGATGTTACAAGACTTTACGAAGACTTGGCAAAAAATGAAGAAATAATAAAAAACGTGTTGTTTCCAATAAATGGAATCAACACGTTTTTTATTATTTAATGTAAGAAAAACAATTGAATGAAGAAGAGAACAGCGAACAGATAAATCAAAAAGTGAACGCGTTGCTTTTGGACAGCTTTCATAATCGGATAGATGATGAATCCGAAGGCGATCCCTGTTGCGATACTGCCGGACAGCGGCATGATGATGATGATCATGAACGCTGTAAAGGCTTCGCTGAAATCTTCCCACTGGATTTGTTTAATATTTTGAAGCATCAAGGCACCGACCAGGAGTAATGCAGGTGCTGTAATAGCAGGAACACTTGAAATCGATTGAACGATTGGACCGAACACTGCCGAGAGCGCAAATAAGATGCCGACCGTGACGGATGTCAATCCGGTTCGTCCACCGGCTGCGACACCGGAAGCAGATTCGACGTAAGCCGTCGTTGGACTGGTTCCAAACATCGATCCGACAATCATTGCCGTTGAATCAGACAACAGAGCACGTTCGCTGTTCTTAAGAGAACCGTCTTCTTCGATCAGTCCGGCCTGTTCGCCGACTGCGACCATTGTTCCGGTCGTATCAAACATCGTGACGAGGACAAACGAAAGGACACCACTGAATAGACCATATTGAATGACGTCTTGAACCGCAGAGAGGGGATTCGCGACAAGAATGCCTTCCGGTAAAGTCGGCAAAGCAATCAAGGTTTTTGAGAACGTCAATTCACCTGTTAAGAAAGCGAGTACTCCGGACAGGACCATCGCATACAATAGACCACCCGGAACACGTTTCACCGTCAGAATGGCGGCTACGAGTAATCCGACCAGCGTAACCAGGGCTTCCGGTGACGTCAAAGAGCCGATTGTAATCAAGGTAGCCGGATCGGCCACAAGAATACCGGACATCTTTAAACCGAGGGAAGCAATGAATAAACCGATTCCTCCGGTGATAGCTAACTTAATCGTAGTTGGAATGACTTCGATTAATTTCGTCCGTAAAGGAGACAAGGATAACAAAAGGAAGATGATTCCGGCGACAAAAACGACGGATAAAGCTGTTTGGTAAGGAATTTTTTCGCCGATGACGAGCGTATAAGTGAAATAAGCGTTTAAGCCCATTCCCGGTGCCACCGCAATCGGCAGGTTGGCATAAAAGCCCATCAACAATGTCCCGATCAAAGTAGCGACGATCGTTGCCGAGAAAGCTTGATCCTGCGGAATGCCTGCTTCCGATAAAATAGTCGGGTTGACGAAAAGAATATAGGCCATCGTGATGAACGTAATAAAACCAGCTTGAATTTCACGTTTGACCGTTGTATCGTGTGCTGAAAGTTTAAACATGAGTCAAAGACCACCTTAATCTCAAAAGTTTGTTAAAAACGAACATTAACGATGTTATATCAATATTCATTCGGAATCAAGTATTGTTTTTCGGTTAATCTAAATTGGAGTAAATGACAACGGGTATAAACAAATAAAAGACATACATGTAAGCGGATACAGCTATGCTATACTACTTATTAGAAGAAAAAGGATGGAGGAGACGGCGATGAAGAGCATCCGAACACGTTTGATCCGACTTGTCGTCTTAGCAATTCTGATTCCGACGACGCTTGCTACATCAGCTTCTTATCTCTATGTGCGCCACCAGAACATCGAGCAGGCGGAACGTTCGAGCTTGAGCGGTTTGAAAAGAGGAAGCAACCAAATCAGTCATTATATGGAAGATGTAAGACGGTTGCCGACAAGTTTGTATGCCAATCGCTCCTTACTCAATATTATGAACGTCGGTGCAGATGCCGAGCTCAGTGAATCGGAAGGTGTGATTTCACGGGCGTTGCTCGGACTTTTTTTATCAAGACAAGACATTGAGCAGCTTCATTTTGTCATCTTAAAAGGAAATTCGGAGTACTCGGTCTATAACATGAAAACATCAAGCCGGGGAAAGTTTGATTGGCTGCAGGAGACCGATTATTTTCGTTTGATGAAACAAAAAAACGGATGGCTGATTGATCCGGCACATCAGATTGCCGCCTATAATACACATACGATGATTTTGGATGAGAAAGAAATCGTCAGCTTCCGTTACCGGATCAATCGGGTGGAAACGGATGAACCGCTCGGTTTTCTTTCAGTCGACATTCCGACGAGTGTCTTTGAACAACAATTGAAGCTGTTCGAAAATTTTCCCGGTGAATCGCTTTGGTTGTTGAATGGAAACCAACTGATTGCGAAAACAGGCAAAGAACTTCCGGTCACGAATGACCGATTGACGGGCAAGAGTGGGAGCATGCGCGTCGGAGACTCCTTTATCGTGTATGCCAAAATGACAACACAAGGAGTTCCCATTACACTGATCAAGACGACCCCATATACATCGGTCGTCAAAGGCGCCAATGAAACAGCGCTGATTTTAATTTTGATCGGGATCGGCTCGTTAGTCTTGATGATTATCGCGGCCAGTCTTGCAGCCCTTAAAATCACGAAGCCGATCAAACAGCTGACAGCAAACGTTTGGCGTGTCGAACAGGGTGATTTATCGGCACAATTCGTTGCGACGACCAACGATGAGATTGGGTTGCTGAATCGGCAATTCCAGCGGATGATTCAACGAATCGACCGGCTGATCAAACGGGAATACCGTCTGGCACTTGAAAACCGGACAAACGAATTGCGGGCTTTACAATCTCAATTAAATCCTCATTTCTTGTTTAATGCCTTGCAATCGATCGGAACGACTACATTACAGGGTGACCGGAAAATCGCATATCGTTCGATTACAGGATTGTCGCAGATGATGCGTTATTCCATGAATAATGAACAGACGATTGTCACGCTGAAGCAGGAAGTCGATCATCTTCAATCCTACATGCGTCTTCAGCAGCAACGTTTTCCGGATCGGTTCCGTTATATCGTCGATGTGCCGTGGCACATGAATTCGATTGAGATCCCGAAAATGATTTTACAACCCTTTGCTGAAAATTATTTTAAGCATGCGTTTAATCAACAGGCAGATGCGACGGAAAATTACCTCGCCTATAAAGTCAGAAGCGATGGTGACCAACTCATCATTCAAGTCGAAAACAGCGGTTCAGTCATGGAAGAAGCAAAACTAGAAAGTATTGATCAAACGATGCGGATGCACCGCCGACCGGAAAACCGTCAAACGTCCGGGATCGGTCTTCACAACATCTACGAACGTCTATTAATCTTTTATGAAGAAGAAGCCAGCATGATCCTGCAGTCTCCGGCTGAAGGTGGTTTTAGAATCGTCATTCGAATTCCCGTTGAACAGGAGGAACTATGATGAATGTATTGATCGTAGACGACGAAAAACATGTGCGCGACGCGGTGAAATTGCTTGGAGAATGGGATACCTGGCAGATTGGTAATATCTTTGAAGCGGATGACGGGGTCACTGCCAAACGTTTCTTGGAACAGGAAAAAATCGATTTGATGTTGACGGATGTCGAAATGCCCGGACTCGACGGACTAAGTTTACTCGAATGGACAAAAAATCATCATCCAAAGGTCGTCACGATTGTATTGACAGGGTATGATGATTATACGTATATGCGTCGGGCGATTTTGCACCAATCGTTTGATTACTTACTTAAGCCGATTGATCCTGATATTTTGAATGATGCTCTCGGGCGCGCGATGGAATTGATCGGTCCTGTTCAAGAACAAGGCGAAGCGATTGATCAAATTGCAAAATACATTTCGACACATTATGCGGAAGAACTAACGCTTCAACTCATGAGTGAACGCTTTTATCTAAGTCGAGAATACATTTCAAGACGATTCAAACAGCGTTTTTCCGTTAATCTATCGGATTATATTCAAACCATCCGTTTAAATCGGGCAAAAGAATTGCTGGGTGAGACGGATGCCCGGATTTACGAGATTGCGCTTGAAGTCGGATACCATGATGATAAATATTTTCGGAAAGTCTTTAAAAAGCAATTCGGAATGACTCCGAATGAGTTCCGAGAGTTGTTGTCGGTTTAGTCACTATTTAGAGGAGGAATCGTACATGAGCGTACACATTAACGCAGCAGAAGGTCAGATTGCAGAAACCGTATTACTTCCAGGAGATCCACTTCGTGCAAAATATATTGCCGATACATTTTTAGAGGATGTCGTTCTTTATAACAAAGTCCGCGGAATGTATGGTTTTACAGGAACGTATAAAGGTAAAAAAGTTTCGGTCCAAGGAACTGGTATGGGCGTTCCTTCGATGTCGATTTACGCCAATGAACTCGTTCAATCATACGGCGCAAAAAACCTGATTCGTGTCGGTACTGCCGGCGGAATTACACCGGACGTCAAAGTTCGCGACGTCGTCATCGCCATGAGTGCATCACACGATATGGCACAAAACCGCGTCCGCTTCAACGGACTCGATTACGCGCCGACAGCATCGTTTGACTTATTGCACAAAGCGTATATGACAGCAAAAGAGCACGGAATCGACGCAAAAGTGGGTCAAATCTTTACGACAGATCAATTTTATCAAGATGATTTCCACCACTTCAAAAAATGGGCGGACTTCGGTTGCCTCGCAATCGAGATGGAAGCGGCAGGCCTCTACACACTTGCGGCCAAACATAAAGTCAACGCCTTGACGATCTTGACGATTTCCGATCACTTGTTGACGGGTGAAGAGACAACAGCAGAAGAACGTCAAACGACGTTTAACGACATGATGAAAGTCGCACTTGAAACAGCAATCCAACTGTAAACGAAAGGCGGAGAAAAGACTCTCCGCTTTTTTTATTTGCCCTGACAGCTATGGTAGAATGAGAAGGTAGAAATGAATGAGCTCACAAGGGGGATTTAAGGATGGGATTGACGACAACGGGATTGGATGTAGCACGCCAGATTGAAGTACAACGGGGTTTCTTTAAGACAGGCGCGACACGAAGCATTGCTTTTCGTTTAAGTATGTTGACGTTCTTGAAACAAGCAATTGAAACACATGAAGAAGCCATTTACGATGCCTTGAAAGTCGACTTGAATAAAGGACGTCAAGACGCGTTTACGACAGAAATCGGTTTTGTCTACGGCGAAATCAATCGGATGGAAAAACAATTGCGCCGTCTTGCAAAACCACGGCGAGTCAAAACGCCGTTGTTGCATTTCGGATCAAAAAGCGAAATCCGTTTTGAGCCTTACGGAAACGTGCTCGTCATCGCACCTTGGAATTATCCTTTCCAACTGGCCCTTGCCCCTGTCGTAGGTGCGATTGCAGCTGGGAATACCGTTGTTCTAAAACCTTCGGAATTGACACCAAACGTCTCGCGTGTGTTGCGGGAAGTGTTTGAGACGGCGTTTCATGAGCGTTTTGGTGTCGTGATCGAAGGCGACGCGGAAGTAAGTACAGCTGTGTTGGAAGAGAAGTTTGATTATATCTTCTTTACCGGCTCGACTTGTGTCGGTAAAATCGTTCATCAAGCAGCTGCCAAACATTTGACGCCGGTCACGCTTGAACTGGGCGGCAAGTCTCCGACGATTATCCACAAGGATGCAGACTTAAGACTCGCGGCCAAACGGATTGCCTGGGGAAAATGGTTAAATGCCGGGCAAACATGTATCGCTCCGGACTATGTTTTTGTTCATCGGGACGTCCAGGAAACATTTCTTCGTTTGATTGAAGAAGAGGCGTTCTCCCAGTATGGCAATGGAGTCGGCGTGGGGTCCTATGTCAAAATCGTTTCGGACGGTCACTTGGAACGATTGACAGGATATCTCGAGCAAGGAAACATCGAATTCGGCGGACAAGTCGATCCGGAAACAAGAAAAATGGCTCCGACCGTTATGACGAACGTTCCTCTTGATTCGAAATTGATGCAGGAAGAAATCTTTGGTCCGATTTTACCGGTGCTCGTATATGACGAAATCGAAGATGTCATCACCTTTGTCACGGATCGTGACAAACCGCTTGCCCTTTATCTATTTACAGAAAACGAATTCGTGAAGGAACGTGTCCTGAACCGGATCTCCTTTGGCGGCGGATGCGTGAACGATACACTCATGCATGTCGCACAACATAATTTACCGTTTGGCGGTGTCGGTGCCAGTGGAATCGGCGGATATCACGGCAAATACAGTTTCGAAACGTTCAGCCATCGAAAAGGGCTGGTGCACAATACGACGAAGTTTGATTTACCATTCCGTTATATGCGTTCAAATACTGATTCCAAATGGATGCGCTTTTTGTTATGATGGTTGAGGTTTGATTTATATGAAATTCTATAAAAAGTAAATTTTTTGTTAAATTAAGGGGTATAAGTTTTGAAACGTCAATTACGTCAGTGGATTAAGAGAACGAAGCTGGTCGAAACGGGATTGCATCTCGTGATGCGGGTATTTGCGTGTTTACCGGTTCATCCAAATCGTTTCCTGTTTGAAAGCTTTTTAGGGAAACAATACAGTGACAATCCACGTTCGATCTACGAAGCGCTGAAAAAAGACCATCCGGAATATGAATTGATCTTCAGTAAAGATCGACACCGTGTCTTCGATGATCCAAGTGTTCGGACCGTTAATCGGATGACGATTCGTTGGATTTATCTGCTCGCCACGTCGCGGGTCTGGGTTTCGAACAGCAGGCTTCCTTCCTGGTTGTTCAAACGTAAAGGGACCATCTACTTACAAACGTGGCACGGGACGCCGCTTAAAAAACTGGCGCTCGACATGGATGATGTACAGATGGCCGATACGACGACCGAACGCTACAAGCGGGACTTTGCACGTGAAGCATCCAAATGGGATCTGTTGATTTCACCGAATGCTTATTCGAGTCGGATTTTTCGACGGGCATTTGATTTTTCCGGTGAATTGCTCGAAATCGGTTATCCGCGGAATGATTTGTTTTACGAGACGAAACGGCATCCGGAAATACGCGAACGGGTCTATTCCCGTTACAACATCGACCGGACGAAGAAAATCATTTTGTATGCGCCGACATGGCGAGACAATGAGTACGTGGCGAAAGGGTCTTATTCCTTTAAGCTGCCGTTTTCGCTGGAGCAGTTTGAGAAACAATTTGGTACTGAATATACGTTATTGATCCGGATGCATTATTTGGTAGCGGATCAAGTCGATACGGCGGGTTATCCTTCTGTCCGTAATGCTTCGGATTATCCGGATATTTCAGAACTGTACATTGCGGCAGATGCCATAGTCACGGATTATTCATCCGTCATGTTTGACTATGCCCATCTGAAACGACCAATGATTTTTTACACGTATGACTTAGAACACTACCGGGATCAACTGCGCGGATTTTATTTTGACTTTGAGCAGGAAGCCCCGGGTCCGCTTGTTTTACAGCAATCACGGCTATTTGAAGAGATTGACCGGTTGCACGAATGGAGCGATCGATACGGTCCGGCATTTGACGCATTTGAAAAGAAATTTTGCCAGTGGGATGACGGAACCGCGTCTGTACAAGCCTATCAACGTCTGTTACAACCTGTCAGCAATCAGCATAAAGGATAATCATCATGAAAAAAGTCATCACGTACGGCACATTTGATTTACTGCACTGGGGACATATCAACATCCTCAAACGAGCAAAGGAAATGGGCGATTATTTAGTAGTTGCGATTTCTACGGACGAGTTCAATCGCTTAAAACACAAAGAGTCATATCACAGTTTCGAAAACCGCAAATTGATTTTGGAATCGATTCGCTACGTGGACGAAGTCATTGCCGAAAATAACTGGGATCAAAAAATCACGGATGTACAAGAGCACCAAATCGATATATTCGTCATGGGTGACGACTGGGCCGGCGAATTCGACTTCTTGAAAGAATATTGTGAAGTCGTTTACCTTAGCCGGACGGAAGGCATTTCGACAATCGACAAGCCAGATTAAAACGGAGTTAGGAAAAGGTTGATGAAAAAAGACCACACCTCGCGTGCGGTCTTTCTTCATGGAAAGGGGGGAGTAACGTGAGAGAGAGTATCGTGCAAATCTATTTGCTGCTTTTTCGGATTTTCTATCGAATCTTCTGCTTGTTACCTCTGAGACCGGTAACGCTCTTTTGGGTCACTTACGGTGATAACGTGAAACCGATTAATGATGCGCTCCTCACGGAATTCCCGAAAGAGAAAAGGTATCTGGTGTATGATAAAAAATTTGTGAAAAATCCGGAAGCCTGGTCGGCAGAATATGCTTTGCCTTACCGCAGACTGCGTTTTATTCGACTGGCTTATCTTCTCGCGACATCGAAACACCTATTCATCGATAACTATATCGGTGAATACAGTGTCGCTCCGATCCGTCAGGGGACAAAACGGATTCAGTTATGGCATGCTGCAGGAACGCTAAAAAAATTCGGACTGACGTCATCGAGGAGTTTGATGGTGCCGAAACATGTCCTGCGACGTTTCAAACGGGTGTATCAACGTTATGGGGATTTCATCGTACCTGGAGAAGCATGTGCGAAACAATTCATGGCACCGCACGATCTTCCCCGGACAGTTTTTAAAACATTGGGTGTTCACCGGACGGATTATTGGTTTAACGAGCAACATCAGACCGTAAAAAAACAACTTTCCGACATCTATGTCAAACCGAAGCGGCGTATTCTATTATATGCACCGACTTACCGGGAATATAATGGGATGGAAGGACAGACGGTTCGTCAACTCGAACAATTGACTGATCAAGGATGGACGATTCTCGTCAAATTACATCCGACGGTCCGTTCCATGTTCACGCATCAAAAAGCGCATGTCCATTTCGTGACAGATGAATATTCAATCAATGATTACTTACTAATTACCGACGTATTGGTAACCGATTATTCCTCGATTCCTTTTGAAAGTTGTCTGCTCGGTGTTCCGACCGTTCTGTATACACCGGACATCGACACGTATCGGCAAATTCCCGGTATCATCGATTCCTATCCGGATCCGTTACCGGTCACTTGCACCGATCAGTTTGAGATCATGTTGAACTGGATTAATTCGGATGTATCATTGCAGGAAAGTCGAATGGCGATGGAACAATTCAAAACGATCTGGTATACGGAACAGCCGGGCCAAGCGACGCGCCGGATTGTCGATCATTATTATCGAAAAGTACGCTGAAGCTAAAAATGACCTCCGTTTTTAAACAAACAGAGGTCATTTTTTTATCTATCTTTTTTGTGAAAAAGTGAACAATGTTTGACAATCTTTTGAAAAAACGTTTTTTTGAACTGTGATGTTTTATACTAAGGACAGAAGGAATCAGGAAAGGAGAATGCGAAATGCTTGCTTGCGGAACGACTGAAGCCAATACGTTTGTCTTATCGGCAGAAACACGAATGATACTGGAAGACTTCATGACAGAGGTGACGTTTAAAAAGGATTCCATCGTTTGTTGGGAAGGTGAGTTAAACGATAAGTTGTTTTACGTGAAGCAGGGTGGTGTCAAACTATCGAAACTGACGAAAAAAGGCAGTCCTTTAATGATGTTTTTATACTTTAAAGGAGATTTGTTCGGTGAGTTTGATGTCGGTGAAGCATTTCCCAGTTCTTATAGCATTGAAACGATGGAAGACAGTATACTGGGTGTCATTTCGAAAAGTAAGCTTGAGGAATTGATGAAGCAGGATGGTGTGTTTGCCTTGGAAATCATGCGCTGGCAAGCCTTGATGCGGAAGCAGTCCGAAACGAAATTGCGTGACTTGTTATTGTTTGGGAAACAAGGGGCACTGGCTTCGACCTTACTTCGTTTGATTGCCATGCATGGGAAACAAGTCGGGGAAGATTACGTCATATCCAAACGACCGTCCGACAGCGAACTCGGTCAGTTGATCGGGGCACCACGTGAAACGGTCAATCGTATGTTTTCCCAGTGGAAAAAAGACAAGGTCATTTCATCGACGACAACCAAAATCATCGTCCATGATGCGAACTATTTAAGAGATTTGTGTCATTGTGAAGGATGCCCGGTAGGGGTGTGCCGGATTTAATAAATGAACCGAGGGACTGAGTCAGTCTCTCCGACAAAAAGGGTGGCAGATGACAATTCTGCCGCCTTTTTTCGTTTACACAGGAATCACTCTTTTAACGCGACTCTTACAGGATAGAGCGGAAAAGAACGGGTGATTCCTGTTTGAGTCGATTCCTTTTTCGTTTCTGCACTAATATGTGAACTTTATGTGTGTTTTTAGAAGAGAAAGCGCGAAATCGTCACAAATAGTGTGACATTTATCACGTTCTCGATGGATCTGTCTTTTCTAGAATAAAGACAAGACATCAAGTTGAAATGAGAAGGGAGCCGGACATTATGAGCAGTAAACCAGAGCCGAATTTATCAGGAACGATCGTCGCCGTCTTTATGGTTGCTTCAGTCATCATCGGGATGTGGGGATCGATTTTTCTATTATTTAGTTCGAGATAAGGAGGAAAGACAATGCACATTCATCGTTTGGAGAAAATTTGGTTGGTGTTTGGCTGTGTGATGTTAGCCGTTTTTTTAGTCATCATCGGTATTTCTGCTTTCGCCTCCGGCAATCAACCACCGTCCGATGCGACGTTGATTGATCCGACTCAAGTGGATCAGACCAAACCATTTGATAAACCGGGCTTAAAAAAAATTGACGACAACCGCTATGAAGCGGTCATGGTATCACAAGCATTTCAGTTTACTCCGCAGGACATGGTCATCAAAAAAGGAGCGACAGTGGATTTTCTCGTGACATCAAAAGATGTCGTTCACGGCTTTGAAATCGTCAAGACGAACGTCAATATGATGGTCGTACCCGGTCATATCAATTCGATTGAATACACCTTTAAAAAAGCCGGAGACTATTTGATTGTCTGTAATGAATATTGCGGAAGCGGTCATCATATGATGTCAACAAAAATTAAGGTGGTGGAGTAAATGAATGCCATTTCCAAGAAGTTAAAGGAGTTTGAGATGGAGCGTGGTCTTCCCGCTACAGCCATTGGATTGAAGGAAGCTAAACTGGCCTTTGCCCATGTCAGCTTTTCGCTGGTGGCGTTGCTGATCGGTGGATTGTGCGGGTTGTTGCAAACCCTCGTCCGGACAGGTGTCATCCCGGAAATTGCAGGCATCGGTTATTACGAATTGTTGACTGCTCACGGATTAATGCTGGCGATTGTGTTTACGACCTTATTTATTTTCGGATTATTATTTTCCTTTTTAGGACAATCGTTTGGTCGTTTTGAGGAATTCCCAAGACGTCTCGGTTGGGTCGGCTTTTGGTTCATGATGCTGGGTGTTGTCCTTGTCACATGGATGGTCCTTGCAGGAGAAGCTTCGGTTTTATATACCTTTTATGCACCGTTAAAAGCACACCCGGTGTTCTATATCGGACTCGTCATCTTCGTTGTCGGGACGTGGATCTCTTCAGGTGCGATGTTCCGGATGTACGCGGATTATAAACGGGAGCATAAAGGTGTCCATCCGCCGCTGCAGGCCTACATGAGTATCATGACAGTGTTATTGTGGGTGGTTGCGACACTCGGTGTCGCTGCAACGATTCTATTTCAACTGTTACCGTTATCACTTGGTTGGACGGACAAAGTCGGGATTGAGTTGTCCCGGACACTCTTTTGGTACTTCGGGCATCCGCTAGTGTATTTTTGGCTGTTGCCGGCGTATATCGTCTGGTATACCGTCATTCCGAAAATCGTCGGCGGAAAGATTTTTTCTGATGCCTTGGCCCGGATGTCCTTTTTACTATTCTTATTGTTTTCTTTCCCGGTAGGATTTCATCATCAATTGCTGGAGCCGGGTATCTCGGCCTTTTGGAAATACATTCAGGTCGTTCTCACATTTTTGGTCATCATTCCGTCACTCATGACAGCATTCTCGATGTTTGCGACGTTTGAACTGGCGGGGCGCCGTCAAGGTGCAACCGGACTGTTCGGCTGGATCAAGAAGATGCCGTACCGGGATGTCCGCTTTTTAGCACCGTTTGTCGGGATGTTATTTTTCATTCCGGCCGGAGCCGGCGGGGTCATCAATGCGTCCCATCAATTAAATATCGTCGTCCATAACACACTGTGGGTGACAGGACATTTTCATATCACGGTCGGAGCGGCCGTTGCACTGACGTTTTTTGGAACGGCCTACTGGCTGGTTCCGTTGCTCAGAGGGCGGACATTGACGAAACAAATCAATCGGATCGGACTGGTTCAAACGATGTTATGGACGATTGGTATGCTGTTCATGTCGACAGCGATGCACATCTCAGGACTACTCGGTAACCCGAGACGGACCGGTCCTGCGGCTTACTTCAAGGATTCTCTTGTCGCCGACTGGATTCCGTACCACGTGGCGATGGCGATCGGCGGAACGATTTTATTCCTGTCGATTCTGCTGTTCTTATTTGCGATGTTCCAGCTCGCTTTCCGGGCACCGAAAGGGACGGAAGAGTTTCCTGTCGCTGAAACAGAAGAAGCGGCAATGCAGACGCCGTTATTCTTCGAGAATTGGAAACTCTGGATTTTCGTGACGTTTGCGTTAATTGCGTTTGCCTACACGGTTCCGATTTGGCATATGATTGAAAATGCGCCGCCTGGAGCACCGGGGTGGAAACTCTGGTGATCAAACGAAAATAAATGACCGGATTCCTCTTGTGATACAGAAGGAATCCGGTCATTTTCATTGAGTATGAGAGCAAATATAAGTATAGGAAAATGCTGAAGATTACTTAACGATATTGTGTTTAAAGGCATAAACGACAGCTTGCGTCCGGTCAACGACATCGAGCTTCGACAGGATGTTCGACACGTGGGTTTTGACGGTCTTCAAAGAGATGAACAGCTCATCGGCAATTTCCTGGTTCGCCATGCCGCGTGCCATCAGTTGCAAGACTTCCTGTTCGCGTTCCGTCAAATCATCATGCAGATGACTGGTCGGTTTCCGTAATCGTTCCATCATCTTGCCGGTGACCTGAGCCGCCATGACGGATTGACCGTCTGCTGTTTTACGGATCGCTTCCGCAATTTCAAAGGCACTTGCTGTTTTTAAGACGTAACTCATGGCACCGGCTTCGATGACCGGATAGACTTTTTCATCATCCAAGAAGCTTGTGACGACTAAGATCTTGGCTTCCGGCCATTCTTTTCGAATCAACCGTGTTCCTTCGACCCCGTCCACCGGTTCCATAACTAAATCCATTAAAACGACATCCGGACGATGTTTCAGCGCAAGCTCGGCACCTGCTTGTCCATCCGATGCTTCTGCGACGACCTCGATATCCGGTTGAGTGGACAAAAAGGCAGAAACACCCGCACGGACCATTTCGTGATCATCGACTAATAACACTCGTATCATACTTGCACCATCCGATCTTTTCTTAATTTTACTTCAATTTGTGTTCCTTGTCCCGGAACACTGACAAGGCGGATTGTTCCGCCCATCTCAGCCGTTCGTTCCCGCATTGAGTTGATGCCGTAAGAAGCCAGTTTTTTCTCGTCGACGACGAAGCCGACACCGTCATCATTCATGCTTAAGATGACCGTATCATTAAATTGACGCAACTCGATGTCCATATGTGACGCTTTTGCATGGCGCAACGCGTTGGTCAAACCTTCTTGAACAATCCGGAACAATTCGTTTTCAATCGGGCGGGGCAGTTCAATGGCTTCAAGCTTCCAGCTGAGTTCGGTTGACTGCTTTCTCGATAATTCTTCCAGCAATTGAGTCAGACCTTGCTGAAGGGTCATCCCTTCCAGTTCTACCGGGCGCAGCTGCAACAATAAAGAACGCATTTCTGACTGTGCCGTCTGGGCCATCGTTTCGACCAAATCGATTTGTTTGGCTGCTGTTTCCGGTTGCGTCAGAATCGTCTGTTTGGCTGCAGTCGTCATCATCGAGATGGCATACAGTTGCTGGGAGACGGAATCGTGTAAATCACGGGCAAGGCGCTTGCGTTCTTCTGTAATGGCCTGAACACGGACTTGTTCGATATGTTGCGGACGGGTACTGATTTTTTGAACGGTTTCAACCTGTTCATCAATTCGTTTCCCGATGCGTGACAGACGTGTCAGCGTATGGAAATAGGGACCGTTGACAATCGTCACTTCTTTTCCCTGCTCCAGTTCAATAATGGCCGTAGTGACTCTCTTGAAATCACGCCGTAAAAAGAAATAATGGATACTGCCAACTGCCAGGGGCAGCAGAAGCGATAAGCCGATGACCAGCAGGAAAACAGGAAAGTCTTGTTGACGGACGAAAAGTACATGCCAATTGACTTGGCGTGTACTTAGAAATAATAACGTCGTCATCACGGCCGTCAAAAAACCGGTCATCACCTGAAGTGCGATGACACCAAGCGGAAATTGATCGCGTTTCATATCGAGGTCACCTCCACATTCCCGATGCCGAGCATGACATGAATCCGGACTTTCCGGACAGCCTCGTCATATTCGGGGGCCCGGTATTGGATCCGGCGGTTGAAGAAAGTAGGAATACGACGGACATCGGTTTTGACACTCCCGAAACCGATCGATGTGTCGAGCGTGTAGTCATAACCGGAAGGCAATAAAATCCGGACATCGCCGACGACACCGCTGACGACGATCAGCGTCTCACCTTCCGGAACATACGCATGCGTCAAGTCGATTTCAAGATCACGGACGATGAACTGTTCGCTTATATCCTTTAAGACATACGGAAGTTCTTGTTGGGTCGCAAACGAATAGGCCGGCTGGATCTTGATCCCTTCCTCTTCATAAAGACTCGGGGAAATTTTTGAGAAAAAGAATTCCCGGACAGAATGGCGTGTCACGAGAATGATTCCGAGATACAGCAGGATGCCGGCGATGACGAAGCCGATTGCTGCTGAACTAAGAACGACACCGGCTAAGATGATTGTACCGACGATATAAAACAGGATGGCCAGTTTTTCATGATTTCTTTTTCGGAAATGAATCCCGACATAGTACAGGAGGAAGGGGAAGAGAACCCCGAATAATACATTCCCCGCGCCTGTCATCAAATCATAGAATAGTCCGAGAGCAAACAGGATCGACACGTAGCCGACTAGTTGTTTTGTACTTAATCGTCGCACGGGCAATCTCCTTCCTGACATGACAAAGGGAGGCAAGAATGCCTCCTTCGTCCAAATACTTATTTTTGGAATCGACGTTCGAGATCGGCGATCCGCGCATCGATGTCATCTTCTGCGATCGGAGCTTCCTCTTCCTTCGATTCAGGTTCTTCTGTTGTGAATGGATGTTGTTCTTGTTTAATAGTAGCATTTGGTTCGCGTTCTAGCACCTGGTTCATCTTTGATTTTAAATTTGACACGTTTTCCCGCATCATCCATTCATACCGTTTGTTTTGCAAGTCTTCAAGCTTCAGTTTCAATTCCAGTGCTTCCCGTTCGAGCTGATTCAATTCACGTTTCGTTTCAACGATCAGTTCTTCGAAGAAGCGGAACTGTTCCCCGTAATGTTTCGACTCGATGGCAGCCCGTTCCGCCAGTTCCTGTTCGCCTGCTTCTTTGGCGATTTCGACCTGTGCAAAACGTTTGTCCGCAAGTTCCTTCGCTTCATCCTGCTTTTGTGTTAATTCGGCGAGTAATGTCCGTTGACGTTCGAGTAAACGGTCGATTTCTTTTAAATCTGATTCGGTTGTCCGGATGTGACGGACGAGCTTTTTAGCGGGTGCTTCCCCTTGATCCGCTGCTTTCTTGACTTCTGTCATCATCTGATTCGCAAATTCGTTTAATTGATCAAATACATTTTTCATCAAAAATTCCTCCTTGGATGTTGAATCTACGTAATATGTTTAAATAACACGGAATGACTCAGTAACGGTTTTTATCGAGATCTTTCCAGTCAGCTTCAAAGTGTGCCGATGAGGTCTTGCGACGACGGGCGAACAGTTGGTTTAAATCGACCCGTTGCATTTTCATACGCATGTATCCGATGTAAAGTGCCAGTGCGGCGGCGATTCCTAAAACGGCCCAAATGTTCGATAAGGCAAAACCGATGCCGATTGCTGCGAGCAGTCCAAATCCGATTTTCGCAAAAACATTTGAGGTTTGGATAAACTTACTGATGGCATAAAAAGCGAGCAGTGCACCGAGCCCGAGTCCGATCATATGCGGTAATGTACCGATGACGACAGCGAGAAGGGCGAGACCGGCAAGTGCCATCAAGACCTGTTTCCCTTTTGATTGCTTCATGATGAAGCCTCCTTTTTCTTGATACTCTTATCTTAAGGGAAGAAGAGAAGAGGCACGACGCCCTTCGGACCGGAATCGTCTCCGACTTGAGGCGGAGTAGGGAAGTCTGACTTTAACGATTCTGCTAGGTCGGCAAAATAAGATATGGTAAAATACGGCTATAAGAAACGAGAGGAGTGGTGTTTTTATGTATGCAATCAGCCACGAGAAAGAAAACCGTATCGGAACACAGGGAGGGGTTTCCCTCCCTTAAATCAGAGGAGGAAACCATTTGAACGAATGGGGTAAAGTACCGGCGTATGAGACCGGAACAAATGAACAGTTAGGCCGTGTAACGGCAGTCTTTCAAAAACAGTACCGTGTGATGACGACTGACGGGGAAACGCTAAGTGAATTATCCGGAAAGCTGCGGTTTGAAGCGTTAACGAAAGCTGAACTGCCGGCCGTCGGGGACTGGGTGATTCAGAGCGGACGAGAAGCCGGTAAGGGACGAATCGAACGTGTTTTGCCGCGGAGTACGCAATTTTCCAGAAAAGCAGCCGGAACGGAAACCGAGGAACAGGTGATTTGCGCGAATGTCGATATTGCATTACTCGTCATGGCATTCGGGCACGATTTTAACGTTCGTCGCCTGGAACGCTATTTGACGGTCGCATGGGAAGCAGGCGCCACACCCGTGATCGTCTTAACGAAAAAGAGTCTGACGGCGTCCGCTGACGAATTCCTGTCCGAGGTGGAGGCAGTTGCCTTTGGGACACCGTATTTTGCTGTCGACTCGCTGACCGGAGAAGGATTAGATGATTTACGTGAAGCATTGCGACCAAACGAGACGATTGTTCTCGTCGGATCATCCGGTGTCGGGAAGTCAACGCTCGTCAATGCGTTGGCGGAAGAACAGTTGATGGAAACGGGCGGTGTCCGCGAAGATGATGAACGGGGCCGGCATACGACGACACACCGGGAGCTGAAACGGTTGTCGAGCGGATTGTTACTCGTTGATACACCGGGGATGCGGGAACTTGGATTATGGGACGGAACGGACGGATTGACGTCCACCTTCTCGGATATCGAGGAGCTGGCGGAATCCTGCCGTTTCCGGGATTGTCAGCATGGCGAAGAACCGGGCTGTGCCGTCCAAGCGGCGCTGACAGAAGGCACGCTGTCACATGAACGGTGGGGCAGCTTCCTGAAACTGAAGCGCGAAGTTGCCTATGCAGAACGAAAGCAAAACGCAGTTCTTCAGGCGGAGGAAAAAGAAAAGTGGAAGAAGATTCACAAACAGGCACAGGCACGGACGAAATTAAAATATCAAAAGCGATGATGGAATGTAGTAATGAAACGAACGACGCCTTTCTGATAAATCAGAGAGGCGTCGTTCGTTTCATTGAATCAGCTGTTAATCAAAATAAATTGTTCCCGTCAAATCATCAAGACGCTTTAAATCGTGTTGAATGGCTTGAATGTCACTGGGCTGCTGTTCCCGCAATGGTTTCGTACCGATCGGATGAACGCTCGCATCCCCATCTAAAGTAATAGTCCGGTTCGAAAGACGATCATTAAAATAACGATCATGCGAAACAAATAACAGTTCACCCGGAAAGACGTCAAGGGCGGCTTCAATTTGTTCACGGGTCGTCAAATCAAGATAGTTGGTCGGTTCATCCAAAATCAACAAACGGGCACCGGAAAAGTAAAGTCGTAAGAAAGCAATCCGGCATCGCTCTCCCATGCTGGCTTCAGCAATCGGTTTATACACCTGATCCCGGCGAAACAGAAAACACGCAAGCAGCGTCCGGGCATCGGTTTCGGAAATCGTCGTCTCCTGCAGTAACGCATCGAGCAGGGAACCGGAAACCGGTAAATTGGAAAGAGCCTGTGAAAAGTAGCCGACTGTCAGCTCGGGATGGCGCGTGATTGTTCCTTCCATCGGATCGAGCTCCCCTTGAATCAGCCGGAGCAGGGTCGTCTTGCCGGATCCGTTCCGGCCGATGACAGCAATCCGGTCGCCTTGTTGCATGGAAAAGGTCAGTTTTTTAAATAGCGTCCGACCGTCATACGAAAAAGCGACTTTGTCTAACGTAAACAGTTGTTTGGCGGCAAAGGATGCTGCTTCGAATGCCACATGAACGGAGGCTGGATGTTCCGGTTTGGCGACCCGGTGATCGATTGTCTGTTCGAGTTGTTTTTCTTTTGCCTTAAATTTCTTGGCTTGTTTCGCTGCTTTTTTCTTGGCGTAAGGATCCCGTTCGCTGGCGTGGGCAACAGCCTGTTGATGCCAGTTTTGATACTGGGTGATCATCCGTTTGAGTTCCTTCCGTGTTTTTTCCTGCTTTTCATACTCGCGTTCCTGGGTCAGGCGTTCCTGTTCTTTTTGCTGACGATATGCTTGATAATTACCTTTGTAGCGTGTCGCTTGATGCGGTGTCAGTTCGATGACAGCATCGGCTGTTGCATCGATGAAAGCCCGCTCATGCGAGACATACAAAATAGTGATCGCTGTCTGATTGATCCAGTTGATCAACCAATCAAGCGTCTCCGAATCCAAATGATTGGTCGGTTCATCGAGCAGAATGAAATCGGGTTGCTTGACCAACAGACAGGCCAGCTGAATCCGGGTCTGTTCACCGCCGCTGAGTGTGTCAAACGAATGAAGCCAGACATGTTCAGGTAACTGGACTTCTTTTAAAGCCCGTGCCGCATCCGCCTCAAGAGAAAACGCATCGAGATCGAGTGCCGTTTGGTAGATTTCAAGTGAAGAGGCATGCAGCGCCGCTTCCCGCGCCTGATACCGGAGTCGGTCGGCTTGTTCGACGAGCCGGATGGCAGGTGCACTTGAGGTGAGATGCTGGGCGACGTGACCGATCGTCGTGTAGCCGCGGAAGATGTTTCCCTCCGTCGGTTGAAGCTGTTTTAAAATCAGCTGGAAGAGTGTCGTTTTACCGACACCATTGGCACCGACTAAAGCAACATGTTCACCGGGACGGATCGAAAATGAAATGTGTTGAAACAGCGTCTGCTCTGGAAGATCAAAGCGGACATCATGAATGGATAAGATTTCAGCAGGCATAGGTTCAGCTCCTTTGGGGTTCATTTCAAATTGTGATGAAATGAAAACACACCATCCGAAAGCGAGCGGATGGTGTGCAGGAGTGCAAATCAAAGAAGGTATATCCCGCATGACGGAAATACCGAAAATGAGCAGACTCGTAGCGTCAGTCATCCGCAACTCATTGCGAAAGTGATGAATTCTTTCATCATTAGACAGTAGCGAGTAAATGCTTCATTTCGGTATTGTACCTCCTGTTCATAGACTATGTGTTCAGTGTAGCAACTTGTCGTCAGCAAGACAAGTAAGAATCGAGCAATTCTTGAGCCGCAGCGGCTTCTTCCGGATTCGGTGGCAGAACATCCGCCAATGGATAGTCGAGACCGAGTGCTTCCCATTTGTAAACGCCAAGCTGGTGATAAGGGAGTACTTCGATCCGTTCGACATTACCGAGTGTCCGGATGAATTCGCCGGTCTGGCGCAGGAACGTCTCCGTCATCGTCAAACCGGGCACGAGAACGTGACGGATCCAGACGGGAATGTTCCGTTCTGCCAAGCGTTTGGCAAAGGCAAGTGTATTGGCATTACTGCGCCCCGTCAGAATCCGGCAGGTCGCATCATCGATATGCTTAATGTCGAGTAACACGAGATCCGTGTAATCAAGAATCCGGTCGATATTTTTAGGAACGACCGAACCGGCTGTATCGATGACGGTATGCATGCCTTTTTGTTTTGCTTCCCGAAGTGCCGCTTCCAAAAATTCCGGTTGGGCAAGGGGTTCTCCACCGGAAAATGTGATACCACCGCCTGTTGCTTCGAAAAATGATCGGTAACTTTCCGCTTCTTCAATGATTTCCGTTGCCGAGACGGAACGACCACACCCGAATTCCCACGTATCCGCATTGTGGCAGTATTGGCAACGTAAAGGACAGCCTTGTGTGAAGACGATGAAGCGAATACCCGGTCCGTCGACCGTGCCGCAGGATTCAACAGAATGAATCGTTCCGTGTGTCATAGCCATTTCAGTCCTTTCTTTCAGTTAAAGTGCACCGTGGAACGTCCGGTTGATGACGTCAATTTGCTGTTCGCGGGTCAACTTGATGAAGTTGACGGCGTAACCGGAAACGCGGATCGTCAATTGGGGATAAAGTTCCGGATGTTCCATCGCATCGAGTAATGTTTCCCGGTCGAAGACATTGACGTTTAAGTGATGACCTTTTGAAGTGGTTCCGCCCATGTAGCCGTCAAGCAGTCCGACTGTATTACGGATTCGTGTCGGTTCATCTTTCCCGAGTGCTTTCGGGACGATGGAGAACGTGTAGGAAATGCCGTCAAGGGCATGTTCATACGGTAATTTCCCGACGGAAGTTAACGCGGCGACGGCTCCCTTCGTATCCCGGCCATGCATTGGATTGGCTCCCGGTGCGAATGGTTCACCAGCCCGTCGTCCGTCCGGCGTATTACCGGTTTTTTTGCCGTAAACGACATTCGAAGTAATCGTCAAGACGGATTGAGTCGGTAAAGCATCACGGTACGTCGGATGTTTCCGGATTTTTTCCATAAACAGTTTGACGAGATCAACCGCCATCTGATCGACACGGGCATCATTATTTCCGAATTTAGGGAAGTCACCTTCGATTTTAAAATCAACCGCGATTCCATCCGCATCACGAATCGGTGAGACTTTAGCGTAACGAATGGCGGACAGGCTGTCGGCCACGACGGACAGACCGGCGATACCGCAAGCCATCGTCCGTAAGATTTCCGGGTCGTGCAACGCCATTTCGATGCGTTCGTAACTGTATTTATCATGCATGAAGTGAATGACATTCAATGTATTGACATAGAGTTCCGCCAACCAGTCAAGCTGACGGTCGTAAGCAGCCATGACCGTTTCATAATCCAGGACATCATCTAAAATCAGGTTCGTCTTTGGAGCAACTTGAATTTTAAGTTTTTCATCGATGCCGCCGTTTAACGTATAGAGCAACGCTTTTGCTAAGTTCGCCCGTGCTCCGAAAAATTGCATCTGTTTCCCGATTTTCATGGCGGAAACACAGCATGCGATGCCGTAGTCGTCGCCGTAAATCGGCAACATCAAATCATCATTTTCATACTGGATCGAACTGGAGAGAATCGACATCTTGGCACAGAATTCTTTAAAGCCGCGCGGTAGTTGTGTGGACCAGAGGACCGTCAGATTCGGTTCTGGAGCCGGACCTAGATTGACAAGTGTCTGCAGGAAGCGGAACGAACTTTTTGTCACGTTGGAGCGACCGTCCTCACTCATCCCGCCGATTGATTCCGTGACCCAGGTCGGATCACCGGAGAATAAATCATTGTAGTCCGGGGTCCGGAGGAATTTAACGATCCGCAGTTTCATGACAAAATGATCGACCAGTTCCTGGGCAGTCTGTTCCGTCAAACGTCCTGACTGCAAATCCCGTTCGATATAGATGTCAAGGAACGTCGAGACGCGGCCGAGTGACATCGCTGCCCCGTTTTGTTCTTTGATTGCAGCGAGGTAAGCGAGGTACATCCATTGGAACGCTTCCTGGGCGGTTTCAGCCGGACGGGATAAGTCGCAGTCATATCGTTGACCGAGCTCGGTCAGTTCCTGTAACGCCCGAATTTGTTCGTTCATCTCTTCACGGTCGCGAATCATCGATTCCGATAAGAAGCCGCCACGGTCCTGTAAATCCTGTTTCCGCTGTGCGATCAGGAAGGAGGTACCGTACAGGGCAACACGTCGGTAGTCACCGATGATCCGACCGCGTCCGTATGCATCGGGAAGACCGGTGATGATTCCGGCTTTACGGGCGGCACGCATTTCAGGAGTATAGGCATCAAATACACCTTGATTATGTGTTTTCCGGTATTCACTGAACGTTTTGGTGACGAGCGGGTCCGCTTGAAAACCATAGGCTTCCAAGGCATCATTGACCATCCGGATGCCGCCGTTCGGGTGAATCGACCGTTTGAACGGTTCGTCGGTTTGCAGACCGACGATTTGTTCGAGCTCGCGGTTGAGATACCCCGGACCGTGAGACAGAATCGTTGAAGGTGTCGAGGCATCGACAGCGTAGACACCGCCGCGTAAACGTTCTTCACTTGTTAAATTCATGATTTGTTGCCACAGTGTTTCCGTAGCAACGGTAGGGCCGGCGAGAAACTGATCGTCTCCCCGGTACTCTGTCCGGTTGCGGCGAATGAAATCAGCCACGTCAATCTGATTGTTCCACGCGCCTGTTTCGAATTGTTGCCATGCTGGTGTTTTTTCAAGTAACATCATGAACACTCCTTTGGTTGTAAGGTGAACAGTGCAAGATACATCCCTTATGTGAATAGTGTAACAAACATAAAGCGGGAAGAGTTTTACATCCCGGTGAAAGCGTAGGAGACTTCAAAAACGTTGGTATAAAAGGGATTCTTCAAATGTGTACCAGTGGTCGGAAGGTGTCCGGAAAACAGAGAAAGGTCGAAATCTAGCCGTTTTTTCCAATCTGTATCACTATTTTCATCCTGTTCTGAACAAGACAGTTGGAATCGTGATAAAAGTCACACCGGGTTATCTTGTATTTTTATGACGTATCGTTGACAATGAAAAAGGGAATATAGACCGTGGAGGTGCATAAAATGGATTTTTCAATGTTGGAAGACCGTGCCGATTATAGAGCAGGTGATTGGGTGACGTTAAAGGTATCAACTGAAGGAACGCCGCGAACGGGTATGATTACGGAGTTTGAGGAAGACGGCTTTTGGATTCGTTTTGAAGATGACTTTGATTTTGAAGACTTCATCGGATACAACGAAAAATACTTGGCGAAGCTGATCCGCCGTCCGAGTGATGTCCGGTCCGATTATCCGGTACTCCGTCAGTTTCCGAAACTGGCGGATGAACTGCAAGACCGGGTCATTCAAGGGTTCGATATTTTGACGGAAGAAATAAAGAGTGACCAGGAAGTGGTCTATCACATCCGGCTCATCGACGCAGGGAATGAATATACACAAACGTTACGTGGTCTGCGTGACGAAACGACCGATCAATTTGAATATGTCACAGAATGATGCAGAAGAGAGTAGGAGAATACACGTTATGGACTTTATGAAACCTTTTATTACGGAAGCATGGGAACGCGCCCGCTTCGAAAAAATGATGCCGGTTCAAGAACAGGCAATCCCATTATTACGCGAACGAAAAGATGTGTTGGTCGAAGCACCGACCGGAACCGGGAAAACATTGGCCTATGTCATCCCGGCACTGGAATTGATTGATGAAAATGAACCGCATATCCAAGTCGTGATCACCGCACCGACACGTGAACTGGTCATGCAGATTCATCAGGTCATTCAACTGTTTTCGCAAGGAAGCGGCATTAAATCCGGTGCCTTCATCGGCGGTGTCGAACTCAAACGCCAGCACGAACGATTGAAGAAAAAACCGCAAATCATCGTCGGAACACCGGGCCGCCTCGTCGAACTGATTGATTCTAAAAAAATGAAGATGCATAAAGTGAAACTGATTGTTTTGGATGAAGCCGATCAAATTTATGAGAGCGGAATGAGTGCTTCGGCCACACGGATTGCCAACAGTGCATTGCGTGATCGTCAGCTGGCATTCATCTCGGCGACGTTGCCGGAACGAACGGCTGAATGGGGCAAAACGTTATTTGCGAACGAGCCGGAACGGATTAAAGTAGAACGTGTCATGAGTACGCAAGTGAAGTTCGGTTATATCGAGATGTCACGCCGCCTCAAACCGGAATACTTGCGCCGCCTGGCCAACATGCAGGGAGCGAAAGTGTTGACGTTCATCAACAACCGTTCATTCCTCGGACCGTTAAACGGTGAATTGAGTAAGTTCTCCTTAAAGTACCGTATTCTTGACGCCGAAAAAGGAAAACGCGAACGGATGGAGACGCTTCGTTCATATAAACGCGGAGAGTTCCCGTTACTTGTTACGACGGGGCTTGCCGCCCGTGGCCTCGACATCGAAGCGGTCACGCATGTCGTTCATTATGATTTACCCGAATCCTTCGATGATTTCGTTCACCGTTCAGGACGGACAGGGCGCGGGAACGCATCCGGTATGGTCCTTGCTCTTGTGACGGATCACGATTTGAAACACCTGAAGACATTGACTAAACAAATGGGTGTGGAACTAGAAGAAATGGAGATTTACCGTGGGGAAGTGATTCCGAAACGGGAAGAAACTGAACCAAAAACCATTAAACGCCCGGCGAACCCACACCGGAAAGGACCGACACGATGAAAAGCGAGCGAAAGATCATTCCTTTTCCAACGACCGTATCGGAAGCGGAGATGAATACGGCACTAAAAAAGATGTACCAGGAAGCCGCAACGGCCAGAAGTACGGATTGGGTCGCGTTCATCGAAGAGATTGCAACGGAAGGACGATGGTATTTAAAGGACGCTGAACTGTTCCGTGATCTATTCGTTGATTGGGCCATTTTCTATGAAACGGACGAACAAGGCAAAACACCGCACGGTCGTTTTTTAGAACAGGTCAAGGAAGACATGTCACCGAGTTTATACCGTGCTTTAAGAGGGTTGGCGGATCCGGTGCCTTCTCTGTTTCTTGTTGAGGAAGACCGGGTCGTCGACATCATGTCAAAGCAGACCTATCAGACCGATTTAGGAGAAATTGAAGTCGAACCGGGGGATTTACTGGTCGGTAAACTTCTTTATATCTCGGGGAAATGGCGTTTTGCGATTGCTTACATGAAAGTCGCCAAAGCATTAGTGCCGGAAGTCCGGATTCTTTTGGCGGATTTCGTGGATGAGGTAGGAGAAGATGCCTTGTTACGCCAATATCCTGAATTCTGTGCCGAGTTAATTGATTTATTACTCGATATTGAAGAAGGAAACATCGCCCCACGCCCGGAATGACAAAAAAATCGGCCTTTCCGTACTCATTCGGAAGGGCCGGTTTTTTGAGTGGAAATCATTATTCCATTTCGGAACGATACACACCAATCCCGTTTTTGTCTTGATGCTTCACACGATACATGGCTAAATCCGCCTGTTTGAGCCATTGTTCCAAATCGGCTTCCAAATCGTGGCGTGCCACACCGACACTGGCAGAAACACGTAACCGTTGTCCGTGATACTGGTACGGTTTCGACAACTGATTCAATAAAACTTTGCAGCGTCGTCTTAAAGATACTTCATCTTTCGCCGAGGTCAGCAGAGCAAATTCGTCTCCACCGAGCCGGTAAACCGATTCGTCAGCGGATAATTCTCCGGCAAGACGTCGTGCGACTTCTATCAGAATAAAGTCCCCGGCTTCATGACCGTACGTGTCATTAATTTGTTTGAAGCCGTCGAGATCAATCAGGGCGAGATAATTCAAGGTGGCTGTTTTTTCATGAAACGTTTTTTCCAACGATCGGCGATTGCCGATGTGGGTTAAACCGTCATGATAGGCATGGTATTCGATTTGCTGTTGACGTGCCATCCGCTCTGTTACGTCATGGAGGATCAAGAAGTGACCAAAGGCAGTATCGCCAATCTGAATCGGGATCGAAATTAATTCGAATTGTTGATTCGCTTCATTTTGATAATGATTCGACCCTATCTTCAAGGCAGTTTGAACATGGTGCAGTTCGCCCGTCACATAATCAATCGTCATGTCTGAAAGGCCAAAAATCCGTTGAGCAGCCTGATTCGCATAAGTCGGTTCCTGATTCTGATTAAAGCGAACGATTGGATCAGGATGTCCCATGAACAGCGGAATGACTTGTTGTTCACTGGCTTTGATTTGTTCAGTTCGTCGATCCACCCGTATCGCCAATTGTTCATTTCGGGTATCGAGTTGACGAACGATCGATGTATGTTGGCGCGTGATAAGAATCTGGCGAACAATCAATAAAAATAAGATGATAAAGACATCCTGTTTTTGTCCGTCCTCATCCAGGAAATAGTGAAGGAATAATGGTAAAGATAACAGCGGGAGCCAAGCACGTTGGACGATCGGCGACTTATTAACCCCTTCAGCGATATGGTCAATATGCCAAAGGATCGCTGCGCTCTGAGCCAAACGGATAAGGATGGGCGAGAAAACCAGATACTGCATCGTAAATGCCGGAAAATAAACGGACGATATTTCATACAGACCTCGAATGAAAATCGATAAGAACAGTAAAAATAGTGTCGTCCGGGATACCCAGTGGGTGTCCTGGATAAAGAAAAAATAAAAGAACACGAACAGACCGAGTGATGTATTGATGATGACGACAAGCGAATAAGGGAACGGATTGACAGCGGGATCGACCAGTTCATTCAGAATATGAAACGCAACTAAAGCAAGAAAGATGACTAAAATGATGGCATCGATAAAAGCCAAAAGGTGTTGACCGAAACTCTTTTTAGAAGCAATCCGGTAAAAAATAGCATACAAAAATAAATAATGAGACAAGGAAAATAAAGCGAGGCTGTAGAATCCGGAAAAACTTTCGGGCGGACTGAACAAATGAATTGTTTCTAAGACGGATCCGATGACGGATAGACATAAAGAACCAAGCGCAAGCAACCAGAAATTCCGTCTAGGAACGATGAGAAACTGTTCTTTTTTATAGGCGACTAAAATGAAAAAGGCAATCAAGATCATCGACAGATACTGCAGAATTTGTTCGACGACAAGGTTGGGAATCGATTCGTTTGCAGAGGAAATCACTACGAGCAGCGTAGAAATGATCAGCAACGGCGGAAACCATTTTATGAAATAGGGGGATCGTTGCATGAAACTGCCTCCTCACTTGAAGTGTGTTGTCCTTTTTTTTATCATACACTGCTTTTGTCCGGTTCATGTGAATCAAAAAAATAAATCGTATCCGTTCGTCGTGTTGACGAATGGATACGATTCTTAAGAAAAAAATTAGTTTTTATAGTTTTCGTATGCCTCGACTTTTTCGGATAAATAAGTCCAGTATTCCATCAACTGATCGATTTTTGCTTTCGCTTGTTCGATTTGCTGATAAAGATCGTTGACCTGACCTAAATCACTTCCGGAAGAAGCCAGTTGTTGCTCAAGAGATTCCGCCTGAAGTTCCGCTTCCTCGATTTGAGATTCAATCGTCTTCCAGTCGAGCTGTTCCTGATAACTTAGTTTTTTGGGTGTCTCGGCAGGCGGTGCTTCGACGGTCGGCACGTCTTTTACGATAGGTGCCTCGATGACGGAAGGGAGTTCCCGTTGCTCTAAATAATCGGTGTATTGACCGTAGTACGATACGATTTCACCGTTTTCAAATGCTAATAACCGGTTGACGACACGGTCAAGGAAATAGCGGTCGTGACTGACTGTGATGACGGTTCCCGGGAACGAGTCCAAATAATCTTCCAACACGGATAACGTTTCCGTATCCAAATCGTTGGTCGGCTCGTCAAGGAAAAGAACGTTTGGTTCATCCATCAAAATCGTGAGCAGTTTCAACCGTCGTTTTTCACCACCGGATAATTTACCGATTGGTTTATATTGTGCTTCCGGTTTAAACAAAAATTGTTCAAGCATCTGACTTGCCGTGATTTCCTGACCGTCCAGGGTCGTGATGACTTGGGCGATCCGTTCGACTTCTTCAATGACCCGGCGGTTAGGGTGACTGAATTCTGCGAATTGACCGTAAAAGCCGACTTTTACTGTTTCGCCGTGAATAACTTCACCGCTCGTCGGTTCCAGGCGTTTGGCAAGAATTGATAACAAAGTGGATTTTCCACTCCCGTTTCGTCCGACGATTCCGTATCGTTCCTTCCGGCCAAATAACCAGCTGAAATCATTGAACAACGTCCGGTCGCCAAATTGCTGACTGACATCCACCGCTTCGATGACTTTTTTCCCGAGTCGGGTGGAGCCGACCTGAACTTCGAGCGCTGCTTCGTCTTCTTCGTAAGACAGTTCTTGCAGAGCATCCACCCGTTGAATACGTGCCTTTTGTTTGGTCGTCCGTGCTTTCGCCCCGCGACGCAGCCAGGCGAGTTCCCGCCGAAGGATGTTTTGTCGTTTTTCTTCCATCGAGGCTGTCCGTTCCCGGCGCTCCGCCCGTTTCTCGAGGAATGATTCATAATTGCCAACATAGAAGTAAGCTGTTCCATTCGCGATTTCCATCATATGATTCGTGACACGGTTCAAGAAGTAACGATCGTGGGTGATCAGTAAGATCGCCCCGCGATATTCCTTAATTTGCGATTCAAGCCAAGTGATCGTCTCGGCGTCAAGTTCGTTGGTCGGCTCATCGAGGAGTAAGAGATCGGCTTCGTCGAGCAACGCTTCAGCCAGTCCGACCCGTTTTCGTTGTCCGCCTGACAAGGAACCGATCGTAGCTTCAAGATTCGTGATGCCGAGTTTATTTAAAATCATTTTGAGACGGGACTCAGTATCCCAGGCGTTCGCGGCATCGATTTCTGTTTGTGCGCTGATGAACCGTGTCAGTAACGTTTCATTTGCCGGATCTTGCTCAAGAGCCAACCGTGCAACTTCATAATGACGAAGCGCATTGATAGTGGGGGTATTGCCGGATAACAAAACCTGCATGACTGTTTGATCTTCCGGATAATCCGTTGACTGCGAAAGCAGGCGGATCCGGTAGTCATTTGGATGTTGAAGCTCACCGGCGTCCGGTGTTTCTTGTCCAGCTAAGATATGAAGCAACGTTGATTTTCCGGTACCGTTGACACCGATGATTCCGATCCGGTCACCGGGACTCACGGAAAAGGTGACATCCTCGAATACGATTTTATCGGCGAATTCTTTTTTTAGTTGATCGACTTTAAGTAACATGTCAGACTCCTTCTACAATTTCCTTGATTTGTTGTTCGACCAGAACGACCAGTTCTTTTTGCGACATGGATGTCGGGTCGATCGGTTTTAAAATCGTCACATCGACGGTCGCCGGTCGAATGCGTCCGGTTTCCTCCATGACACGATAGCTTCCTGAAATCGCAATCGGAACGACTAATGCTCCGCTCGATGTAGCCAGTGTAAAACTGCCTGCCTTAAACTCGGCGACAGGTCCTCCTTTAGAACGTGTGCCTTCGGGAAAAATAATCATCGATTGACCATCTTTAATCGTGTCGATTCCGGCCCGGATAGCTTTGAGAGACTGTCGGCGATCTTTGCGGTCAATCATGACACATCCCATCAGATTCATCCAGACATTCACAATGGGAATCTTGTTCACTTCAATTTTTGAGATGAAGGCTTTTGGTTTGTCGATTTTTCCGAGGAGGATCGGAACATCAAAATTACCTTGATGATTAGCGATGAAGACGACTGGTTGATCGGCCGGGATGTGTTCCTGACCCGTCATCCGGACCTTGACTCCGGCAAGCCGGAGTAATGAGTTTGCCCAGGCATGAGCCACTTTTTGTGTATAGGCGTAGCGTGCAGCGTGCGTTCGACGTTTTGCCCCTGGAAGAAACGGTAATGTAAGGGGTAGAACCAGTCCAAAATGAATGAACCAGATGATTGTGCGTAACATAGTGGCATCAGACTCCTTTTTTTGCTTTCAATGATTATTGTACAAAAAAAGACCGGGTATCGCACCCAGTCTTCGTCATTATTCCCAATAACGAGGTTCCGACTCTTCTTCGGTTTCTCCAAGTTCAAACGTCAAACGACGGGTCGTTGGGTCAATCGAGAAAGAAGCGTTAGTATTATCAATCTGTTTGATTTCCATCGACTCCTCGTCAAGGATCAATGTCAGTCGGACCTTATCTTCGTGATCGACAAGCAGGACGCCGTCTTCTTTTAACCACAGGTCGATGACAGGCGAGTAACGAAGGGTCCAACCGTTGGATAAGGGAATTTCATTCATAATGACTCAGTTCCTCCTAATCATACGAAGTTAAAGCGGTTCTTTATTTATCATGCTGTTCTGTCGCCGATAATGCAAGTGGTGGAATGGATTCACGTTGATCGTAAGACAATTGATACGACTGTTCCCGTTTTTTCATCCGTTCATACTGCTTTTTGACTCGGCGATGCTGCACATATTCATGATAGGACTGGTGAGATGTCCGAAGGAGCTGTCTGAAGGAAGAGAGCGATAAGCAGATGGCGAGTGTAAAAACGAATACACCGATTGAATCTGTATAATAGCCGGTCGTATAACTCAAATATGTACTGATGAGACCTGTAAACGTCGTGAAAAGATAAAACCACATGACACGCCCTCCTTATTTAGATGATATACATCTTCTAAAGAATTCGTGACGAAACCGTGATTTCCTGTATCGTCCTGTAAAACTTCGGGAAAAATAAAAAAATCCACACGCTTAGTGTAGATTTTATGGAGTGTCAATATGTTGAAGTGCAGGTGTCTTCGGAGACAGGTCTGTACTGTTCGAACCTTCTGCAAAAACGATTCCGATCGTTGCGAGGAATGCAAAAAAAGCAAATACCAATGTTTTTGTGAAGCGTCTTGCGAAAGAACGCGATTGAATGTTATGAAACATGTTTTTCCCCCATATTTAACTAAACTAAACCTTCTTTTTCCTATTGTTTTATCATATATCTTTTTTTCAAAAAAATCACTCAAATCAGAACCGTTCACAAAAATGTCATATTTGGTCACTTTTGCTTCATGTCGGAGAGGGGAGGAAAAAGAGTATAGTATGATAGGTGATACGCAGGAACAGATGGAAACAACAGAAGGGAGATGACCACTCATGGCATTACGCGCAGGACAGGTTGTCACATTAAAAGTAGAACGAGAAGCAGAGTTTGGTGTTTTCTTAAGCAACGGGGAAGAGGACATCTTACTTCATAATAATGAACAAACAAAAAAGCTCGAACTTGACGAAGAAGTGGAAGTCTTTCTTTATCAGGACAACGAAGGGCGTCTCGCTTCTTCGATGACGATTCCGGAAGCATCGTTTGAAGACTACGTCAAAACGACGATTAACGGTACGCGTTACAATACAGGCGTATTTGCAAACATCGGTATTCAAAAAGACGTGTTAGTATCTCTTGATGATTTGCCGCAACGCCGGACATTTTGGCCGGAAGAAGGAGATCAACTCTACATTCGTCTCAAACATGACCAAAAACTTCGTTTACTCGGAGATCCGGCTCCCTATGCGTATTTTAACTTACGGGCAAAACCGGCACCGGAAGAGTGGAATAACATGGATGTCGAAGGACTTGTCTTTGCTCAGCGGGATCCCGGCGTCAACGTCTGGGTCAATGAACAGACGATTGGTTTTCTCCATGAACAAGAGATGGAACGGTGGCCGCGACTTGGAGAAGTTATGAAATTACGGGTGACAAATGTGAAGCCAGATGGTACAGTATTACTTTCAGCAAGACCACGTGCTCACGAGGCAATCGACATCGATGCGGATTTGATCATGAATCACCTGCTTGAACATGGTGGTCAGATGTCGTATGGTGATAAGACACCTCCTGAGACGATTGATGAGGTATTTGGCCTAAGTAAGGCTGCCTTCAAACGTGCTTTAGGTCGATTGTTGAAAGACAAAAAAATAGAAAAACATGAAACGGGTATTCGGTTAACGAAATAAGTTAACCAACTTAAGCCTACGTTTCGAATAAATAGTTAGGAATTCATCATTTTGGTGGTTGCGGCTGGTACTTACCGGCGACCATTTCCAAATAAAACCCCATCACTAGTGGGGGCAAACGGCGCGAATTCAAGCGTTGTACGGTCCGGGCATCATGCCTTTCCCTCGCCCTTATGGCAACGATTATGATGGTGACTTCCCTAAACATTATTATACGCAGAAATAGCCCCTATCTTTAAGGAAGAGGTTCTGCTATAATAGGTAGTCGATTGTATTCGTTACGGTAGCGTCTGTTTAGTGGCAGACGCTTTTCATATGACAAAGGAGAGTATTTAGCATTGACAACATTTCGTGAATTAAATCTTAGTGAGGCACTTATCAAAGGTGTCCTAAAAATGGGCTTTGAAGAAGCAACTCCAATCCAAGCAGAAACAATTCCAGTCGGTCTTAGCGGCGTTGACTTAATCGGTCAAGCACAAACAGGAACAGGGAAAACAGCTGCATTCGGTATTCCAACGATTGAGCGTCTTGACGCAAAATCACGTTATATCCAAGCATTGATCCTTGCACCGACTCGTGAGCTTGCGATTCAAGTAGCAGAAGAACTTAACCGCATTGGTGAAGTAAAACGTGTTCATGCATTGCCAGTATACGGTGGTCAGCAAATCGACCGTCAGATTCGTGCGCTTCGTAAGAACCCACAAATCGTCGTCGCTACACCTGGTCGTCTAATGGACCACATGAACCGTAAAACATTAAACCTTGACCACGTCCAAACAGTTATCTTGGATGAGGCAGATGAAATGTTGAACATGGGCTTCGTGGAAGATATCGAAAAAATCTTGGGTACACTTCCGCCAACTCGCCAAACACTTTTATTCTCTGCGACAATGCCGCCGCAGATTCGTAAAATCGCAGATCGTTTCATGACGACTCCGACTCACATCAAAGTAAAAGCAAAAGAAATGACTGTCGAAAACATCGACCAATCATTCATCGAATTAAAAGAAAGCCAAAAATTCGACGTCCTTTGCCGCTTGATTGATACGGATTCTCCGGAACTCTCGATCATCTTCGGTCGTACGAAAAAACGTGTCGATGAGATGACAGAAGGTCTAATCCAACGTGGTTATACAGCTGACGGCTTACACGGTGACTTAACACAAGCAAAACGTGACCAAGTCATCCGTCGCTTCAAAAAAGGAACAATCGATATCCTTGTTGCAACTGACGTAGCGGCACGTGGACTTGATATTTCAGGCGTTACACACGTCTACAACTTCGACGTCCCGCAAGATCCGGAGAGCTATGTTCACCGTATCGGTCGTACAGGTCGTGCTGGTAAAACAGGATCAGCAATCACATTCGTTACACCACGTGAGTTTGGTCAAATCAAAACAATCGAACGTGTAACAAACAAAAAAATGTCACGTCGTCATGCACCGACGCTTGACGAAATCTTGGAAGGCAACTTGAAACTTGCTGCACAAGAGTTGATCAAACGTGTAGAAGCGAAAAACTCACAAGAGTATACAACACTCGCTCAAGAACTTCTTGAAGAGTATGAAGCGGTTGAATTAATCGCAGCAGCGCTTAAAGGATTAACGAAAGAGCCGGATGCAACGCCAGTTCAAATTTCGTCAATCGAACCAATCCGTGTTAAACGTTTTGGCAGCAACGGTGGCGGTGGTAACCGTCGTCCTTACGGCAACAAAGGTGGATCAGGTTCTGGTTCTTCTTCTAACCGTGGTGGCGGATACCGTGGCAGCAACCCACGTGGTGGGGAGCGCCGTGAAGGCGGTCGTCCTTCTGAAGGAAACCGTAGTTCTTCATCAGCGTCATCAGATCGCCGTGAAGGTGGATACGCTGGCCGTAACCGCAGTGAAAGTGATCGCAACCGTGGTGGACGTAAACCACGTTTTGAAAAGTAAGAAGTTTGAACCGATTTGTCACAGACAAGTCGGTTCTTTTTTATGAAATCTCGTGCTAAAATGAGCAATGAACGATATAGAGAGGGCGGAATTTTGTGTATATTATCTACGCTTTGGCATTTATTTGTCTCATTGTGCTAGTCGTCGCGACAAAACAGATCAGTGAGCGGACGACGAAAGGGCACTTCCGTTATATTCCTTTAGCAACCCTTCTGTTTGGCGGGATTATCTTTCTTGTCTTGGCGATTGGAAAAGGTGGGGCAACCGGTATTCAATACGGCGTGCTGAGTATCATCTATTTAACGGCGACATTTGGTGTCTATTTGTACATCGCAGTCAGAAAAGATACGACCTTATTTTAAAGACAGGACCTCTCTGATTACAGAGGGGTTCTTTTTTTGATAAGATGGAACAAGAGAAAAGGGGGGCAGAAGAATGGATGCCTTAGATGTCATTGTTCATCCCGAACAAATTGAAGCTTGGTTTCAGCCGATTGTCGGAGCGGCGCCTTTTAAAGTAGAAGGGTATGAAATTCAATCCCATTTCCGGGGAGAACCGTTAAAACCGTTTTTTCAAGAAGATGATGTACCAATCGAATACCAACTCGAAGTGATGAGTCATGTCATTCGACATGCCTTTCAAAAAGTACCGACGGATGCCCATTCGTTTGTTCTGGTCCGCTGTCGCCCGGCCTGGTTATTTGAGAACGGCGGCGAAGATTTTTTAAGTATTCTGCGTGATGCGCAGATTGATTTCCCGGAAGACCGGTTATACGTGACATTAACAGATGTTCAGGTCGATGATTTTGACCGCCTCGGCCGGATTGTCGCCTATTATCAAAATTCCGGTTTGAAGGTAGCGCTCGACCGGGCGGAAGCAACGAGTCTCGAACGGGTATTTTCGATGTCACCGGACATGCTGATTGTCGATTTGGCATCGATGATTGAGAAAAAAACGGTCTCGGCCAGTTACCCGCATTTATTGCAGACGATGGAACATCTCTGCGATCAGCTGGGTGCTCCGCTGCTGTACAAAAATATCAGCCACCTTGGTCAGTTGCGTTATGCCTGGCAGCACGGCGGACGTTATTACATGGGGAACCTGCTCGGTGAAACGACGCCGGACTGGGTGACGACTTGCCCGGGAATGGACATTTTGCTGCATGAGGTTCCGATGTTTTATAAATATGACCGGGAACAAATGAACCGGCTGTTTCAGCTCGAACAGGACTGGACCGTTCGATTCAACGAATATTGCCAGTCCGTCAGGCCGGAGGAAGACCTCGACAGCTGGTTGTTAATGTTAGCGAAAAAGATGGAGCCGGAATTCATTCGATTCTATATTACGGATGCCAACGGGTTCCAGCAGTCATCAAATATCAGTAAAAAAAGCGGCGAATGGAAACGTTATTCGTTTTACCAAGGATACAATTGGAGTTTCCGACCGTATTTCATCCGTACGACAGTAGCGATGGAACGACGGCATACCGGCTATTTATCGGACCGGTACGTCGACTTCAGTTCCGGGGAGCAGACACGGACTTTCAGTATGCCGCTGAATAATGGGATGTTCTTATTTGCTGATATTTCAGCAGACTATTTATATCAAGAACGATTGAGTGAATGAGGAGGAAATGAATGATGTTGGATTATGATTACGATGCATTACGTGAAATCGGACGGATTGTCGCCATTGCACGCGATGAGATGGCAGATGCCGTCAAACCGGGGATTACAACGAAGGAATTAGATGAGATCGGGGCACGGATTCTGAAAGAACACGGGGCGGAATCGGCACCGATCGTCATGTATGACTTTCCGGGAGCAACTTGTATCAGTGTAAATGAAGTGGCGGCACATGGTATTCCGGGAGCGTACGTCATCAAAGAGGGAGATATTGTTAATGTTGATGTCTCAGCCGTAAAGAACGGTTATTACTCCGATACCGGCAAAACGGTTATCGCAGGACAAGCCCGTCGTCCGGAAGATGTTCGGTTGGTCGAAGTTTCGTTGTCTGCCCTTGAAAAAGGATTGGAGAAAGTAAAGGCCGGAACGAAGGTCAATCAGATTGGGAAAGCGATTTATGCCGAGACACGGAAAAGCGGCTTTACCGTCATCCGGAACTTGGCGGGACACGGTCTCGGAAAGACATTACACGGCGAGCCGGAATCGATTTCGAACTACTTCAGCCGTGAGGAAAATGATTTGTTGAAAGAAGGACAAGTCATTGCCGTCGAAACATTTATCTCGACCGGCGACGAATTCTGTATGGAAGACGAGAAAGACGGCTGGACCTTATATACACCAAATAAAAGTCTCGTTTCGCAATTTGAACATAGCGTCATCGTCTTAAAAGACGGATATGAGATTTTAACGAAAGTCGATTGAGTCTAAATTTATGAACTGCTGAAAATAAACAGGAGTATCAAGTCCCTTTTGATATGCTCCCCAAAAAGTAGACAGTTGAAATAACAAAAACTGTCCACTTTTTGAAGGGAGCTATTTCTATGTCTAAATCTAAGTTTTCGCCGGATGAAAAATTACGGATCATTAGGATGTGTGAGGATAGAATGGACTCGATAAAATCGATTGCCTCGCTCTTCGAGCTTTCAGTCACGACCTTGAATAGATGGAGAGCAAAATATCGTACATACGGCTCCTCGTCACTCCGTGATCGAACAGAATGGACAGGTTATCCAGAAGAACTAAAAATGGAGACTGTACGCGCAGTTCTGACTCAAGAGGAATCGCTCACTAGCGCTACAGTACGGTTTAATATTTCGAGTTTAAGCGTACTTGCAAGATGGATTCGGAAGTATACTAGTCATAATACTCAAGGGAAACCATTGAAGGAGCGATCCATTATGACTAAAGGTAGAACCACTACGTTTGAAGAGCGTGTCCAGGCAGTTATGGACTGTATACAAAATGGGAAAGACTATCAAAACATCATGAAGACCCATCGGGTCTCCTATCAACAAATCTATAGCTGGGTAAGGAAGTTCGAGAAGGACGGAATGGACGCACTGATGGATCGTCGCGGACGTCAGAAGCCGGTAGCAGAATTGACGGATACAGAGCGTTTTGCGTTGGAACTGAAACGACTAGAGAAAGAAAATGAACGACTACGCATGGAGAACGATTTCCTAAAAAAGTTAGAGGAGATCGAGAGGAGGTCACGTTAAGTCAAATTCGTCTTCAAGATAAATATGAAGCCATTCAATCATCGGTAGAGCAATTCGGTTATCCGATCATCGCCCTATGTCATCTAGCGGATGTCTCGCGTGCTGCCTACTACAAGTGGTTGCGTCGTATAGGTATACCGAAAACACATGAGGCTGAGAACATGAAAATCATCGAAGAGATGAACCAGATCCACCTTTCGGTGAAAGGAATATATGGCTATCGACGAATGAAATTGAACTTGAAACGTCGTTTCGGAAGAAACGTTAATGCGAAGCGTGTCCGGCGCCTGATGCACATCGCGAGTATTCATTGTGTCATACGCCGGAAACGTCCTTTGTACATTCGTAATCGTCCTCAACAGATTGCCGAAAACATTCTGAACCGTGATTTCAACGCGGCAGGACCGAATCAAAAATGGGTGACGGATGTCACGGAATTGAAGTACGGTGCCTCTCAGAAGGCGTATTTGAGCGCCATCTTGGACCTATATGACGGCTCCATCCGTGCCTTCGTTCTAGGGCACTCTAACAATAATCAGCTCGTGTTTGATACATTCGAACTCGCCCTGCAGGGCGCATCCGGAAGTCGTCCCTTGCTTCATAGTGATCGAGGGTTTCAATATACTTCACATGCGTTTCGACACATGACACGCGTGGCAGGCATTACACAAAGTATGTCTTGGGTTGGTAAATGTATTGATAACGGTCCGATGGAATCATTTTGGGGCGCCTTGAAATGCGAAAGTTATTACCTACATAAGTTTGCGGAGTTCGACGAACTCCAGCTTGCGATTCAGAAGTATATTCACTTCTACAATGAAGAACGGTACCAACAACGATTAAACGGCTTGGCTCCATTAGAATAGAGAGCTCAAGCCGTTTAAGAGATTTTTATTATTTATCCTGTCTACTTGACGGGGAGCAGTTCAATACTCCTATTTTTAAAGTTTTTTTGTTGAAACGGCCAATCGTTCGAGCCGTTCCCGGGAAACCGGATGTTCAGCATATCGGATAGACCCGTTTTCGACGATATAGTCCTGTTCGAGTAAATCTTCAATGAAATACTGATCGGTTCCAGACATATCAATCGGATAAGCAAGTCCCGGTAAGGTGGCGAATGCCAACGTTTGGCGCCGTCCAATCCCGCTCTCGAACATGCCGCCTAACCAGTACGATGGCGAAATGCTTCGCACATCGAGCGCTGCTGTCAGACCGCCGAGACGAGCCGGCTTGATATTGATGATTTGACCCGCCTGCAATGTTCGCATCAGTAAAGCATCCTGTGTCGTCTGGATGGATTCATCGAGACAAAGCGGTGTCTTCAGTAAGGAGGCGGCATGCTGATGACTTAACCAGTCGTCAGCGGGAAACGGCTGTTCCATCATCAGCATCGAAAATGTATCCCACTCTTGAAGGAGCGGTAAATCAGCTACCTGAAAACTTCCGTTGGCATCAAACATTAACGGAGCATCCGGAAAAGATTTGCGAACCTGTTCCAAAACCGCAGTATCCGTCGGAGCGAGTTTCAACTTAATCCGTTCGAATCCATCGTTTAATGCTTGACCTACTGCTTCCACCGTTTGCTCGGCTGAGGAGCGACCGAGTGCTTTTCCGCACGGAATCGACCGGTTTTCGTCACCACCGAGGTAAGCGGCAAGAGAGGTCTGCTCCGCTTGGGCAAATAATTCATGAACAGCCCCGTCGAACATGGCTTTTGCCATCTGGTTTCCTTTAATCGGCTGAAAGCGTGCAGCAACGGCAGCGGGTGAGGATAAAGGTGCTGCAGCAAGCAAACGGTACAGGAGCGGGGACAAGGTACGAAGAGAATCCTGTGTTTCCGCCGTGTACCAAGGTGTCTCGAAAGCGACGCCTTCCCCGTAGCCGATGCGTCCTTCCTGGTCGGTCAGCCGTAAAATGGTCGTCCGTCGTTTCGACAAGGTAGAGATGGCGGTCTGCATCGGCTGGCGAAACGTCAGATAGACATCAAACAGCTCCGCACTGCGCAGGGTAATGGTCGTCATAGCGACTCCTTCAGTTGACGGCGAATCAGTTTACCGTTTGCATTGCGCGGTAATGTATCACGGTAAAAGTAGCTGACGGGACATTTATATTTGGCTAGTAATCGTTCCATTTCTTGCCGGACATCAGTTTCTGACAGTGTACTGACGATGAAGGCAACCGGTACCTGCCCCCAGACCGGATCAAACCGTCCAACGACACCGGCTTCCGTGATGCCGGAGATTGATAATAAGGCGGCTTCGACTTCTGCCGGATAAATATTTTCACCACCGGAAATGATCAAGTCGCTTCTTCGATCTAATACATACAGGTAACCGTCGGCATCGATCCGTCCGAGATCACCGGTCTTCAAATAACCGTCAGCAGTAAAAGCGGCGGCTGTCGCTTCCGGATTAGCGAAATATCCGTTCATGACAGTCGGTCCCTTGACTTCAATTTCCTGATACCGATTGATCCGGATTTCCGTCGGAGCGATGGCTTTACCGGCAGAACCGATTTTCCGGATCGCTTCTTCCGGCAGGAGTGTCGCCACTTGTGAAGCGGTTTCGGTCATACCGTATGTTTGCATGACGGGAATGCCGCGGTCTAACGCCCGTGTCAGAATCGGTAACGGGACAGGCCCTCCGCCCGTCAAAACAACGCGTAAATCAAACCGTCGTAATCCGGCTTCGAGCAACCGATCCAACATGACGGAAACTAGAGAAATATGTGTGATGTGTTCTGTCTGGATCCATGTAATGGTCTTGTTCGGTGAAAAATGAGGCTCAAGAATAAGCGGAACACCATAGATGACGGAGCGGTAAACGACGGCGAGACCGCTCATATGAAATAACGGCGTGACGACCAGGAACCGGTCATCCGGATAGGAACCGGTATGGCGGGCCGCATTCATGGCACTTGAAAAATGATTGAGCATTGTCTGTTCGACTGCTTTTGGCCGCCCGGTCGTACCGCTTGTAAATAACATCGACTGAATATAATGTTTTGGCATATGCCGGACGAGAACATCAGGTGCCGGCTTCACGACATGAAACGGCAGCCGTTTAACCGGCGGATCGATCGGACGATCTGAGATGACGAATCGGACATCGGCTTGTTGGAGTTGCAGATGGACTTCCGCTTGGCTCAGACGAATATTGATCGGAACAATCGTCAATTCAAGCAATTGAGCCGCGTGGACAGCAATGATATAGCTGCTGCTTGAAGGACCGTATAAAGCGATGCGGTCACCGCGTGACAGCAGGGGAGCCCAGGAACTGGCGAGTTCATGCGCTTTTGTATAAAGGGCAGACCAGGTCAGACGCTCGTTGTCCGTGATGAGGGCAAGATCATCCGGCTGTTCTTTGGCACGCGTGTAAATCCAAGGATACACGGATTGTCACTTCCTTTCTGAATGATGATAAGAAAAAGGTTCAAACGTCTTTCGACATTGAACCTTTTTTGTATTATGGGAATCGTGGGAACTGTCCGAAGTCAGGATCACGTTTTTCTTTAAACGCGTCACGGCCTTCTTTTGCTTCCTCTGTCGTGTAATACAGTAACGTGGCGTCACCTGCAAGTTGTTGAATACCTGCAAGGCCGTCTGAATCGGCATTAAACGCAGCTTTTAAGAAACGAAGTGCTGTTGGTGAATGCTGAAGGATTTCAGAACACCATTGGATTGTTTCCTGCTCCAAATCAGCCAGTGGAACGACCGTATTGACGAGACCCATATCAAGTGCTTGTTGGGCATCGTATTGACGGCAAAGGTACCAGATCTCACGTGCTTTCTTATGACCAACGACGCGAGCGAGGTAACCAGAACCATAACCAGCATCAAACGAACCAACTTTAGGACCAGTTTGTCCAAATTTGGCGTTGTCTGCTGCGATCGTCAAATCACAGACGAGGTGAAGAACATGTCCGCCACCGATTGCATAGCCTGCTACCATAGCGATGACCGGTTTCGGAATAACACGGATCAGACGTTGTAAATCAAGGACATTTAAGCGCGGGATTTCATCCTCACCGACATAACCACCATGTCCGCGAACTTTTTGGTCGCCGCCTGAACAGAAAGCAAGATCGCCTTCACCGGTTAAGACGATGACACCGACGTTTTGATCGTCACGTGCACGTGAAAAAGCATCGATCAATTCGTGAACCGTCTTCGGACGGAAAGCATTCCGTACTTCTGGACGGTTGATTGTAATTTTAGCAATCCCATTCCATTTTTCATACTTGATGTCTTCGTAGCTACGGGCAGCTGCCCATTCTGGAACGTATCTCATTTCAATTCCCCCATTTGATTAATTAAGAGTAGTTTCTCTACTATTGTAACAAACTTTTCCGGTTGGTCGATATGTGGGGCATGTGATGCACCTTCAATTAAATGAATTTTTTCCGATGGAGCGGCTTCGATGGCAATTTTTTTAAATTTATCATCGTCGTTTCCGACAATCCAATCAATCGAGGAGGTGTCAAGTAAATGCCAGACCGGAGCCATATTGCCGGTTCCTTGAGCGATCAAAGAAGCGGCCAGCCCCTCCGGTGATTGGGCAAGGCGTCCACGGCGAATCGATTCTTGTACTTCAACCGGCAGATGACGTTGGCTTGCAAACAGCGGGAGCGACTCCCAATAATCGATGAAATCGGCTAAACCATCTGTCAGTAAACGATCAGCGAGACGACGGTCGGCTTGACGGCGTAATCGTCGCTCATGTGCCGACCGGAGACCGGGAGTCGTGCTGACAGCAATCGTCTGCTTTACCTGTTTCGATGTCGCAGCAAGCAGAAGCGCGATTCGTCCGCCCATCGAATAACCGAGAACGGACCAGTCTTCCTTACGGGTCGCAAGCAAACTTTTTAAATCTTTTACTTGTTCCGTCAAGCGCATACGTTGATAAGAAGCGGATGCGGTACGGCCGTGGCCGAGCAAATCAATCCGGTAAACGGTATAGTCTGACTGCAACCGGCTTCCGAACAGATCCCATGTGGCACTGCTCCCGGTGAAACCGTGCAACAGCAAAAGCGGCGGACCGCTTCCGCTGATCTCGACATGGTATTCCTGATGCCGCAGTTTCATCGGAACGTCTCCTGCAGTGCCTCGTTTGTCTGCTCCCAAATCAAACGGTGCAGGCGGACATTCTCCGGACGATCGGTGACGATTTCCAAGACCCGTGTCGCAGTCGCTTGTTGTTGCAGGGTCGAATGAAGATGCGTAATCGAGGAAATCCGTTCATACTCGACACCGTAACCGGCAGCAAGATGACTGAAATCAACGTCTTGTGCTGTTCCGAATAAAGGTTCGAACAACGCCGGATCGAGATTTTGTTGCGGCAGAAAACTGAAAATCCCGCCACCCGTGTTATTCACTAACAGAATCGTAATCGGAACGGTCTGCGCCATCAGCAATCCGTTGATATCATGCAAGAACGCCAGGTCACCGACAAGCAGATAACGGTTTTCGGCTTCATAGGTCGCGCCGAGAGCACTTGAAAGAATGCCGTCAATGCCATTGGCACCCCGGTTGGCAAGAATACGAAGCGGTGTCCCCATCGGTAAAAAGGTATCCAAGTCCCGAATCGGCATACTGTTCGAAACAAACAGACTGCCGTCTGTTAAATCATTTAATGCCCGGACGACATTATATTCCGTCAGCTGATTGGCATCCAGAGAAGAAAAAACAGTCTGTACGGTGTTCTCTGCCCGTTGCAGGGTCTCGAGATAAGAGGTTTCATGCACGGTCACAGGAGCGGTTTTCAGTTGGCTCGGATGACCGCTTAAAAAATGAGCCTGCAACTGGGGATCGCGCCAGTTTCCGGGATGGCCGAGAACTGTCGTCGGAATTCCTTTTGACCAAAGCAGATACGGTTTTGAGGTCGGCATCGCACCGAATCGTAAAATGTGTTCCGGGCGGATTTTATCGTGAATCGCTGTTGCCTTTAACCACGTATCGTAATAGCCGAAAACCGTATCGTTGGAAGAACGGCGGCCTTGACTCAACGGATCGGCCAAAACAGGAATTCGTGCACGGTTTGCATAGTCCAGAATGATTTGTGTATCGGCAAGAGAAATTTGAGGTCCGATGACAATCAAAAGACGCGAGATTGATAAAATTTCAATGAGTTTTTCGGTAGGATTTTCCGCCTGTGGTTGATTCAGTTGTCCGACAGGCTGACCCGTTTGTAAGAGATCCAGTTCGGGAATTAATGGTTCCCGAAGCGGAATATTGATATGAACCGGACCGGCGGGCTCTGAAAGCGCGAGAAGAACGGCTCGTTCCGCCGCGTGCTGGACGTAAGGAAGAGCAGTCTCTTCCGGTAACGGCAAATCAAAGGCATGGCGGACCTGTTTTCCGTAGAGAGCGACTTGATCGATTGCTTGGGGTGCGCCGACACCACGCAACTCGTGGGGGCGATCCGCCGTCAATACGATCAAAGGCAGCTCGAAAATATTGGCTTCCGTCACGGCCGAATAATAATTCGTAGCTGCTGTTCCACTCGTACAAATCAGGGCGACCGGACGCAAGACATCCTCCGTCCGTGTCAAACCAAGGGCAAAAAAACTAGCCGACCGTTCGTCGATGAGGACGTGGGTACGGCTAAAAGGGTGAAGAAAGGCAGCGATGGCAAGTGGTGTCGAACGGGATCCGGGACTGATGACGAAATCCCGGACACCGCTTTTCACTAAATTATCGATTAATGCGTGCATCCATTTACTCAACATAAATATCATCCTTTTCTATCGTACAGAGATGCGACAGAGCCTGCAGCATCGGTGATAGTTTCGTTTCGGTTTCTTCGAGTTCACTGTGAAGAACGGATCCTTCGACGAGTCCACAACCGGCATAAAGAACAGCCGAGCGATCGGTAAACAGACCGGAGCGGATGGCGACGATGAACTCACCGTTTTCCTGTCCGTCCATCCAACCGACGGGAGAACCGTACCAGCCACGCTCGAACGTTTCAATTTCGCGGATGGCGGCGACGGCTTCCTCTTTTGGTTCTCCACCGAGAGCAGGTGTAGGGTGAAGTTTTTCAATCAGCTGAAAGAGACTGACTTCAGGTGACAGCGTAGCGTTGATCGGAGTGTACAGATGCTGGATGTGACGATTCTTCAGCAACATCGGTTCATCCGGTTTGTCGATCGTCGTCGAGAGTCCTTGGAGTGTCTGTTCGATTGAATCAACGACAATCGCATGTTCATGACGGTTTTTGTCGTCCTGTAACAGCGACTGTCCGAGTGCGGTATCTGTCGTCTCGATGGCATGTCGAGGAGCAGATCCGGCGACGGCAGCTGTCTTAAGTTCAAGACCGGATTTTAAAATCAATCGTTCCGGTGTCGCACCAAGGAAAGCTTCGTCTGCCGTCGGTTGAAAGAAGAAGATATAGCTGCCTGGCTGCGATGATTCGAGTTCCTGAACAAGTCCGGCCAAGTCGATCGGTTGATCAAGCTCGTAGACGACTTCACGGGCCAAGACGATTTTTTTGAGTGATGTTTTTAAGAGTTGTGTCGCTTGATGGAAAGAAGCTTCGAAAGCATCATTTCCGTCACGCGTCAGTCGAATCCGGGTCACGAACCGGTCGGATTTTGGAGTATGCAGTTCTGCATATTCGACAGCCAACTGATTGAGGATTTTTTCTACGTTAGATTGCGGTTCAACGAACGCAAAAACCGTTACCGTCGTACGACCATGTTGTTCCAGATAAAGATACTTCGGAATGGTCATTGAAGCTTCCCCAAAAGAAGACCAACGAAATTCAGTGTGTTTCAGTTCCGAAAAAGAGAAGCCGCAAAAGGCAAATAAATCGGTGCCGACATGATCCCGATTCAAATTTGACCACATGGACTGCATCCGTAAAAACCGGTCCTGTCCTGCTGTTTTTAATTGTTGCGTAATACCAAAACCGATGGCGCGCATCGATCGATCAGGTGTCGTAAAATAAAAGCGTTCTTCCGTCCCGAATGACAGCGCGCTAACATCCTGCGCCTCGACATTCCAAGAATACGCGGCGATGATAGACCGTTGATATGCATTCGCATGACCAACAGCACGTTCAATACATTGTTTAAGCTCATGTTGAGCGTAGGCCATACCGCTCATTGCCCCCTAGTCTAAAGATACTGTGATACGTTTCACTTATTCTCAGTGTAAACTTTTTATGTGAAAAAAAGAAGGAATAAGCTATCTTGGATTGAGCATTGACAGTAAAAAACGAAACCCGATACACTTAGACAGGAAAGGGGTTTATTATATGAATAAATCAATCGCTGTATACTGGCGAATGACACGACCACATACGCTGACGGCAAGTTTTGTACCTGTCGTCGTAGGAACGGCCATTGTGGCACCGCGGATCGAATCGTTACGGATGGATCTGTTTTTTGCCATGTTGATCGCATCGATGCTGATTCAGATTGCGACGAACTTATTTAATGAATATTACGACTACAAGCGCGGGCTTGATACGGAAAACTCGGTGGGCATCGGCGGATCGATTGTCCGTGACGGTTTTAAACCGGGAACGATTTTGGCGTTTGCCTTCTCGTTGTATGGTATTTCGGCCTTGCTTGGTATCTATTTGTGCCTTGAAACAACATGGTGGTTACTACTAATCGGCATCGTGTCGATGTTCGTTGGTTACATCTATACGGGCGGACCGTTACCGATCGCCTACACACCATTCGGGGAAATCGTCGCCGGTTTCTTCATGGGCTATGTCATCATCGCGATTTCAGCTTATTTGCAGATCGGGTATGTTCCGACGGAAGCGATCGCCATTTCGATTCCGGTATCGATTTTAATCGGCTCGATTTTGCTCGCAAATAACATACGGGATCTCGACAATGATAAAGTCAACGGCCGAAAGACAATCGCCTGTTTAGTCGGGCATCAAAAAGCCGTTTATGTCCTGATTGCCTTTTTTGCCGCTGCAATCATCTCACTTTTGATTGCCGTACTGGCCTTTAACGTCACCTGGTGGGCATTGCTTGCTCTTTTAAGCATTCCGCTGATGATCAAAGCCGTAAAATTATTCTGGCGTGATCTGCCACCGCAGGAATTGATGCCGGGTATGGCTCAGACCGGAAAGGTCAATACGATTTTCGGATTATTGCTTGCGATCAGTTTGACGATTGCCAACTTGTGACCGGAAAACTGTTTTTATGAACGGAATCCCGAATGATGGACGGATAAAACTGTCTTCGTCGGGATTTTTTTGTTGGTATAGTCAATGGTTTGATTGGTTGTAACAGTTTTGAAATTTTACTATAATGGAAGCAATGTGCCTAGAACGCGTATAAAATCCTTCGGGTTCATGAAATTTTTTTAGAGGTGGAACAGGAATGAATAAAATTGCGGTAATCGGAAAAGTATTCGTCGACATAAAAGGAACTTCGTTTGCGCCTTTGCATAAGGATGCCAAAAACGTCGGGGATATCACCTTCTCGAACGGTGGTACAGGACGAAACGTAGCACAAAATCTAGCTGTTCTCGGAAATGATGTTCGTTTTATCTCGACGGTTACGAACGATCAAATTGGTGTCGGGGTACTTGAAGAGTTAAAATCTTACGGCGCCAACGTCGATCATGTAGAGATGCTCGAAGATCATGGAATGGGAATGTGGCTTGCAGTGATGGACAATGAAGGAGATTTGCAGACGTCGATTTCCAAACAACCGGACGCCAAACTCCTTGAAGAAGCCATTCTTCGCCAATCTGTCTATGCGCTGGACGGAGTGGACGCAGTCGCAATCGATTTGGATTTATCGGTTACAGTGCTTGAACGATTGATTCACATCTGCCGCAAAATGGAGTTGCCGCTTTATGGTGTCTGTGGACATTTGAGTGTCATTGAACGCAACCGTCATCTGTTGCAAGGATTCACAGGATTCATCTGCAGCCGTGAAGAAGCTGAAATTTTATCGGATTTATCGATTGTGACGGTAGAAGACGCAATCCATGTAGCGAACGAACTGGCGAAAAAAGGAGCCCCTTTCACCGTGGTCACGATGAGTGAGTTAGGTGCTGTTTATGTCGATCGCCGGACGGCTACTTCCGGTCATGTCGGAACAAAAAAAGTGAAAGTAGTCGACTCAACAGGTGCAGGAGATTCATTCTTTTCCGCTGTTCTTTCCGAATTGACGGAATCGAAGCGGGCAGAAGAGGCACTACAGCTTGGAATGAAAGTTGCCGCACAAGTCATTGCATCGACGGAAAACGGACTGATTCCGGAAATGCTTGAGACCCTTCGTTGAGTCCTCAGCTTGTGAGGAGGAGAATCAATGCCGATTCAAAGAAGTGCGATTATTTTAATTAATGAAGCAGATGAAGTTGCCTTGATTCGTCGGGATAAACCGGGTGAGACGTATTATGTATTCCCCGGCGGTGGACGGGAAGCCGGAGCGACACTGGAAGAAACGGCGATTCGGGAAGCCCATGAAGAGCTTGGTGTGGACGTAGAACTTGAAGGTGTTGCTGCGAACGTTCACTTTAACGGCTTGGAAAATCCGTATTACTGGGCAAAAATAACGGGTGGTGTATTCGGGACGGGAACCGGAGAAGAATTCGAAGATGAGTCGTCCGGGTATACACCGTTGTGGATCAAACGCGAAGCGTTAACCGATTTACCGATTCGTCCGACATCGCTTGTGCAGGAATTGACTAAGATGACGGATCGTTTCTATAATATCGAGCTCAAGGATAATTGAGGTTTTAGTTGAAATAAACAGGGAAAAAGTATAGTAAGACAATGAGGTGGTCCTAGACTGCCTCTTTTTTATGAAGGAGAGATGACGATGGCACATACACGTGATCCTAAAGGATTAGCCTTGAATCTAAAGCAACGGATGTCCGATCACAACATTACGGATTATGCAGGAACACTTGCATATTATTGGTTTTTATCCATTTTTCCAGGTATCATTTTTGTTATTTCAGTATTATCATTCTTTGACATTGATCAACAGACGCTTGAATCCCAAATTCGTGATTTAGCGCCGGGTGGGTCGGTGAATACGTTTACTGATGTCATTTTCCAGGCCATTAAAGAACCACAGGGCGGTCTCCTATCCGTCGGTGCGATTCTTGCCATCTGGTCGGCGTCAAAAGGTGTCGATCGTCTGATTACGACCGCGAACCATGCGTACGGAGATTTCTCGCCGCGCGGATTCGTCGCAGCCCGTGGAATCGCCTTGATTTTAACGATTGTTCTCGGTATCGGCATGTTGCTGTTGATCGTCTTGAACGTTTTGGGCGGTCCGATTATCAGCTACTTAGCCAACTTTGTCATTCCGATTGATATGGGACAAAAAATTCTGCTGACGGTATTGCGGTATGCCATTTCCACTGTACTGTTGATTCTGATTTTGTCGATTTTCTACCGTGTTGCGCCGAAACGTCCCATTACATTTAAGGAAGCCATTCCGGGAGCTGTCTTTGGTGTCATCGTGTGGCAACTGTTATCGGTTGGATTCGGATTTTATGTCTCGAATTTTTCGAACTATAACCAAACGTACGGTTCACTCGGAAGTGTCGTCATTGTACTGTTGTGGTTGTATTTTACAGGACTCATCATTTTACTCGGATCTGAACTGAACGCCTCGTGGGAACGGTTCATGAAAAAAGCAGATCCGCAAAAAATGGAAGAAAAACGATTAAAAGAACAGGCGGATCTGGACTCGATTCCGACCAATACGTTTGGCTGATTTTAATCGTCCCGTATTTTGAGCGACCGTACCAAAAAAGCATCTACTGTCGATAATCCGACGGTAGATGCTTTTTGATTGGATTAAGCTGCCGCTTGTTTTGAAAGCGGAGCATGAATTTTCTGAGACGGCGTATCTTTTTGGAGCAGGCGTAATCCGTTCAAAATGACGAGGATTGTAGAACCTTCATGACCGACTACTGCAAACGGCATGATCAGGAACTGTGACAAGTTCGAAATGATTAACAACAGGATGACGCCGATGGCGAGCGTGATATTTTGTTTGACGACACGATTCATTTTACGCGCTTTGTTGACAGCGTAAGCGAGGCGTCCTAAATCGTTTTTCATCAAAACGACATCGGCTGTCTCAAGAGCAGCATCGGTTCCTTCACCCATTGCAATCCCGACGTGAGCCAAGGCAAGGGCGGGAGCATCGTTAATTCCGTCTCCGACCATCGCAACGGTTTTTCCTTCAGTCTGATACTGCTTGATATAACGGACTTTGTCTTCAGGAAGACATTCCGCTACATAATCCGTCAGACCTGCTTCTTTCGCAATCGCAGCGGCAGTCACCGGGTTATCCCCGGTCAACATGATCGTTGTGATACCGAGAGCATTTAAAGAGGTGATGGCTGTTTTGGCTTCAGGACGAATCGTGTCCCGTAATGCGTAAAGCGCAATGATTGATTGTCCGTTGCTGACATAAACCATCGTATTTCCTTGTTCTTTTAAGGTTTGCTCCATCGATAGGAAAGGATCAATTAATCCTTCGTGGAACGCATATTTTCCGATCCGGTATGTCTGACCGGAAACCGTGGCTTCGATTCCGTAGCCGGTCACATCCTTAAAAGTGGATGGGTCGATGATATCCGTTTTTAAATGCGTGACAATCGCTTGTGCGAGCGGATGATTCGATTGTGCTTCGATGGACGCGACCGCTTGTTTGACGGCGAATGCATCCACTCCGTCAGCATAATGGCTTTCCGTGACGACAGGTTTTCCGGTCGTTAATGTTCCGGTTTTATCAAAGACGATCGTATCGACTTGTCCGAGTGTCTCGATGTGTGCACCACCTTTAAATAAAACACCGTTTCGGGCAGAGGCAGCGATTGCTGCCAAAGCAGCTGGTGTAATCGAAGCGACCAAAGCACAAGGAGAAGCGACGACAAGCAAAATCATAGCCCGGTAAATGCTCGTTTCAAATGTCCAACCAATTAAGTAGTGGGGAACGACCATCATCAAAGCAACGACGAGTAAGACGATTTTGACATAACGGCTTTCGAACCGTTCAATGAATTGTGCAGAGGGTGATTGCTCGCTTTGAGCGTTTTGAACCATATGAATGATTTTTTGGAACAACGACTCGTCTGCAGCTTTTGTCATCTCAATCGTCAAAACACCGTTCATATTGACGGTTGAATTGTAGACGGTATCCCCGACATGTTTCTCGACAGGAATCGATTCGCCTGTAATCGAGGCTTCCTCAATGGCGGCTTGACCGCGGATGATCGTTCCATCGACAGGGATGCGTTCGCCCGGTCGGACATAGACCAGTTCGCCGACAATCAATTGCTCAAGGCCGACAACTTCAAGCTTACCGTCAGCGTTTAAACGAGTAGCTTCTTCCGGTTGCAGGGACATCAAACTTTGTAATGCCCGTTCGTTTTTATTCATCGTATAGGTTTCAAGGGCACCGGATAAAGCAAAGATGAAAATCAAGATAGCACCTTCCATCCAGTAACCGATCGCCGCTGCACCGATGGCAGCCAAGATCATCAACAATTCTACGTTTAAGGTTTTATCATGATACGTTTCGGTTAAACCTTCTTTTGCTTTCGCATAACCGCCGATCAAATAAGCGGAGAGATAAAGCGTGACATAACCGGCAGCCGGAATGTTGAGCTTCTCGAGTGTGTAGGCAATTAAAATCAATATTCCACTAAAGAGTGCTAAAATCAATTCGTGATGTTCCTCCCAAGCATGGCGGAGAGCGGAACGCTGATGGACATCAGTAGTAGTAGAGGTAGTCATATGGGAAAACTCCTTTCAAGTCTAAATGAGAAAAGAAATCATTATGTTAAAACAATGAGAATGTTAATTACCAACGTTTTCTCATGAATGATAATGAGTTTCATTGTCGCTAGATTATAATAATTATTATCTGTAAAACTACTATACCATGTCTATGTCAAAAGGAACAGGAAAGGAATCAGTAAAAATGAAAAAAATATTGACCGATCGATTTGGTATGGTTGTGCTCGCTTTAGTGACGACATTCCTTTGGGGAAGTGCATTTCCCTTCATTAAAAAAAGTTATGCTTTACTTGCCATCACCTCAACCGAATATGGAGAACAGCTGTTGTTTGCCAGTTACCGTTTTTTCCTCGCCGGTGTCTTATTGTTAATTGTCAGCGTCCTGATATTTAAACAGCCGATTACGTTGAAAAAGCGGACACTCGCTTACAGCCGGCTTGGTTTCTTCTTGACGTTTCTCCAGTATGTGTTTTTTTACATCGGGCTCTCCTTATCAACAGGCGTGCAAGGATCAATCATTGCCGGATCGACTTCCTTCTTTCAAATGTTGCTCGCTCATTTCCGGTATGAAGACGACCGGTTAAATCGATTTAAGGGACTCGCTTTATTTTTAGGATTTACAGGCGTCATTTTAGCGAACTGGCCGCAAGGGTCTGCCGGTGTCTCGTTTGGTGCCGGAGAAATCCTGTTGATTTTAGCGATGATTTCCGGGGCATTCGGAAATTTGATCGCCAAGGAATATTCAGCCAGTTATCCGGTCGCCCCGATGACAGGTTGGGCCATGGTCATTGGATCAATCGGCTTATTCACCGTCGGAGCGGTCTTAAATGGAGACTGGTTCCCGTTTAACTTCACCAGTACGACCGTCTGGATGCTGATCTATTTAGCGTTCTTGTCAGCGACGGGATTCACATTGTGGAATCTCTTGATGAAATACAATCCGGTCAGCCGGGTGTCATTGTTCATGTTTTTTGTACCGATTTACGGTGTGACGTTATCCGCGCTCATTCTCGGGGAATCCATTCCACCCCAGGCATTCCTTGGATTAGTATTTGTAGTCGCCGGTATTTTGGTCTCGACCTATCTGCCGGTTTGGTTTCAAAAGCGCAGTTGACGAAGATTCTGAATCGTGCAAAAATAGTCTCAATCAATCTGCTATTTTTAATCGTTCGTTGCTAAGCCGACTCGTTCGGCTTTTTCTGTACGGTCATAAAACCACCGATTCGGCCTTGCTGCAAAGGCTAGTGCAACTAAAAAACGAGAGGAGATGAAAGAAGTGGAACGGAATGAGATCGTTCGAAAGATCATTGCCAACCGTCGTCCGCGGGATGAGTTTGCCCGGTTTGTCGTCACTTGTGTCAGTCAACAATTAAAGGAGACGCATGGAAATGTCGGTGTGGAAATCGTTGAGGCGGAAAGAGGATACGACTCCATTTGGTCAATCAACGGTCGAGAGGTCGTCGTCTTGCTGGAAACGGAAGAATTGAAACGGGCAAAAGAACAACCGTATGCAATCGACGATAAGCTCTGGCGCAGTTTTCGACAAGAAGGAATCGTGAAATAAAAAGACGGTCGTTCCGCATGGGACGATCGTCTTTGTTTGTTTACGACGAGCGGGGAGTCTTTGACTGAAAAAGAAGATAGGCGAGTGTCGCGAGAACGAGGACGAACAAAATAAAATAAAATCCCGGAGGTAACATGACGAACAAACTACCGGAAATCGGTCCGAGAATCGAACCGAGACTAAAGGAAATCCCGGCAAGCAGGTTACCGGTCGGCAACAGATGACTGGGTAACTGTTCCGTCATGTAAGCGACGCCGAGCGAATAAGTCGAGCCGAGTGCCATACCGCTGACAGCAAAAATCATAAATAATGCTCCGTAACTTTGAAAGAAAAAACAGGCTGCCAAAAACGCAAACGCTCCGATACTGAGGACGGTAATCAGCGTCCGTCGTTTTCCGAAATGATCAGCGAGACGTCCGAGGGGTAATTGCATCAATAAAGAGCTGACGACAAATGTCGTAATTAGACTGCTTGTCTGAGATAATTCATAACCGTTTCGTGTTGCGAAGACCGGGAAGCTGGCATTTAATGTTGCTTCCAAAAAACCATAGGTGAAGCCGGGCAACAATGTAAACCAAGCGCTCGTCAGGACAAGACGGTAACGGGAAGCGGCGGACTGAAGTTCTTCTGGCATGATATCAGAAGGTTTTTCATTCGGTAACCGTCTTAAAGCAATCAAAACGAGAACGGTTAATGTTCCCGTCAGAACGAACGGCAGCCAACTGATCCAGTCGACAAGCGGCGCTGCGAGTGGACCAAGAGCGAAACCGAGACCAAAGGCCATACCGTACAGAGACATCGTCCGGCCGAGTTTATGATTGGGTGTAATCGATGTGACCCATACTTGAGAACCGTAATGGAGGGTTTGATCCCCGAAGCCGACTGCAAATCGTAACACCATCCAAGCGAGAACGCTTGGGATGAGCGGAAAAGCAAAGACGGCAACAGCCACTAAGATAAGCCCGAACGAGATGACAGGAACATACCCGTGGCGGCGTAACGGCTTTTCCATTAAAGGCGCTGCGACGATGACACCGACATACAGTACAGCAGCACTCAGTCCGTTTATGTAAGCAGGTGTTCCCTGACGTTCAAGCAAAATGGAAAGAAGAGGGATGAGTAACCCTTGAGTAAAACCAGAAATAAATACAATCGAAAGAATCAGAGCAAAACGACGTGACAAAACAAACAACTGCCTTTCTTTTTTTTTGTTTAAGCATAACATGCCCCGGCTGTACGATTGTACACCGGGGCATGTCACACTGTTATGGTTTATTTTGTTCAAAGCGTGTCGGGCGGGGCATGTGTAAAAGGTGCTCGTCCCAGTCCGTTTGGTCAAACACTTCGTCGTGTTCGATACTGTGAGACGCCCGAATCCCGATCATCATGATTCCAAGTACCATACTGAACATCCCGATAATTGCAACGATTCCAACAAGCCATTCCATTTTGAAACCCCCTTCGAACAAGGAAAGTGTGGCGACTTTGTGACAAACTTTTCCCGTTTTAAAAGAGACTCAAACCTGCTTACAGGCGACTGGATTGTTTCAGGAAATCGACTTCCGGATAATAGGCATTTTTGACGAGTGCATTTGGACCGAGGCACTGAACGGCAGGACAGTGACAGGATAAACTCTGATTGAGTTCTGTTTGTTGCCACATCGCATAAGCTTCGTTAAATGATGTGTCATGAATCGTTCCGAGTGAAGCGAGTTCGTCGCCGAAATCCGTCACGATGATTTCACCGTCAAAGATATTGACGTTCAGACGTGAACGACCGTCAGGATCATTTCGGACGGAAACATTTGGTTCCCGGCGGAGGCGGCGGTGGAGCGCTAAATCTTCTTCTTTCATCGAGCAGGCATAAAACGGCAGTGTCCCGAACAGCATCCAGACGTCCGGATCCCGGACATCAAGCAGACGATGGATGCCGTCACGGATTTCATCCAGACTGGCGGCTTCAATCATCGAGGCGAAATCGGCGGGGTACATAGGATGCACTTCATGCCTGACGCATCCCATTTCGACGATTTCCTGGTGGATGGCTTCGAGGTGAGGCAGTGTTCGTTTGTTAATCATCGTCTCGGCAGAAACAAGGACCCCGCGTGCATTCAGAATCCGGGCATTTTCCTTCATCTGTTCAAACAGTTTTGTCCGTGCTTCGCGCGACGGTTTCCGTTCCATCATTGCAAATCCGCCATCAATGAAATCGTCTGCGGTTCCCCAGTTATGAGAAATATGTAAGACGTCAAGATACGGGATGATCAGCTCATACCGGGAAAGGGGAAGTGTTAAATTTGAATTGATTTGGGTTTTAGCTCCCCGTTCGTGGGCATACTTAAGTAAAGGCACAACATATTCCCGGACCGATTTCATCGACAGCATCGGTTCGCCGCCTGTAATCGAAAAGGCACGCAGATGTTCAATCTCATCCAGTCGTTTGATAAGCAGTTCGACCGGAATCGTGGGTGTTTCGCTGTTCGACAACATATAGCCGACGGCACAATGTTCACAGCGCATGTTACAAAGGGTTGTCGTCGTGACTTCGATGTTCGTCAGTCGGGCTTGTCCATACTGTTCGATATCACGGTACGCTTCCCACGGATCATTTTTGATGGTGATGGGTGATTTTAATGACATGATACATTTTCCTCCTTTTTAGGCTCCACTACGTATCGTATGCTAAATGTATACAGGAATAAAGAACAAGAAAGGAAGTCAGAATAATGGGAAAAGCAAGAACTGATAAACTTGGACAGATGAATGTGCTAAAATCAAGAATGCAGCTTTTATGCCATACGATCGATTCATTGGATGAAACATCAGATATTGAGGATTTGGAACGTTTAGCCGTCTCCTTGGATCAGTTGAAAGCCAAGGTGCTTCGTTATGCAAAAGATATGAAGGAACATGAGGAATCAGAGAGCGGTTCGAAATGACCGCTTTTTGATTTGGATCATGGAAAGGATGAATGAGATGACAACTAAAATTAAATTACAGGTAGGAGAAGTTCGTTCCGTAACCTGCCTGCGTATGGGAATCAACGGAGAGGGGATTGCGACACTCGAACGACAAATCGTCTTCATTCCAGGTTTGCTCGTCGGAGAAACGGCTCAAATTGAGATTACGGAAATCCATAATAATTTTGCAAATGCAAAAATCTTAAAACGCGATGTCCGTTCACCGGACCGTGTGACACCGTTATGCCCGATCTACAGCCAGTGCGGCGGATGTCAGCTGCAACATATGAGTTATGAAGGACAACTCCGTTATAAGGAAGATATGGTCCGGAATGCCTTTACGAAATCAACGAAGTTGAATGTTGAGAAATCAGACATCCGTCCGACGATTGGCACGACGGAATGGGAATATCGGAATAAGTCACAATTTGCCGTCGGAAAAGAAGGCACACAAATCGTCAGCGGATTGTATTCAGCAAACTCGAACCGTCTGGTGGCAATCGACGAGTGTATCGTCCAGAACAAAGAGACGTTGCGCGTCAACAAAGCCGTGACGAAGATTTTAAATGACTACAATGTACCGGTCTATAATTCAGCGAAACAAGACGGCGTCATCCGGAATATCGTCGTTCGGACCGGCATCAAGACGGGAGAAATTCAAGTCGTGCTGGTTGCCTTTAAAGATGGTTTTAAGGATCTCGAAGGCTTATCACGCGATATTTATGATATTCCCGGCGTCATTTCCGTTGCACTCAATATTAACGATAAGATGACATCACGCGTGTTTGGAGAACAAACGGAAATTTTACGCGGTGTGGAACGAATCGAGGAACAGATGGGCGAGTTCACGTATCAATTGTCACCGCGTGCCTTCTTCCAGTTGAATCCGGAACAAGCGGAGCGGATGTACGGTGAAATCGTCAAAGCGGCAGCCTTGACGGGCGAAGAACGTGTCGTCGATGCCTATGCAGGTGTCGGGTCGATTGGTCTTTGGATTGCGAACGGTGCAAAAGAAGTCCGCGGTATGGAAATCGTCGAGGAAGCCGTCGAAGATGCAACGGCACACATGAAGCAATACGGATTTAACCATGCCCAGTACGTGGTCGGAAAAGCAGAAACCTGGATTCCGCGTTGGGTGAAAGAAGGGTGGATTCCGGACGTCTTCATCGTCGACCCACCTCGTTCAGGGTGTGATACACAACTATTAAACGCAATGATTTCGTCAAAAGCGAAAAAAATCATTTACGTTTCATGTAATCCGCAAACTTTGGCACGCGACTGCGATCATCTGATGAAAGCTGGCTACAAAGTCAGCTATATCCAGCCGTACGATATGTTCCCTCAAACGGCACATGTCGAAGCCATCGTCGTATTGGAAAAAAAGAAAAAGAAAAAGTTTTAAACGGATCGAACGGTTAGGAGAACCGATCTCTATGACAAAAAGGAAAACGGCTGAGTCGCCGTTTTCCTTTTTGTTTTGTCTCGCGATCTTTTTAAGTTTGTTGTAGCCAATTTTCATCCTGTTCCTGAAAACGTCGTTTAAGATCAGCGACCCGTTCTGCCGGTAAAGGTCCTTTTTCCAACAATCGGATATTTTGAACCAAATGCTCCGCATTTGCTGTTCCGATGATGGCACTTGTGACACCGGGTTCAAAAACGGTAAACCGGAGTGCGGTTTCAAGCCAAGAAGCTTCTTCAAGCGGGAAATCGAGTTGCTGTGCCCGTTCCCAATAAGGTTCGACATATTGCCCGGCCGGCCGGGACGCAAACCGCCATGGTGCATTGGCAATCGGACGTTTGGCGATGATACCTTTTTGTTGCTGATGAATCAGTGGAATCAAATCAGTCAATGCCCGTTGATCGTACAAATTAACAGACGTTTGAAAACTGTCGAATCGTCCTGTCGTGATGGCGTAGTCTAAGTCTTCCCGGTCACCGGAATACGCGATCAGGCGGACTTTTCCGGCCTGTTTTGCCCGTTCGAGTGCCTCGATGACGTCATCTTGAACCAGTATTTCCTTACTGCAGGAATGTAAATGAACGATATCAATAAAGTCTGTCTGCATCGTCAAAAGAGCCTGGTCAATTCCGCCGGCGACAGCCTGGAACGTCCAATCCTCCGTGCGCGGGACATCATACCCGACTTTTGTCGACAGGACGACATCGTGACGACGCTGTTTTAAAAATTGCCCGAGCCGCTTTTCGGATAAGCCGTAGCCGCGGGCGGTATCAAACAAACGAATGCCTGTATCCAATGCCTGATGGAGAATATAACTTGCTTCCTGATCGGATAAGTCATCGGAACCGATATGACCGGCACCGAATCCAAGAGGTGAGACCTGGATGTCGGTATTGCCGAATGAACGTAATTCCATACTGTTTCCTCCTTTAGTTACGTCTCTAACAGTATACGAAGAAAACGGTTGCATCAATCGATATCCCTCGATCGATGCAACCGTTTTTTATAAAGATACATCAGGTAGAACACCGCAAACAGTCCGACGATCAACCAAGGAAGCATGGAATCCCGTTCAATCAATTCATTGACGGCAAAAGCTTCGATGACAAGTGCCGGTACTTTCCCGATGGTGCTGGCGGTTAAAAAAATCACCGGTGAGACGCCGCTTGTCGCACTTAAGAACGTGACGAGTCCGGAAGGGGCGAACGGCAACAGCCGCAAAAAGATGATTGTCCAAAAGGCATCCCAACCGGTTTGCGCCGTCAGTTTTTCAAGCCACTTCAAGATGAACGGTGATTGAATCAACGGTTCGACCCGCCGGATACCGTAACGATACACGTAAAAGGCAACTCCGGCACCGAGGGCTTCGCCGAGAAACGACAACATCAAACCTTGCCAAAAACCGAAATACAGTAGATTGGCTGCCGTGACAAAGGCGCTCGGCAAAACACCGAACAGGCTGATGATTACACTGACTAAAAGACTGATTGGTACAGCAAACATTTCTGCCCGTTGCAACCAATCAAGGAGTGTGGCTTCGATAGTAAGACTTCCTTTCAACCTTTAACACATCAAGTCAACATCGTTTTTGGACTTACGAAATGTCATTAGGAAAATCCGTCGTCTTCGTCCGGCAACAATGGTAACGTAATCAAGACAGTTGTTCCTTGTCCGAGCACGGACTCGAAGGAGATCGTTCCGTCGTGCCGGTCGATGATGTGTTTTGTGATGGCAAGACCGAGACCCGTTCCGCCGTCCTTTCGTGTCCGGGATTTATCAACACGGTAAAACCGTTTCGTTAAACGCTCCAAATGTTCTGGTGGAATGCCTTCTCCTTCGTCCCGAATCGAACAAATCGTCTGTTCGCCGTCTGTTTTTGTCGACAGATAGATATGTTTTGAAGCAGGCGTGTAACGTAAGGCATTGTCCAGCAGATTTCCGATGACTTGCTCAAGCCGGTCATTGTCACCGAGGACGATTTGACTTGGATCGAAGTCGGTGATGATGGAGACACCTTTCGCCTTCGCAATCGGTTCCATCCGGTAGACGACATCTTCTAAAACCTGACTGAAGACAAGCGGTTGTTTTGTCATCGGGTACGAATCCCGTTCCAACTGGGCAAGGTCGAGCAGATCGTTGACGAGACGTTGCAACCGTTCCGTTTCGCGTTCGATGATTTGGTAATATTGATCGCGTGTTTTTTCATCGAGTGCTTTATCCTGCATCATTTCCGTATATCCCCGGATATAGGACAGGGGCGTCCGCAATTCATGACTGACGTTCGCCAAAAATTCCTTACGTTGTTCATCCACTTCACCGAGGGATTCTGCCATCTTATTCAGGGTTTCTGCCAATTCGCCGATTTCATCATCGGATTGAATCGGAATTCGATAGGCAAAGTCTCCTTGGGCATAGACGGTTGAGGCCCGCTTCATATCGATCAACGGGCGGATGATCGTATCAATGATCTGCCGGCCGAAAATGACGAGATTCAACACAATCAGACCAATCATGAAGAAAATCATCAGGCGAAGCGGTCGGAACGGTTCACTGATTTGACCGAGCTCCAAATAGAGAATCAGCGTTCCGACGAGCCGATTGTTTTCAATGATCGGGAAACCGGTCAGCAGGATGTCCGTTCCTTCAATCGGGTGGGTTCGGCTGGAGACGACGGTTTCACCATTGCGTAACTGTTCAATATCCGCATTCGTCAAGAACCGGAGACCGGCCGGATTTTTCTTCAGAAAGTCGATGAAAAAGACTTTGGATTCCGTTAATTCATTCGTATACGTCATCCCGTCATAAAACGCACCGGATAGTCCTTCTGATTCATAAATGTTAATCAATTTTTCGCCCCGATTGAGCAATAAATCTTCCTGCGTTTGAAGGTAAAACCGATCGTACAGATAAAATGTCAATAATACGAACAAAACGGCAGAAAAAACGCTTGTGAACCAAATCGTAATCCAAATCCGGCGGCGAATGGTATACCGCTTAATCATACTTCCTCGAATTTATATCCGATGCCCCAGACCGTTTGGATCGAGCCGCCGGCTTCACCGAGTTTCAGACGAAGTGTTTTGATATGGGTATCGACAGTCCGCAGATTTCCGATGTAGTCGGCGCCCCAAATTTGATCGAGCAACTGTTCGCGTGAAAAGACTTTATCGTTGTTTTGGACAAACAAATGGAGTAAGTCAAATTCCTTCCGCGTTAAACTGATTGGTTTTCCGCTGACGTGGACACTGCGGCTTTCTGTATCAAGCTCCAGTTTGCCGATCGTCAACGTCGCCGATTGATCGACTGTAAAACGATGGGAACGTCGCAACGTCGCTTCGATGCGGGCCAACAGTTCACGAGGGCTGAACGGTTTCGTGATGTAGTCATCGGCCCCAATTTTCAGACCGTGAATCCGGTCGAGTTCGTCCGAACGGGCCGTTAGCATGATGATCGGGACGTTCGAGAATTCACGGATTCGCATGCAAGCCGTCAAACCGTCCATTTCTGGCATCATGACATCCAGCAAAACGAGATGGAAGGCATCACGTTGCATTAAATCAAGTGCTTCTTGACCGTTCGAAGCCGTCGTCGTCTGATAGTTTTCTTTTTGAAGATTTGAGACAAGCAGATCACGCATTTGTGCTTCGTCATCTACGACAAGTATTTTAAAGGATTGTTCTGGCATCAGTTGATCACTCCATTTCATATGGGAAGAAGGGATGGCTTCTTCCGACAGGTGAATTTTCCTTATTATCATACCATTTGAAGCTTTCGATCCGCATCAAAAGTACGAACAAAAAAGCACAAGAGGCAGGTGCCTCTCATGCTTCGAGTTGTTGTTCGTAGACCGTTTCGAATTCGCGGCCGTGGATATACATTTGAAAACTTGATTTGGAGACTTCATAGAGTGTAAATTGAGTTTCTCCGGTATTCAGCTGTTCCAGTAATGCCGGTCGTAATGCATCGGCGCAAAAAGCATAAGGCAGTTTTTCCGCTGCTTTTTGTGAACGGATGTTAGTCTTGCGGATCTTCATGAAGACACTTTCGAAATCAAGGTCAAAAAATAGTTCTGCAAAAAATGCTTCTTTTGCAAGATTGTTATAACCTTTCCCATGATACGGTTTACCTAACCATGTACCGAGAAACCCATACTGTCCTTCGATATCGAGTAAACTGATTGTACCGATTGGTTGGTCAAATTCGTCTAGGATCGTGCGTGAGACGAGCTCACCGCGTTCTTCCTCTTCGATTGCCTGCTTTGTAGTAAACAGAAATTCATCAAAGTACCGTGTTTTTTGGCGGACGTACGGATATACGTCTTGATGCTGCATCAGTTCGAACAAATCAGCGCAGTCGCTCAGCTCCCGTTGCTTGAGCATACTTCCATTCCTCCTTCTTAAGACCGCTAGAATGATTGTCGAAAGCTACCTGTCTGACTCGTTTGAACCGCGCATGGTATGCCTTCTTCAGTTGTCGGATAAGATAATATTACCTTCTTTTTTTAAAAAAGCAAGTAAATAATTTTTGTGAAAAAACATACGAAAATAAGGCATTTCTTGCAAACGAAAAAGCCTCATTTTCATAACAAAAAAAGCCTATGATTTTCAACGATTTTCCGTTAAAATCATAGGCTTTTTTTTAAGACATGGATGTCAGATGAGTATGTTCAAAAATCACTTTTCCATCAATCATCGTCATCAAAGGCTTCGCGAGATAATCGAGCGGGAAGTGACTCCAAAGAACGAGGTCGGCATCTTTGCCGACTTCAATCGAGCCGACACGGTCTGCGACGCCGATCGAACGGGCCGGATTAATCGTAATCGCGCGAAGCGCGATGTCGACCGGCAGTCCTTCACGTGCAGCAAGACCGGCACATAAATTTAAATATTGAACAGGTGTATACGGATGATCGGTCGTAATCGACACTTCAAGACCGTGCTCATGAAGAATACGATATGTTTCCCAGGTCTTGTTCTTCAGTTCGATTTTTGACTTTCGTGTAAAGGTCGGACCGACTGTAACGTGTTCAATCGGTAATTGTTGCAGTTCTTTGGCCACGAGATGACCTTCTGTACAATGTTCGATCCGGACATCGAGCTCAAACTCTTCGGCAAAACGAATCGCCGATAAAATGTCATCGGCCCGGTGAGCGTGGACACGAAGCGGCATCTCTTTTTTGAGAACCCGTTCAATCATCCGGTGGGCAAAGGTATCAGCTGTCCGTTGCATCTTGACTTCAAGAAATGCTTCCCGCAACATACCCATGATGCCCATACGTGTCAGTTCACCGGCACGACCGGCACTATGGACACGTTTCGGGTTTTCTCCAAGCGCAATTTTTAATCCGGCATATTTCCGTAAAATCATGTCATCGATAAAACGGCCGTGTGTTTTAATGACACTCGTGACACCGCCGATGATATTCATGCTGCCCGGCATGACCTGGACCGTTGTGACGCCGTGTTCGATAGCTTCCTTGAATCCTTCATCGAGCGGATAGACGCCGTCGATGGCCCGCAAGTGAGGGGTCATCGCAAAAATGGTTTCGTTGGCATCGTTTCCGACCGTTCCGGTTCCTTCATCGTACAGTCCAAGGTGCGTATGAGCATCGATGAAGCCGGGAAGCAAGAAACGTCCTTCTGCTTCGATGACCCGTTCGTGCTCCTCGGCATCCAGCAACTCATTGATTTCGTGGATCTTTCCGTCTTTGATCCGGATATCGCCATAAAAATTATCTGATGTGATGGGAAAGATATGTGCATTTCGTATTAAAACATCCAACATTTTTCAACCCCTGTATTAGTTTGTGTGCTCGAGATTCTGCAGTGCATCCTTTAGTTCAGCATACCGAAACTTGTAGCCGTTTTCGAGAGCTTTTTTCGGAATAACACGGGCGCCTTCGAGAACGATGACACTTTTTTCTCCGAGAGCCAGCTCGAGAGCGAAACGTGGAGCCGGTAACCAGTGCGGACGGTGCAACACTTTTCCGATCGTTTGACCGAACCGTCGCATCGTTTCCGGATGAGGGGCTGTAATATTGAGAGGACCTTCTACAGAAGCGGTCGTCAGTGCGAACAGGAACATTTCGACGAGGTCATCGATATGAACCCAGGAAACCCATTGCTTCCCGTCGCCCATTGTCCCGCCGCCAAATAATTGATAAGGCAAACGCATTAATGGATAGGCACCGCCTTCTGTACTGAGGACGACCCCAATCCGCGGATGAACGAGCCGGACACCGCTTTCGGCAATCGGTTGAGCAAGCTCTTCCCAAGCGACACAGACATGGCTGAGGAAGTCGGCAGTCGGAGGCAGTGCCGTTTCTTCCGTAAAGGTTTGATGGCGGTCCTGACCGTAAATTCCAACGGCAGAAGCTGATAAGACGACGTCAGGTCTGGAATCAAGTGCTCTGACAATCCGGACGAGTTCTTTCGTCGAGTCGATGCGGCTTTCCAAGATGACGCGTTTACGCTCTTCTGTCCAGCGTCCTTCATTGATCGAAGCACCTGCCAGGTGGATGAAGGCATCCACATCATTCAGTTCTTGCTCCGGTGTTGCTTTATCCGTCAACCATTCAACGTAGCTGACGGCTCCCGCCGCAGCTTTCGGTGAACGGGTTAAAATAACAATTTGATGGCCTTCGTTAAGTAATCGTTTCGTTAGTGCCTGTCCAATCATTCCGGTTCCGCCTGTAATCGCGATTTTCATGGCGTGAATCATCCTCTCGTCCTGTCTGTAGTAATACTTGTACATATGTTCCCGTTTCTCTGTTTCACTCAAACCTGATTCAACATGTTATCGTTGCAAGAGAAGATAAAAAAAGGAGGAACCGACTTGAAAATCACACGGATTTCGACCCAAAAGAAAAATACGGAGCGCTTCAATATCTATATTGAACGTGAAGGTAAGGAAGAATATGCCTTTGCCGTCGATGCCGATATTTTGATCAAGTATAACCTGCAACGGGACAAGGAGCTTGACGATGATTTCGTCAAAGAAGTACTGACAGCGGAAGAACAGCAAAAAGCATACCGTTTATCACTCAATCATTTATCATACCGAATGCGGGCGACGAGCGAAGTCGAAGCATACTTGATGGAAAAAGAGACACCGGAACATGCCGTCAAGCATGCCATCAAACGATTGACCGACCAAAAATATTTAAACGATCAACAGTTTGCCGAGGCGTATACAGCGACAAAAAAAGCAACGACACCGCAGGGACCCGGAAAAATCCGGCGTGATTTAGAAGCGCTGAAAGTGAACAAAACGTACATTGATCAAGCGCTGGAATCATTTACGGAAGAAGAGGAACTAGAAAAGGTATTGAAATTTCTCCAGCAAAAACAAAAAGAACTTGCCCGCCGGTCGGTTCGGGAACTGAAACAAAAACTGCAACAAACATTGATGCAACGCGGATTCTCATCAGAGGTTTCAAAACAGGGGATTCAACTCGTATTTGAAGAAGTCGAAGCAGAGACGGAAGAATCGGCTGCTTTATACCAAGCGCGGAAATACTATCCGAAGTATCGGAATCTGGAACCGTTCGCCCGAGTGCAGAAAACGCAACAGGCGTTAGTTCGAAAAGGATTTCCGTATGCACTCGTGTCGGAAGTGATCGAACAGGTCAAGCAGGAAGAAGCGGACGGAATATAAGTTTCGTCTTCATTTTAAAAGATTAGACACAAAATTGACAATTGTTCGATAATTATGCTATTCTACGCTCAGATTAAGAAAAGGAGGAACCGTCAAATGAAACAGCCAATTGTAAACGCACTTATCAAACAGCTGAATATGGCGGAGACTCTCGAACTCGTATAAACACTATTTTCAGTGTGCGATTGACAGGGAATCCGTTCCCCGAGCACGCAGACCATATCGTCGATTCACATCGTCTTTAGAAAGGCAGATGGATTCTCGGACTGCTCCGGAAATCCGTCTGCCTTTTTTGCGTGCTTGGAAACAACGTAACACCATTATGAACGACAAAGGGGGGAACCATCGTGCGATTGTTTCGCCAACTCAGCTGGTTTCTGAAGGAACATAAAAAATCATATTTGATTGCCGTGTTATTGCTGATTGTGACCGGCTTCATCGACTTGACACCACCATGGTTGATCGGAAAGGTGATTGACGGACTGCGTTCCGGATCCATGGATCGGACGACATTGATTCAGTATGTGGTCGGGCTGACCGTTATTTCCATTATGTCCTTTATTCTGACGTATTTATGGCTTGCGAAATTATTCGGAACAGCCTTTTTACTCGAACGGACATTACGAAGTCAATTTTTTACGCATTTATTAAAGTTAACCCCGACCTTTTATCAACGTAACCGCACAGGGGATTTAATGGCGCTTGCGACCAATGATTTGAAAGCGGTCGAACGGACAGCCGGTTTTGGTGTCCTGACGCTCGTTGACTCGCTGAATATGACGGCCATTACACTTGTCGTCATGGGAGTAGCGATCGATTGGAAACTGACGCTTGCCGCCTTATTGCCGATGCCCATTCTTGCGTACGCGATGAATAAACTCGGCAGTCAGATCCACGGCCGCTTCATGACAGCACAGGATGCCTTTGGCACGATGAATGATCAAGTCGTGGAGTCGATTTCCGGACTGCGGGTCATTCGTTCATTCGTTCAGGAAGACATCGATGTTAAAAAATTTGATGATGTCACGACGGATGTATTTGATAAAAACATGCATGTCGCAAAAATTGATGTCTTGTTCGAGCCGATTATTAAATTACTCGTCGGAATCAGTTATTTGATCGGTCTATCGTTCGGGACGTACCTCGTCTTTACGAACGATATTACGCTTGGACAACTCGTCGCCTTCAATATTTATCTCGGAATGTTGATTTGGCCGATGTATGCGTTCGGAGAGCTGATCAACGTCATCCAGCGCGGAACAGCGAGTCTCGATCGTCTTCAGGCGACGATGCGGGTCAAACCGTTGATTTCATCGACTCCTGTCGTAGAGATTACTACTCCTGAAACGATTGTCTTATCGGATTTGACGTTTACGTACCCGGGAACGAAACAGCCCGCATTGCGCGGCATCAACGTGACGATCGAACAAGGAAAGACAATCGGGATTGTCGGTCCGACCGGTGCCGGGAAAACGACGTTGCTTCGCCAATTTTTACGCGAATATCCACTTGACCGTCATATGCTGCAAGTCAACGGTGTTCCCTATGAAGACGTCGCTTTGGAAACGGTCCGGGGATGGACGGGTTATGTTTCGCAGGAACACCTTTTGTTCTCGAAAACAGTGCGGGATAACATCCTCTTTGGCGCCGGAACGGCAACGGAAGCCGAACTGCAGGAAGCAATTCGTCTGGCGTCATTCACAACGGACATTACCATGCTCGATCAAGGTCTTGAGACGTTGGTCGGTGAACGTGGTGTCACGTTATCCGGCGGTCAGAAGCAACGGCTGTCGATTGCCCGGGCGATGTTGAAAAAACCGAAATTATTATTGCTCGACGATTCGTTGTCTGCGGTCGATGCAAAAACCGAGTCGCATATCATTGAAGCGATTCGAACCAATCGGGAGCAGGCGACGACATTGATTGTCGCACACCGTCTGTCTGCCGTTGCCCATGCGGACGAAATTCTTGTCTTGCAGGACGGTCAAGTGACAGAACGGGGTACGCACGAACAGTTGATGGATCATAAAGGGTGGTACGCCGAACAATTCGAACGGCAAAGTGAAGAAACGTAAGGTAGGAGGTGTCGAACGTGAAGGAAGAAGAATTATATCTATTAGATCCCGTTCGTCGGAAAACGACGATTCGATCACTTGTTCGTTATGCGATGTATGAAAAACAAGCAATTTTCCTCGGATTATTTCTCTTGATTCTGGCAGTCGGAGCAGAATTGACCGGACCATATATTGCGAAAGTCATCATCGATGAACATATTGTTGCGATTGAAAAGGATTGGGTTGAAGTGAAGGACGGAGGAAGGGTCGAGTATGACGGGCGCCAGTTTGCGAAGAAGCAGGATGTGCCGTCTTCCGATGTCATTCAAGCGATTTCAGTTGTTCAATCGAAGAGCGGTTATTATTTTGTGCCCGAACAAGTCGTCAGCGGAGGAGAACGCAACGTGACCGGTGGAACGTTAACCGTCACGCGTGGGGAAGAAACGTTTCGTTATTCGGGCGTCAAGAAGCTGACGCAAGGACAGGTATATGATTTTTATGCCTCTGACTTAAAAGCGGTCGGCTGGCTGTCCTTGCTGTATATCGTCCTGCTGTTAATCGCGGCCGGTTTGAACTGGGTCCAACAAATCCTGCTTCAGCGGTCGGCGCATAAAATCGTCAAACGGATGCGGCTCGATGTCTTTACACATTTACAACGGTTACCGGTCCGCTATTTTGACCAGACACCGATCGGAAAGATTGTCAGTCGTGTCACAAACGATACGGAAACAATCCGTGATTTGTACTTGGGTGTGCTCGCACGCGTCTTTTCAGGGTTGATTACGATGGCCGGAATTTTAGTGGCGATGTTTTTCCTCGATGTCCGTCTCGGACTCGTTTCGCTGTTGATTATTCCGATCGTCTACTTCTGGATTCAGCTGTTCCAGAAACTTGCAACGGAAAATAACTTCAAGGTCCGGTCGCTTGTCGCAGATATGAATGGTCAGTTAAACGAGAACATTCAAACGATGCCGATCATTCAAGCGTATGCGCGGGAAAAAGAAGTGTTGGCGGAATTTGAACAAAAAAATGAAGAGAATTATCAAACCCGTTCGAAGTTGTTGCGGCTTGATGCCTTGATGTCGCATAACTTATCGTATTTCCTGAAAAACCTGACGCTGGCCTTATTGATCTGGGTCGTGGCGGGTAAAAGCCTGACCGACGGAACCTTTTTATCGCTCGGGATTTTATATGCCTACATCGATTATGTGTCACGTCTCTTTGAACCGGTCACACAAATCATGAATCAGTTGTCGCCGTTGCAACAAGCACTCGTTTCAGCAGACCGGATGTTCCAACTGCTCGACGAAAAGGGAGAAGATGTCGGAAAAGGACGTTTACCCCGTTTCGCCGGACGTGTGGAGTTCAAGCAGGTCGGTTTCAGCTATGATCCGGGTCATCCTGTCTTACAGGACATCGAAATTGACGCCCGTCCCGGAGCGACAATCGCTCTCGTCGGACATACGGGCAGCGGGAAAAGTTCAATCATGAATTTACTGATGCGCTTTTATGATCCGTCATCCGGTCAATTGTTGATTGACGGACAGGATGTCACGTCACTGCCGAAACAGGCGGTCCGCGATCATATGGGCATCGTCCTGCAGGATCCGTTTTTGTTCACGGGAACAATCCGTTCGAACATCACGCTCGGCAATCCGATGATTTCCGAGGAACGTATTCGGGAAGCGATCGTCGCCGTTGGGGCAGACCGGTTCATCGACCGTCTTCCTAAAGGTCTTGATGAACCCGTCATCGAAAAAGGCGCGACCTTGTCTGCCGGCGAACGGCAGTTGATCAGTTTTGCCCGGGCTTTGGCGTTTGATCCGGCCATTTTAGTTCTCGATGAAGCGACGGCGAGCGTCGATTCGGAGACGGAAGCGATGATTCAGGATGCCTTATTGACGTTGACGAAAGGGCGCACGACCTTCATCATTGCCCACCGTTTGTCAACGATCAAAGACGCCGACGAAATCATCGTCCTCGACCATGGACGGATATCCGAACGCGGAACGCATGAAGAGTTACTCAAAAAACAAAAAATCTATGCCAAAATGTATGCGTTGCAAAGTAAACGCAATCTCGAATTGAAATCAAGCTAACTCCATCATTTTTCTTCTCCTTTTCGTATATACTAATGACGAAGAGGGGGAGTTTTTTTATGGAGACACGTATGAGCCAGTTATCAAAATATGAATTAGAGATGCTCGTGACGAAATTGAATGAGCAAAAACGTAAAGCGGAGCAACACGGGAACATGAGTGAAGTCGAGGTGATTATCCGCAAGATTGCGATTGCCCAAAGTTATCTCGTCGACACAAGCCGGTTTGAGACGGGTCGCTTTTACCGGATTGATGGAGAAGAGACACGATTTGAACTGCATTTCGTCAACGGTGTGATGGGCTGGGGACATTTTGAGGGAACGGTCAACGAAGTGGCGATTCCGCTCGCATTGATTCAGGAAGAGGAGGAATGAAGATGGATCAAAATCGTACAGAAGCATTAAACGAATTGGCGGAAGAATTACAAAAAGTCAATGAGACATTGACGCCGCTTGAAGCCTTGACGTGGGTCGAAGTCTTATGGGAAGATTTCGAAGCGACACTTGCAAAGGCGGGAGAAAAATATCAGGGTGAGGCAGTTGCCGTTCGTTTCGTTCAGCAACAAATCAAGCAACATGGTCCGATGCTTCACCGTTTTAATACAACAAACGAGAAGTTCAAGCATTTGATGATTGGGCGCGACGATCAGTCAATCAATTAAAAAAGAACTCGCGGTTCGGAAAAGAAACTTTTCCGAACATGGCGAGTCCTTTTTTTATAATGCAGGTACAAACAATTTTTTTTGCAACGTCCGTTCGCTGAAAACCCATCCTGTATAGGAACTGACAATTTGGCGTGACGTTGCATCAATCCGGACGACCGCGACGAACGGATAGACTTCTTTCGTGAAATAACGTAAGTTCGTGAACCGGTATTCGACGATTCCGTCTTTTCGGGAAACCGTATACGTATGAATTTTTGAAAATTCAAGGAACGCCTGTAGATCCGCGTTCTCCTTGACGATGTCATACAATTCATCCCCATGCGGTTCATTTTTGATCCGGAAATTACCGCACTCGACGACTGTTCCGGAATTAATCTTGACGACCGCATATTCATTTCGAAGACGTGCTGCGACATGCCACTCATCCCATTTCATGCCGGGAGAAATGAATAGCTTGTGTGCTCCGCCGTAATAACGAGCGGCCGTCGCCAAAGCATCGTTACGCAACTTAAATTGAACCGCATAATAGATGATGACGATCGCAATCAAAATCGGGAAAATGACCATCGTGGCACGGGTCAACAGCCAAATGCCGAACGCCCCGTAATACATCGTGAACAGGTAAGGGTCAAATGTATTGATGACGCCCCAACCAATCCAGGTTTTCTTAAAGGGATGAAGCGCCTGCGTGCCGTAAGCATTAAACAGATCGACGAAGACATGAAGGGCGACAGCAATCTGTGCCATCAGCCATAATGAAGTAGGCGGAACGCCGAACAGGGCGCCGATGACGATCGATAGTAACAACGGCCAGGCAATCAAGGCGATCAGACCGTGGGATTTACCACGGTGCTGTCTCAGGTAGGCACTGTTGCCTTTAAATTTAAATACAGTATCAAAGTCTGGAGCATGGGAACCGACCAACGCCGTAGCCGTAACAGCCGCAAACAGCGTAGCGCTTGCTGCGATATCCGGTTCAAGTGTGGAAATGGCGGCGAGGCAAAGTCCCATTCCGATATGCGTCCCAGTATCCAATGCAAATTCGCTCCTCTATCAAAGTATTCGAAATCATAATAAACGTAAATTGATTTTAATTTTTAAGGTTAATTGAACTTACTATAACGTATCAAACAGAAAAGAGGTAATATTTTGACTCTTGTCACAGAATATTTCAGAAACTTTAATAAACAGCATTTTACGACGGAATTGGTGCAGTGGTTCTTGCGGGAACAACGACAGTTACCGTGGCGTGAAACCAAAAATCCTTATCATATCTGGATCAGTGAAATCATGCTGCAACAAACACGGGTCGATACAGTGATTCCATATTACCAGCGGTTTACGGAACGGTTTCCGACACCCCACGATTTGGCGTCGGCCGACCAAAGTGAAGTCTTAAAATATTGGGAAGGCTTAGGGTACTATTCCCGGGTTAAGAACCTTCAAATCGCAGTTCAGGAAGTTGTTGAAAAATATGACGGGATCGTACCGGATGAAAAAGAACGGTTTGAAAGTTTACGGGGAGTCGGTCCCTATACGACCGGTGCGGTTCTCTCAATTGCCTACGGCCACCCGGAGCCTGCCGTCGACGGGAACGTCATGCGTGTCTTATCGCGTGTCCTCGGAATTTATGACGACATTGCCGCACCGAAAACACGAAAAGTCTTTGAAGCGGCCGTTCATGAATTGATTGATCATGCGGATCCGTCAAGCTTCAATCAAGGGTTGATGGAACTCGGTGCAATGGTCTGTACACCGAAATCACCGATGTGCGGACTGTGTCCGGTCAATGATGTCTGTTTTGCTTACGACCGCTCGGTTCAGGCGGAATTGCCTGTCAAAACAAAAAAAGGTAAAACACAGACGATCCGGTACGATGCATTGGTCTATGAAGAAAACGGACAAGTCGCCGTCATGCAACGTCCGGAAACGGGACTGTTGGCCGGCATGTGGCAGTATCCGTTAGTGGAATCGACGGAAGAGCAACCCGGAATGCAAATCGGCAGTGTAAAACACATCTTTTCGCACCGGATATGGGATATTACGGTTTATCGTGTTGCGACACAACCGGAAGGAACCGTTCTGATGGATGAACAGACATATGACAAGCAACCGATTTCGGTCGCCCAAATGAAGATTGATCGCCTATTAAAGGAGGAACTCTGATGAATCGTTTTTATTCAGAAACGAAAGTGCCGGCGACAAAAGACCAAGCCTGGTTCTTTTTAAGTGATGCCAAAGCCTTGACGGGAATGACGACGTTTCCGAAAGTGCAGACCATCGGGGACACCCGGACATATGCCGGCAATACAATTCAGCTGAAGGTCGGTGTTCCACCGTTTTTTGTAAAATGGGATTCGATCATCCCGATGGTCGGCAAAGATGCATTTGTTGACGTCGGAGTGAAGGTACCGTTTCCTTTCTCTGCGTGGTGTCATACACACCGTGTCGAAGAGCGCCCGGACGGTGTCTATATGATTGATGACTTAATTTATAAATCGTATTTACCGAAAGTACTGGTGGATTTATTTATTTTGAAACCGATGTTTCAGCAACGGAAACAGGCGATTTTACATCATTTTTCAAGTTAAATACCAGTCATTTTCCTGAAAAAGTAGCCTTTCGTTTTTCATGTGTTCTGAAAATGGGTATAATAAGCACGAGAGTATTGAAAAAACTGAATAAAAAGCTTCAGAAAGGAGTAGCACATGAGTCGATTCCCAAAAGAAAGTAGCAAGATTGAGATTCAAAGTTTCAAACATAACGGCAGCTTACACAGAGTTTGGGAAGAAACGCTCGTGCTTAAATCGACGGAAGAAGAATTGATTGGATTCAATGACCGGATCATGGTCAGTGAATCGGATGGTCGTCAGTGGCGGACACGAGAACCCGCGATTTGTTATTTTTCGACAGAACTTTGGTTTAATGTAATCTGTATGATTCGTGAAGACGGTATCTACTATTACTGCAACTTGGGTTCACCTTCGACGTTTGATGAAAAGGATCGAGCAGTCAAGTACATTGATTATGATTTAGATATCAAAGTCTATCCGGACATGTCTTACATGATTTTGGATGAGGATGAGTACGAGAAACACCGCCGGGAGATGAACTATCCGAAAGCGATTGATCGTATTCTGAAAGACAACGTTCAGATTTTGATTCAATGGATCCGCAGTCGCAAGGGTCCGTTTAACCCGGCATTCGTTGAAACGTGGTATCGTGAATACGAAACAAGGTATCGGAGATGATGGTTCGCCATCGTCTTTTTTTAGTGGAAAGAAGGGGAACACATGGGTAAAGCAAAGCGAAAACAGTTAAAAAAGAAGGGTTCCATCAGACGGTACATGGAATTCGTCAAACCGTATAAAAAACAAATTCTTTTGACGGTATTCGTCGGGATCATCAAGTTTTCGATTCCGCTCGGATTGCCGCTTCTCTACAAGTACATCATCGACAATCTGCTCGATAATCAAACGGTTCCGCTCGCGGAACGCAGTAAAGAACTTGCCTATTTGATCGGCGCCGGATTCTTCGTTTTTCTCGTCATCAAACCGCCGCTTGAATACATCCGGCAGTATTTGGCCCAGTGGTCGGCATCAAAAATTTTGTTTGATGTCCGGAACCGGCTGTTTGATCATGTCCAGAAGCTGTCACTCCGCTTTTATTCGAACACGAAGACCGGGGAAGTCATCTCCCGGATCATCAACGATGTCGAACAGACAAAGGATTTTGTTGTTACCGGGTTGATGAACTTATGGCTCGACATGATTACGATTTTGATAGCGATTGCTATCATGTGGACAATCGATCCGAAGCTGACGCTCGTTGCGATCATTCCGTTGCCGTTTTATGCACTCGCGGTCAAGTTCTTTTATGGACGACTCCGCAGTCTGACACGTGACCGTTCGGCGGCACTTGCTGAACTGCAGGGGCACTTGACGGAGCGGGTCAACGGAATGGCGGTCATTCGCAGTTTTGCGCTTGAACCCCATGAAAATCAGGCGTTCAAGAAACAAAACGATGGCTTCTTGACGGCAGCATTACGTCAAACGAACTGGAATGCCCGGACGTACGTCGTCGTCTCGACGATTACCGATTTTGCCCCGATTCTGATTTTCGGCGCAGCGGCTTTCCTTGTGCTGAACGGTCAGGAATCACTCGGCACGATGGTCGCCTTCATCGCCTATATCGATCGCCTGTACGCGCCGCTCGGTCGTCTTGTCAACTCGTCGACGACATTGACGCAGTCGATTGCCTCGATGGACCGGATGTTTGAGTTTTTGGACGAACCCTATGATATTACGGAAAAAGCCAATGCGAAAAATCCGGTTCATGTCAAAGGGAACGTCCAGTTTGAAAATATCAGCTTCTCCTACGAAGAAGGCGGCGAACGGGCGATTGACCGGTTGACGCTCGATGTACAGGCGGGAGAACGGATTGCCTTCGTCGGGATGTCGGGCGGCGGGAAATCCACGCTTGTCAGTCTGATTCCTAGATTTTACGATGTGTCGTCCGGGCGGATCACGCTTGATGGAGTCGATATTCGTGATTTGAAGTTACGTGGTTTACGCGATCAAATCGGAATGGTCATGCAGGAATCGATTCTGTTCAGTGAATCGGTCGAAATGAACATTAAGATGGGGAATCCCGAGGCGACGGATGAAGAGGTGGTCGCGGCAGCGAAGGCGGCCAATGCCCATGAGTTCATCGAACGACTGGCGGACGGTTATAAAACACCGGTCGGCGAACGGGGGGTCAAATTATCAGGCGGTCAAAAACAGCGTTTGGCAATTGCCCGGGTCTTCCTTAAAAATCCACCGATTTTAATTTTGGATGAAGCGACGAGTGCCCTGGATCTCGAAAGTGAATCGATGATTCAGGACTCGCTTGCGCGTCTTGCGAAAGGACGGACGACGTTTACCGTTGCCCATCGTCTTTCGACGATCACCGATGCCGATAAGATCGTTGTCATTGAAAACGGTCAAATCACGGAAATGGGACGTCACGAAGAACTGATGCGAAAACGCGGCGCTTATTTTGAACTGTATGCGATTCAAAACCTCGAGCTGGTTGAATAAAAAAAGGCTGTTCCGCGAAAAACGGAACAGCCTTTTTGTTATGAAGGACTGACTTACAGTTGGGCAAACGCACGGTTGACAGCAACGATTGTTTCGTCGATGTCTGCTTCCGTGTGAGCCGTTGTCAAGAACCAGGCTTCGTATTTCGAAGGCGCAAGGTTGACGCCTTGTTCGAGCATTAATTTGAAGAACCGGCCGAACATTTCACTGTCGGCACGTTCGGCACCCAAATAGTCGACGACCGTTTCATCCGTGAAGTAGACCGTCAATGCACCTTTGAGACGGTTGATTGTGATCGTGACGCCATGTGTATCGGCAGCTTTTAAAATGCCTTGTTCGAGTTTAGCACCGAGGCGGTCGAACTCTTCATACACACCCGGCTGTTCGAGTAATTCGAGGCAGGCAATACCGGCTGCCATCGAAGCTGGGTTTCCGGCCATCGTACCTGCTTGATACGCCGGACCAAGCGGAGCGACGTGTTCCATGATATCCTGGCGTCCACCGTAGGCACCGATCGGGAGACCGCCACCGATGATTTTTCCGAGTGCCGTCATGTCCGGGCGGATGTTCAGAAGTTCTTGGGCACTGCCGTACGTAAATCGGAAAGCCGTGATGACTTCATCATAGATGACGAGTGCGCCGTGTTCATGCGTAATTTCGTTGATGGCCTCGAGGAACCCGGGTTGCGGTTCGACGATGCCGAAGTTCCCGACAATCGGTTCGACGAGAACGCAGGCGACCTGATCGCCCCATTCTGCCATGATTTGACGATAAGATTCAATATCATTGAACGGTGTCGTAATGACCTCTTTTGCTGTTGCTTTCGTCACACCGGCTGAATCGGGTGAACCGAGTGTTGCCGGACCGCTTCCTGCTGCAATCAGCATCAAGTCTGAGTGACCGTGATAACAGCCGCTGAATTTCACGACGAGTTCACGTCCTGTATAAGCACGGGCGACACGGATCGTCGTCATGACGGCTTCCGTCCCTGAGTTTGTGAACCGGACTTTCTCTAACGATGGAATCGCCTGTTGCAGTTTATGGGCAAAGTCGATTTCTAGGCGATGAGGTGTACCGTATAATAACCCGTTGCGTGAAGCATTCGTGATCGCTTCCGTAATATGTGGATGCCCGTGACCGGTAATGATCGGACCGTAAGCTGCTAAGTAATCGATGTAACGGTTGCCGTCGACATCATAGAAGTAAGCTCCTTCTCCTCGTTCCATATAGACGGGCGCACCGCCTCCGACTGCTTTATACGAGCGGGATGGGCTGTTCACACCTCCGACGATACATTTTTGGGCCACTTCATATAAGGATTCCGAAGTAGGACGTTTTGTATGAGTTGACATGATGATTCCTCCAATCATTGATACGTGAAAAATATCACGATATGATTGTATCATGTCCGTCAAACGTAGAGCAGAGCCGTTGACGGAAAGGAAGAATGTAGGTAGACTAATTATAAAGATTACAATCTAATAATCAATGAAAGATAGAAATGAGGGGATGACGTGGCGAACGAGATGCTAGATGATGCAGTACGCTCTTTACGTGAATCAGGCGTTCGGATGACACCACAACGTCATGCGATTTTGGAATATTTAACGACGGGACATACACATCCGACAGCAGATGAAATTTATCGTGCGCTCGAACATCGTTTTCCAAATATGAGTGTGGCGACAGTTTATAATAATCTACGGGTCTTCCGTGAAAAAGGAATCGTAGAAGAGATGAATTATGGAGATGCTTCCAGTCGTTTTGACTTCGTCACGACGCGTCATTACCATATGATTTGCGAAGGATGCGGAAAAATCGTCGACTTCAATTACCCTGTCCTGGATGACGTCGAGACTGTTGCGGCGCATTTAACAGGCTTTAAAGTAGACCGCCACCGTCTTGAGGTTTACGGGACTTGCCCGGATTGCCAATCGAACGTGCATTAAAAAAACGAGCTTCCTTTTAACGGGGAGCTCGTTTACTGTGTTTGTTGTACTTTTCATCGAATTCTTTTCCTTCAAGGTTACGATCCATCGTCAGAGGTTCGTCGCAGTGCATACATAAATCAACGCGTCCGAGGACTTTCGTTTCTTTACCGCAATTCGGGCAGGTGACGACGGCAGCTTTCGTCGAAGTAAGTCCGATCAGGAAATAGAGCGCTGTGCTGGCAAGGACCATGACAAACCCGACAAGCATTAGGATGACCATGATGATTTCGAATTGTTTTAACAAAAGACCGCCATACATGACAAGCATTCCGCCGAATACGAGGAACATTGCCAAGTTACGGGCCCGGTTTATTTTATTCTTACGTTGTTTTTTCACATGAATTCCCCCTGTAGCCAGTCTAGCATATTGTGGGATCGAGTCAGAAGCAGGAACGATTGATTTTTTGTCGAAAATGGTAACGGACGAATGATCAGAGTAACGAGTACGGAGTAGAGAAGGGTGAGAAGGAAATGGAACAGGCAACACGAACAATTTATTCAGAATATGCGGCTTATCCGGAGACACAGGGAATCATCGCCGTTGAGAAAAGACAACCGAGAGACTCTTTAACCGATCAATTTGATGTTTTACTTTTAGTCATTACACGAGATCCTTCCGTCGAGTGGACCGTTAAGCATTATCGATTGAATACATTGCGGGTTTCATTACATCTTGTGCATGAACAAGTCCTCTCCCGTTGGTTAATCTTAAATGCAAATCGCCGGGCCGTCCATTGGGTGTCGGAAGGAACCATCATTTTTGAACGGAATGATTACTTAACGGATTTGAAAAAACAATTACGCAACTTCCCGGAGACGGAACGCTGCTTACAGATGTCGTTGTCATTCGCTAAATTACTGCGTCGTTTTCAGGATGGACGGAATCTATTCAGCCGCGGTAATTATTATGATGCTTATACGCATGTCCATCATGCATTGCATCATCTGGCCCGGCTTTCCGTTCTCGAAAAGGGAGCGCATCCGGAAGTCGTCGTTTGGGAACAGGCCCGGTTGGACGATCCGGATGTCTATAAGTTATATGAACAACTTCTGTTGAGTGAAGAAACATTGGAACAACGGATTCACTTGGCGTTAATCGGATTAGAACATCTGTTGCAGTCAAAAGTCTTGTCTGGTGGTAAATACTTATTTGAAGTCATGCGAGAGCGGGATCGTCCTTGGACGATGCATGAGTTGATGGAAGAAAGTCGTCTGACAGAATTGAAGGTTGATTTAGGGAGCCTGGTTGATTTTTTCATTCGGAAAGGATTGATCCGAATTTCGTATCAACGGACAAAAGGACTTGGTGTGGAACTCGTGACATACGAACCGGTCGTGTGATAGACCGGTTTTTTTGTTTTTTTTTTTTTAATAAATATAGAACCAGCATATATAGAAGAAAAAAATAATGAAAAGAAAAATTAAGAAAAAGCATTGACGTTATTATCTCGAGATAGTATATTAATAGATGTCGACAGGCACACGCCATTGACGCGATGAAAAAAACAAGAAAAAAACGGTTGACGCATAAGTTATTCCGTGATATCTTATTAAAGTCGCTGAAAACGACACGACGAACTTTGAAAACTGAACGATGAGGCAAAAAACGTATCTTCGGATACAAACAATGAATGAAGCGCAAGCTTCGTCAACGTGACTCCGGTCACAAAAACGAGCAAGTCAAACACTTTATGGAGAGTTTGATCCTGGCTCAGGACGAACGCTGGCGGCGTGCCTAATACATGCAAGT